>CAMBZR010000035.1 GCA_945872285.1 Bordetella parapertussis | reverse complement strand
CTTTGGTGTGGCAGATTATGGTCTGGTTGCTGACTTGTTTCAGGCTGTGCCTGAACTTGTGACCGCTCTGTAAGCTTGGGTCAAGTATCACAGAGTATTCTGACCCCGTCCCCGCGACGGGGTTTTTTGTTTGAGTTTGTAACGAGGCGAGCCAGATGACTTACCGTGCCCCAGTGGATGATTTTCGTTTTGTGTTTGAGCATATCGCTGCGTTGCCCGAACTCTTAAAGCTGCCGGTTTTTGCTGGGCTTGAGCCCGACTTGCTTGAAGCGGTGCTTCACGAGAACGCGAAGTTTGCTGCCGAGGTCGTGGCACCGACAAACTGGGATGGTGACCAGCACCCACCGGGGTACAGCAACGGTGTTGTGACCATGCCGGCCTCATATCAAAACGCGTTTAAACAATTTGTAGCAGGTGGTTGGCAGGGCTTGCGCCACCCTGAACAGTGGGGTGGGCAAGGCTTACCCAAATTGTTGTCTACGGCGACGACCGAAAATCTGTACGCAGCAAACGTCGCGTTTTCGTTATGCCCCTTGTTAACTGATGGCGTGATCGAGGCGCTTTTGTTGTCGGGCTCTGACAAGCAGCAAAAGCTTTATATCGAAGCGCTGGTACAAGGCAAGTGGACAGGCACGATGAACTTGACCGAGCCGCAGGCGGGCTCTGATCTGTCGCTGGTCAATACGCGAGCGGTTACCCAGGCAGATGGCACTTATCGTTTATTTGGTCAAAAAATCTACATCACTTTTGGTGAACATGATCTGGCCGAAAACATCGTGCATCTGGTCTTGGCACGTCTGGCCGATGCGCCGCCTGGAGTTAAGGGCTTGTCGCTTTTTGTTGTACCAAAGGTGTTGGTCAAGGACGATGGTTCTTTGGGAGCGCGCAATGACGTCTGGTGCGCGTCGATCGAACACAAGTTAGGTATTCACGGCAGTCCTACGGCAATTCTTTTGTTTGGCGAGGATAAAGGCGAAGTCGGTGCAGGTGCGCTGGGTACATTAGTTGGCCAAGAAAACCGTGGTCTCGAATATATGTTCATTATGATGAACGCTGCGCGTTTTGCCGTGGGTGTTCAGGGAATTGGCGTGAGCGAAGCGGCCACCCAAAAAGCGCGTACCTATGCGCGCGATCGAGTGCAGAGCCGTGCCATCGAAGGCTCGGCTGCAGCTGTGCCGATCGTGCAGCACCCCGATGTGCAACGGATGTTGTCGACGATGCGTGGCCTGACTGAGGCGGCGCGCTCGATTGCCTGTGTGGCGGCAGTCGCTGATGATTTAAGTGTTGAACACACTGACCCAGCGGTGCGTCGGGCCAATCAGGCGTTGTACGACTACTTGGTGCCGGTCGTTAAAGGATTTTCGACCGAATGCGCGCTTGAGGTGACATCTCTGGGTATTCAGGTGCATGGTGGTATGGGTTTCATTGAAGAAACTGGGGCGGCACAGTTTTATCGTGACGCGCGCATTTTGACAATTTATGAAGGAACGACAGCGATTCAGGCAAACGACCTGGTGGGTCGTAAAACGTTGCGCGATGCGGGCGCGACAGCCCTTGGGTTGGCGCAGTCGATGCAGCAAACGCTCGCAGAACTCGAGGCCGAGAGTGCGGTGGCAGACGCTGACCATGCCGCGGGCTTACGCTTGATTCACCTACGCCTGACACAGGCCGTCGAGTCTTATCGTGCAGCGGTGCAGTACGTACTCGATTACGCCAAGAGCGATATTCGCGCCGTATATGCCGGCAGCGTTCCTTATCTCATGCTAACGGGCTATGTCTTAGGCGGCTGGCACCTTGCACGCGCGGCACTGGTTTGTAGCGCTGCTCAGCGTGCGGCGAGTGCCACGCCGTTTACTCAAAATAAGTTTGCGACAGCCGTTTTCTATGCTGGCTCGGTCTTGCCTCGGGTTCAGGCACTCAACCTTGCGTTATCTCAAGGGTCTGTCTTGTCTGAGGTGCTGACGCGTTCGGATTTGGTGGTTTAGGATCCAGTGGTGTCATTCAAGTGGCTGACAAGTCGCACGCACGCGTCTGGTCAGCCGACAGCTTCGCAGACCGTCAAGGCAGGATCGCGTCTAAGCTTGTATTGACTTCAAGCAAAATCGGCGCGTTTGACTGAAATGCGGCTTGGATCACGGTAGCGATTTCTTCTTTGTGCGTGATGCGTGCCGAGGCCATGCCAAAGCTGCGCGCCAACTCATAAAAATCAGGATTAAAAAGCGAGGTGCCGCTGACGCGCCCTGGGTAGCCGCGCTCTTGGTGCAAACGAATCGAGCCGTAGCTGGCATTGTTTGAGACGATAAAAATAATGGGCAGCTTGCGCTCAACAGCCAGAATCATTTCGTTGCCTGTCATTAAAAATCCACCATCGCCGACAATACAAATCGTGGTGCGTGTCGGTTCGCGTAGGGCGCAGGCCACGGCTGCTGGTGTGCCATACCCCATGGCACCCGCCAGAGGTGCCATCAGACGCTGTCCGGTGGTGAACGTAAAGTGGCGATACACCGGAGCCGCAAATGTGCCGGCGTCCAGGCAGATGGTCGTGTCGGGCGGTGCATAGGCCTTTAGGGCACGGACGACCTCGGTGAAGTTCACGCCTGCTTTTGCCTGGCGCGCGGGCCAGGCCGCCCACGACTCAGAGTGTTCACGAAGCGCTTTGAGCCAGTTGACACGCGCGGCACTGATGGTGGGAGCGGGTGCCTGCGTGAAGGCTTTAACCAGTGCGATGGGGTCGCATACCAACGGGTAATCGGCAACGGTATCCCAGCTGACGACGCGCGAATCGGGATAGCAATGCAGAAATGTTTGTGACGTCTGCGCGTAAGCGGGGAACTGATAGTTTTGTGTCGTAATGTCGCCTAAGCGGGTGCCTAGCGCCAAAATAAAATCGCTGGTTTGTAAAGTCGCCATTTGCGCCGCAGGGTTTGAAAGCCCTAGGTCGCCCACAAAAAATGCGTCGTCATTGTCAAAAATATCATGACGTCTAAACGACACCATTGTCGGGAGTTGCCAGTGGTGCACAAAGGCTGCTAGCGCTTCACGACCACCCGGGCAGTCGAACACGCCACCGGCGATCACCACCGGTCGCTGCGCAGCGTTCAGTTGTTGGAGGATGTTTGCCAGGGTGTCGGCAGGGGGCAAGCCAAACACATGTGGCGTTTGTTTGAAGCTCGGCTCTGACACGGCTTGTTGCTGAATGTCTTCGGGCAGCACCAACACAACGGGGCCCGGCACACCTGAGGTCGCCATCCGAATCGCCTTGAACGCGGCCTGGGCGATTTGTTCGGGACCCGTGCATTCAAACACCCATTTTGCTACCGAGCCAAACATTTTTTGATAATCGATTTCTTGAAACGCCTCGCGGCGCAAATCGCGCGCAGCGATTTGACCAATCACCAGAATCATTGGTACGGCATCTTGCTGAGCGGTGTGTACGGCGATTGCAGCGTTCGAGGCGCCCGGGCCGCGGCTGACCAAGGCCAGGCCGGGGCGACGCGTCAGACGCCCGTCGGCGACCGCCATGTAGCCGGCGCCGCCCTCATGGCGGCAGGTGACGACGTCGATCTGCGGAAAGTCAACCAGTGCATCAAGCAGGCCCAAATAGCTTTCACCTGGCACCAGAAATAGTCTGTCCATGCCGTAGTCAGAAAACACTTTAAACAAGGCATGGCTCGAGGTGAAAGTTGTCATCGCGTGAGTCAAACAAAAAATTTAAGAAGATCGAAAATTAGCATAGCGCGACCCCTCTGGCTTGAAATTAGGCGTAGAGCATCCCTAGCGATGTTGTAAAAAAGCCGCCGACTAAATAACTGTATTTGCAAACAGTACTGTTTATGTGTACAGTACTGTTTATGGTTATTAACCAAACAGTTTTGTCGGTTCTAGGTCCCCGGCAACCACCCGCGGTCTCTTCGGCGGTCGAGGGTGGTAATTTCAACCGCTAGTACTTTGATTTAAAACGTTATTTTTTTTAAACCGCAGACGCGCTGATCCCTAGCGCTCAGCCAGTCGTTCATCTTCAGGAGCCTTAACATGCGTCAACCTACTTTGAGCCAAGCCTCACGCCCCAACCATACCCCAGCTTTTGCATCTTCGGTTGCAAATGCGAGTTCGCCTAGCACCAAGGGCATGTTGTCCGACATCTTAGTTTTATCTTTTTGGATTGCTATGATTCCGGCGGTTTTATTAGTCGGCAGTGCTGCGGGGTTTTAACGAAAGCTGTTGTTTTGGCTGTGGCCTGATTTTGTTTTTAGTTTTGATCTCAGCTCGCCCAACTCAGCAGCACTACCCCGAGTGCGATTGCGCAGCAGCCTAGCAGCCGGCCCCAGCCCACCGGCTCGCGTAGCAGATACAGCCCAGCGAGCGTCACCAACAGCATAGACATCTCGCGCGCCGGTGCCACTAGGCTTACCGGAGCGCCATCGCGCAGCGCGTAGAGCACCAAAATGTAGCCTAAGGGCGATAGCACTCCGATCGCCCAAGCTAAAGGCCAATGGCCTTTCATGGCCGCAAGCGCCTGCCTGGGCTGCCGTGCTGTGTGTGGCAGCATGAGCAGCGTCCGAGTGGCGCAAGTCGCCCAGTCAAACACCACCGGAGCAATTAAAAGGATTTTGACTCCATAGGCATCCACCAGCGTATAAAACGCAATAAAAATACCGACCAGGGCGCCCCAGCGCACACCGACCAAAGCCTCTGGCTGCAGCAGACGGTTAATTTTTCCTTGTGTGGCAATGAGTAAAACGCCTGTCACCACGCACAACAAGCCCGCAAGACCGCGAGCCGTAGCGGGCTCGCCTAGCAACAGCAGGGCGCCAAGGGCTGATAACAGGGGGCCGGTACCCCGTGCGATTGGGTACACCACCGACAAGTCTGCCAGCTGATAGCCCCGTTGCAGGCACAGGCTATAAGCCAAGTGCAACATGCCCGACAGCACAATACAACTGATGATGGGCCAGCTCCAGGTGTTTTCATCGAAGATTAAAATCCACAATACCCATGGTGCATAGACAATGGTGCAACAGAGTCCGTAGGCAAAGACAAAAGCTGTCCCAACGTGTGCAGCACGTTTGGCTAGCAGATTCCAGGAGGCATGGGCAATCGCTGCGGCAATCACCAACAGCAGGGCTGAAGAACTCATAAACGCTTAGGCTCCGACTCAGAGTCAGGTGTCACAAGGCTGTCATAGTAGTCTTTGTCGCGGGCTGCAGTTTGAGCACTAGCGTAAAGACCCAAAAGTGTTGTAGAATCAATGGCTTTGTTAACGCATCCTCTGCCCGGTAGCGGCCCCTGAATAGGTCAGGCGCACGTCAAACAATACCGATCCAGCGTTATGTTTTGCTTTCAGCGTCTTTGAGGCAAAGCAGGCTGGTGATACCACCGAGAGCACGATGACTTGGAGTTCATATGAACCTGATCGCTATTCTTGAGCAAGAAGAAATTGCTCGCCTCACTGGCGGTAAACCCGTCACCCAGTTCGCCCCCGGCGACACCGTTATTGTGAGCGTCAACGTGGTTGAGGGCGTGCGTAAGCGTGCCCAGGCTTTCGAAGGCGTGGTAATTGCTCGCCGCAATCGCGGCCTGAACTCCTCGTTCATCGTTCGCAAGATTTCGTCTGGCGAAGCCGTTGAACGTACGTTTCAGTTGTACTCAACTCAAATCGCCTCGATCGAAGTCAAGCGTCGTGGCGACGTGCGCCGTGCCAAGCTGTATTACTTGCGCGATCGCTCAGGTAAATCAGCGCGTATCAAAGAAAAACTGGTTCGCAAAACAGTCACTGTTGCGGCGGCCTAAAGACTCAACATTAGGTTTGTTCCGGCACTAAAAAAAACACCCGAAAGGGTGTTTTTTTTGCTCGGCACCAAACTTTTTAGGGCGTTCACCAAGGGATTGCTCTGATTATTTCACGACCCGCCTCGCTTTCGGTTAAAAAGGAGGCAACTGTTGCTTGGATCATACTCGCTGTTATGTCTGTCATCCCTCCCGAGGGCTCGCGCGTTCGTCGTGCGCCCACAAGAACTTCCTTTGATCCGATGACCCAGCCTTGGGTGGCCTCGACGTTAAAGTTTGGAGCGGTTCCCTCTGCGCATTTGACTCCTGACTGGCTGCGCTTGGTCTTATCCGAAAACATTGAACGCCCGCTTGATATTCCCAATGAGTCGCTCAGGCGGTTTCCGGGTCGCGAGGGCCCGCTTGTCGAGGCAGCTGTTTTGGTGCCGATTGTCATGCGTTCAGAGGGCCTGACAGTGCTGTTAACGCAACGTTCGGCGCACTTAAACGATCATGCTGGACAAGTTAGCTTTCCGGGGGGGCGCTGCGAGGCCAGCGATGTCGATGTTAAAGATACCGCCCTGCGCGAGACCGAGGAAGAGACCGGACTCGTGCGCGAGCACATCGAATGTCTGGGGGGGTTGCCCCGTTACATTACGGGCTCGGGGTTTGCCATTAATCCGGTAACCGCCTTGGTGCGTCCTGGGTTTACGTTGGCTCCTGACACCTTTGAGGTGGCCGAGGTCTTTGAAGTCCCTCTGGCCTTTTTGACCGACCCGGCAAATTATCGCTTTCATCAGACTCAACTGCCTGATGGGCGGTTGCGACAGTATTATTCAGTGCCTTACAACCAGTTTTTTATCTGGGGGGCCACTGCGGCAATGTTGTTAGGCATGTGCCAGGTTTTGTCTGAGGCGGCCACGCCAAACCCTTAGTACGCGTCGTGTGCCGCGCGGGCCTCGACGAGCCTGACGTACAGCGCGTGACGGCCCGCATCAATCTCGTGGCGCGTCAACGCTGCGAGCACTCCACAGTTGGGTTCGCGCTGATGCGTACAGTTATAAAAGCGACACTCTGGGATATGCGCGTCGAATTCTGGAAACCCTCGTTCGATTTCTTCGCGCTTAAGATGTAGCAGGCCAAAGCCCTGAAAGCCGGGTGAATCGATCAAATCGCCACCCGCTTCAGGTAGGTGATAAAGACGGGTGCTTGTCGTGGTGTGTTTGCCTGCGCCCAACGCAACAGAATGTTCGCGCGTGGCCGCTAAAGCGAGCGGCACCAGAGTATTGAGCAAGGTTGATTTGCCCATGGCGCTTTGCCCAAGCAACAGCGAAGTCTGGCCAGTAAGCAAGGGCAAAATCGTCGACATTACCTGAGCGGTATCCTTGGCGCAAATATCAATAATTTGCACGCCAAGCTGATAAAACGGTGCGAGCTTGGCGCGCGCCGCAGGCAAGCCCTGCGTCAGGTCAACCTTATTGAGCAAGATGATCGGCGTGATACCCGCCGACCACGCGCCCGCGAGCGCACGCCCGAGCAAATCATCTGAAAACGCGGGGGCGACTGCGATCACGATTAAGAGTTGATCGACATTGGCCGCAAATTGCTTGCTGCGGTTTTCGTCGGATCTGAAGAGTAGATTTTTACGGGGTAAGACGGCTTCTAAAGAGCCTTCGTCCAGACCCTGGCGGGTGATCTGGACATAGTCGCCCACCGTAGCTTCATTTTTTTTGCCGCGTGGAAAGCACTTGAGCAAAGACTGGTCTTGCAGTTCAACTGTGTAATGTCGGCCGTGTGCTGCGATGACGCGTCCCTGTGTGCGTTCGCTCATGAGGCCAGCAAGTGTCGTATGCGAATTGAAACTGGCGGATGGCTGTCATAAAACGCCGAGTGCACTGGATCTGGTGTCAGTGTTGAGGCGTTGTCGTCAACTAGCTTGACCAAAGCCGATACCAGTTGTTCGGCCGAGCTTTGCTGAGTGGCAAAGTGATCAGCCTGAAATTCGTCTTTGCGCGAGAACCAGCTAAATAGTGGCGTGAGCGCAAAGGTGAACACCGGGATCACCATAAAAAAGAGTAACAATGCCATCCCATCGTTGCGCGCGCCGAGTTGTGGGATCACGCCCAAGTCGGTATAAAACCAGCTTTGCCCCGCAAGCCACCCCAGAATCGCAAAGAAAAATAGCGCACCCACAAAGCTAAAGACCAGACGTTTGAGAATGTGTTTGTGTTTGAAATGGCCGAGTTCGTGCGCCAGAACCGCGATGATTTCGTCGGGCGTCAGGCGCGCGAGCAGCGTGTCAAAAAAGACGATGCGACGGGCCTTGCCAAAGCCCGTGAAATACGCGTTGCCATGCGCCGAGCGTTTTGAGCCATCCATGACGAACAGGCCGTTTAGTGCAAAGCCGCAACGCTCGGCCAGACCCCGAATACTGACAGCCAGTTTTTCGTCGGTCAGCGGCGTGAACTTATTAAAGAAAGGGGCGATCCAGGTCGGAAAAATAAACAGGACAAGCAAGTTGAAGACTGACCAAAGCCCCCAGGCCCAAAGCCACCAATAACTGCCCGCCTCGGCCATGAGCCACAAGACCGCCGCCAGCAGGGGTAAGCCCAACAGAGCGCCCAGTAAAAGCCCTTTGAGCATATCGGCGACAAACAAACCTGGCGTCATGCGATTAAAGCCAAATTTGGCCTCGAGTTTAAATTGCCGGTATACCGAAAAAGGCAAGCCAAGCACGCCAAGCGACACGCTGACCACAACAATCAGTAAGACTTGTCTGAGTAAATCTTGCGAGGTCAAGGTATTGACCCAGAGGTCAAGCATTTGTAAGCCGCCCAAGAGCGTCAGGCCAACCAGCACAGCGGCATCAAAGACCAACTCAAGCATGCCCAGGCGAACGCGTGCCGTGGTGTAGTCGGCCGCCTTTTGGTGGCTGGCTAAGCCAATACGTGACGCAAACTCGGCCGGTACCTCTGCGCGGTGCGATAACACATGTCGGATTTGGCGATTGCCGAGCCATAAGCGCACGCCAACCATGGCGAGCAAAAAAACAACAAATAAGAATGTCAGCATAAGACCTGTGAGCCCTGGGACCGTGTATGAGAAAATCACGCTTTAACTGGATTGATTATATGGCCAACATCCGCGCCCAGGCAGCAACCAAGCAAACCGCAACACCCCATCCAAACGAATTTCGTTTAGTTTGGCTGGATATGGAAATGACCGGCCTCGACCCCGAAAAAGAACGCATCATCGAAGTAGCAGTGGTCATCACCGAGCCCGACCTGACGATCGTAGCGGAAGGCCCCGTGTTGGTGGTGCATCAGCCCGATAACCTGCTTGACGCGATGGATAGCTGGAACAAATCGACGCACGGCAAGAGCGGGCTCACCGAGCGTGTCAAGGCCTCTGTGCTCACTGAACCCGAAGTCGAAGCCCAACTGATCGCCTTTATGGCGCAATACGTGCCTGCCGGCAAATCACCGCTCTGTGGCAATACGGTGAGCCAAGACCGCCGGTTTATGTTTAATTACATGCCAAAGCTCGAGCAGTTTTTTCACTATCGCACGATTGATGTCAGTACGCTTAAAGAGCTGGCTCGACGCTGGAAACCCGAGCTGCTCAAAGGCTTTGAAAAGCGCAGCAAGCATCAGGCGCTCGCAGATATTTATGAGTCGATCGATGAGCTCAAGTATTACCGCGAAACCTTCATTAAACTCTAACGCGTGGGGCTCGGCGTCTGGCTGGCAAGCCGTAGTTGTTTGCGGATCATCATTAGATACCAACTGTGCAGCAAGATTGTTGAGATCGCTAAGCCAATGGTGGCCATGAGCCACATGCTGCCCGCACCCACTGGCGAGCCTGCCAACAACTGATTGCGCACCGGCTCCATCAGGCTTTTGCCTGGGCCAAAACCCATCCACCAGCCACCGAGCAGCCCAACCGTCATGAGCGCAAAGATCTGCAGCAGCATGGGGACAAAGGCAATTTTGTGGGCGCGCAACAAGTAACTGTTGATGCACTGCATGGCGTCAACGATATGGAAGAAGGGCAGTAACACCAACAGCGATAGAGCGACGCTGGCAACCTCGGGATTATTGGTATAAGCCGCCACGATCTCTTCACGCCCTAAATATAAACCTAAGGCCGTCAGGCACGCGCCACTTAAACCGACCACTAAGCCCATCATGCTTGTACGATGCGCTTGCTGTATCTGCTTGGCGCCAATAGCCTGTGCGGTGAGAGCCGCGGTGGCTACCCCGATCGACATGGGCATCATATAAGACAAGGCGGCAAGATTTGACATGATTTGATGGCCACCAATCGCGGCGATTCCTTCTTGCGCCACGAGCAATGACATAAAAGTAAAAGCGCAGACCTCAACCAGATACGACCCCCCCATTGGCAAACCGAGCTTAAGAATCGCCCACATACTTTTTAGGTGTGGCACGCCTAGCGTGAGTTGAAACTGCCGATAAAAGGGGTTGCGTAATACCACCCATAAACCCAGACCAAGCGTGATCCAAAACACCACTGCCGAAGAGATGCCGGCCCCGGTGGCTCCTAACGCAGGAAACCCCCAGTTGCCAAATATCAGTAACCAGTTAAACAGCGCTTTGAGCGCAATGCCGATCAGATTGATCGTCATGATGAGTTTGGGACGCGAGACAGCATTGGCTAGGCCATACACCGTGCGAAACATCAGAGCCGCGGGCAAGCCAAAGGTCAGTGCCAAAAGGTAACTGTGCACACTGCTGCGCACCTCGGGGGCAATTTCGCCTGAGAACCCCAGCCAGACGTCCGGAAACATCATGACAACGCCGCCGATCACCGACAGCAACAACGAGACCCAAATCCCCTGACCCCAAACCTGACCGACTTGTTTGAGTTCGCCCGCGCCAAAGTGCTGGGCCTGAATGGGAATGAGGGCGTGCATCACACCGATCAAACCAATAAAGACTGTGATGTAAATGGCAATCGACAGCGCCATCGTCGCCAAGTCGGTCGCACTCGCATGGCCCGTCATCGCGGTGTCAAGTACGCCAAACGCCATCCCCGCCCACGAACTAATGAGCACAGGCCAGGATTGCTTCAGAATCGCTTGCAGCGTGGCCCGAAAAGACCGAGGTGCTAAATGAAATGCAGTCATCGAGTGGATATGCGCAGCAGGCGATAGCGATCGTAGCGGTCTGCGCCACGCGAGCCTTGCCACAACACTTGCGCGACCTCGCTATAGCCGGCAGAACCATCTTCAAGTCGCTTGAGCGTGGTTTGTTGCAATACAAAGGGGCATCGGGAATCGTAGGTAAAAATCAGGCCGTCAAACACATATAGTGAGGCGCGCGACCCGAGTGATAAGCCTTGCGCGCGCAGACAACTGGCTTGCCCTGAAGCGCCAACAGCTTGCGCCAGCGCGTGTTTGATTTGACCAGACATAGGACGATAGCTTCTGACGTAATCAAGTGCGGGGAGCCATAGCAGCACCAGTAACAGCCAGGTCAGAGTGAGACCTGCCGCGCAAAGTATTGAGCCTCGCCACAGGACTGTGGGTCGCAAGCGCAGGCGCCACACGACTAGCGCCACCCAGCAGAGCGTAGCGAACACGCCGACCACCACAGGCCACCAAAGCAGACGGGGCTCGTAGCCGGCGGTTTGGCGGATGATATTGAGCGAAATTTGTTTTGGGATATTAAAGTGCAGGGCAAACCAGCCGACCCAGACACCTACGATAGTGAGCGAAAAGCACATCAAGGCAAACCAGTCGAGCGTGTTGATGACCGCGCGTCGCATGGTGGGTAGCGCGAAAGCTGCGAGTGCTGCCAGAGGCACGACCAACAAGACGTATTCGGCTTCACCGGGCTCTTGCAGGACGGGCAGGGTCAGCAGCAAGCCCAACACAAACGCGAGCGGCAACCAAATGTGAGGCGCCGTCATCCATCTGCGCCATTGCCACAACGCAAGCAAGGCGAGCGGCCAAATGGGCCAGAGAAACCAAGGCAAATCACGCAGCGGACGCATGCCCACCTCAAACTCTGGCAGCCCCAGACGGCTGATGTTCCAGTAACGCCAGGCCTCGATCCAGTCAGGATTCGCGCGCGTGGCCAGTATCCACCAGGTCGCGATCGCCGCTCCCGCCACGACGAGCGCAGCCAAAATATGATGGCGTTTGAGCCATAAGCCACTGCGCGGATGCAGCGCAAACAACAAGGCGAACAAGACTGGTAACAGGCCGGGCCAGGCGCGGCTTAAAAAAGCCCCTGTCACAGCCAAAATCAGGAATACTGCGCCAAGTTTTGGTTTGTCGAGCATGCGCACGAGGGCGAAAAAAGCTAGGGCATGACAGGCGATGTGCGCTGGGACGATGGAGGTTTCGTGGAGCCGGGCCAAAATACCAACAGTCGCTAATAACAAAAGACTTGCTGCGTCGGCGAGCAGACGGCCATAGTCTTTGACCGAAGGCTCGCCGCCAAACGGTAGCGCCAAGGGTTGCGCTTCGGTGCGGCGACCGAGTAAGTAAGTGCCATACCAAAGCGAGGCCAGGGTGATGCCAAACCAAAGTAGGTTGGCCAGCCTTGAGGCCAGAATGTCGCCGAGCAACGAGCCGAATAGGGAGATGAGTCCGGCACCCACCCACATGGCCAGTGGGCCGTCTTGCGCCAGTGCGAGTGGCCCGATGTGTGGAGTCAGCCAACTGCTTTGGTCACGTAAGGCCGATAGCATCGTGGCCAGGCCGACGACATCGTCGGTTTTCCAGGGGTCGCGGCCAAGTAAGCCTGCGACGATATACACAAACGCCAAGACGAAAAACAACACCCTCGGCAACTTAACCGTGGCGGGTGCCGTCATGCGTGCGGGGGTGGCGGGGTGTTGGGTTGACACGGGTGAGCGTTAGCCTGCGCGGGAGAGAGGGGGTCACAAAAAAAGGCAGCCAAAGGCTGCCCCGGTTTACTTCATTTGAGCGCGAACGTTCAAATTAAGCAGCAGCCTTTTTTGTACCAGACGTGCGGGCAAAGCGTGCGCGAAATTTCTCGACCCGACCGGTTTCAACCAGACGCGTTTGGGCGCCGGTATAAAAAGGGTGTGATTCAGAGGTAACGTCGCACTTGAATAACGGCATTGTTTTGCCATCGATTTCGACGGTTTCGCGACTATTGAGTGTGGAACGCGTCACGAACTTGTTGCCGGTTTGCAAATCAACAAAGGCCACGTCTTGATATTTTGGGTGAATGCCGTCTTTCATTTTGAATCCTTTAAGGTTGGTCGGGTCGCCGGTGGGCTCTAGTTAAACCCCCACCACGTATCCTAAGTTCAGCCCACTATTCTACATCCTCGGGAGGATTATGGCAAAGCGGCAATGCTATTCTGCGACGGGTGTCTTTTTAACAAATCTTGTCAAAACAAGCCCTCGGAGGCCATAGCGTGTCACGCAAGCATGAAATCCCGACAATATCCGAGGCGGCAGGGGTGCGTTATCTGCATTTTGGTACGGAGTGGGTGCAGGGTGCGATGTGGGTGGCTCAGCCCGCCGAGCTGGTGCTTGAGTACACCGCGCAGATGCTCGCCTGGCTTTTGTTCTTGAGTCCGCCCCGAGAGCAAGCCGTGGGTCTGTTGGGGTTAGGGGCGGGTTCACTGACCCGGTTTTGTCTGAAGCACACCCGCTCTCGGCTCGAGGTCGTTGAATGGAATCCGCTGGTGACGTCGGCCTGTGATCTGTACTTTAAATTGCCCAGACCCAATCGGCTCAAAATTGAACACTGTGATGCGGGGGAGTGGGTGGCTCAAACGCAGCACCACGGCAGCTGTTCGGTCCTGATGGTGGATATTTATGATGGACAGGCCAGGGGGCCGGTGCGTGACTCATTGGAGTTTTATCAAAATTGTCATGCGGTGCTTAGCGACGTGGGCATTTTGACTGTGAACTTGTTTGGCGCGCATGCTAGTTTTGAACGCAATATCCGCAATTTGAGTCAGGCCTTCGAGGGGCGCCTGTTGAGCTTGCCGCAAATCGATGCGGGCAATCAGATTGTGTTGGCGTTTAAGGGGCCAAGGCTTGAGGTTTCGATCGAACAGCTACTGGCGCGCGCTGACGCGCTTGAGACACAATATCGACTACCCGCCAAAAAATGGGCGCGCTCTTTGTTGGGCCGAGCGCAGAACGCGATGTTAGTGATCTAGAGAATTTTTAGAGGTGAGTCCGATGATTCGTCGAGCGTGCGTCGTAGTGTGGCTGTGTGGAATTCTGGCGTTCACGTCTGCAGCCTCTTGGGCGCAAACCAAGTCGGTGGCAGTGTTGGCGACCGATAGCGGTGTGGCGAATGAGTCAATGCGAGACGGTTTGCGCGACGCGCTCAAAGCGGCCGGTTTTGTTGAGGGGCGCAACTTAAAGTGGGTGTCCGAGACGGCGTCCACCGATGAGCAACAGCTGAA
This sequence comes from Bordetella parapertussis, assembly GCA_945872285.1. Classification (GTDB taxonomy): domain Bacteria; phylum Pseudomonadota; class Gammaproteobacteria; order Burkholderiales; family Burkholderiaceae_B; genus Zwartia; species Zwartia parapertussis_D. The sequence continues at coordinate 19,013 of CAMBZR010000035.1, read as the reverse complement.
TCAGCGGGCCTTGGGTCTGGTGTTGTCGCGCCCTGATGTGTTAGTGGCGCTGTCGTTGCCGGCGGCGCAGGCTCTGATGAAGCACACCAAGCAGATGCCGATTATTTTTGTCGGAGTGACTGACCCGGTGCAGGCAGAACTCGTACCAAGCTGGTCGGCCTCGGGGACAAACGTGACCGGAGTTTCTGACTTGTTAACGCTAACGCGTCGAGTCACTCTGATTCGTCAGGTGGTTGCCCAGGCGCGCAAGGTGGGGGTTGTGTTCAACCCGGCGGATGCGGCTTCGGTCGTGGTCGTGCGCGAGTTTCAAGAGCAGCTGACGAAGGCGGGGCTGTTGATGGTTGAGGTGGCAGCGGTGCGCGCGCCTGACGTGGCTGCGGCGGCCCGCAGCTTGATCGGCAAGGTTGACGTGCTTCATACTTTTTGGGATCCACACACGCAGGCGGCTTACCCGGGTCTGGTTAAGGTGGCCAATGACGCCAAGATTCCCTTGCTTGCTGCCGATACCGCCAGCGTGCAGGCTGGGGCGTTGGCGGCGCTTGTGATTACCGAGCGTGAGTTGGGTGCTGCAGCCGGACGCCAGGCGGTCAGGATTTTACGAGGCACCAAGCCTGGCTCGATCACCCCTGAAGTCCTGAGTAAGCCCCAGCTTCAGCTCAACCTCGCCGCGGCAAAAAAACAGGGTGTCACGTTGCCCGAGGCTCTCTTGAAAGGCGCGGTGATTATCGTCAAATAGTGATTGGCGACAAGCGCTGTTTGTAAGCGATAATGTTCGGACTGCGTCGTATTGTCGGCGCAGCAGTGCGTCGCACGCCAACCGCGCGTTCGTCGCTCAATGCTAAAAAGTTGCCCCCTTATGATTGATCTTGGCATTAATATCGACCACGTTGCTACGCTGCGCCAGCAACGTCATACGGCTTACCCCGATCCGCTTGCGGCCGCCCTGCTAGCTGAAGACGCAGGCGCCGACCTGATTACGTTACATCTGCGCGAAGATCGACGTCATATTCAAGACGCCGATGTTTTTGCGTTGCGCCCAAAGTTGCGCACCCGCATGAATCTCGAATGCGCGATCACCACAGAAATGCTGAAAATCGCCTGTGAGGTGGTGCCCCAAGACGTTTGTCTGGTACCCGAAAAACGCGCCGAATTAACGACAGACGGTGGCCTTGAGGTCGCGGGTGCGTTTGGCGCCGTAGGCGCGGCGGTTAAACAATTGCAAGGCAGCGGCATACGCGTCTCTCTTTTTATCGACCCAGACGCCGTTCAGATCCGTGCGGCCGCCGACACGGGTGCAACCGTCATCGAACTGCACACCGGCGCCTACGCCGAGGCCGCCAACGAGACCCAGGCTGCGCTTGAAATCCTCAGGCTCGAGCAGGCGATTCGCGTCGCACTGGGATGTGGGCTGCGCGTGAATGCGGGTCATGGCTTGCATTTTGGCAACGTGGCGCCAATTGCTGCACTCGAAGGTATCGCCGAACTCAATATTGGCCATGCGATTGTGGCGCAGGCCATTTTTGATGGATGGGAGACCACCATCCGCAATATGAAAGCTTGCATCATCACCGCACGCCTCAATGCCCAACGTGGGGTATTGTTGCAGGCGCGTAAACCTTAACTAGGGCTGGCTTGTGAGCGCGATTGCCGGAATCGGAACCGACCTCGTCAAAATGGAACGCATCGATCAGGCCTGGCGGCGCCACCCTGAGCGTTTTCCGGAAAAGATCTTGGGCCCTGACGAGTTGCGCGTGTTTAAGGCTCGCGCGGCGCGTGATCGTGCCCGTGGGGTGCGCTACCTGGCGACACGCTTTGCTGCGAAAGAAGCGTTTTCAAAAGCGATCGGGCTTGGGATGCGCATGCCCATGTGGTGGACCCGGATGCAGACTGTAAATGCCCCTGGCGGGCGGCCGCACATTGTGCTCGCCTCTCCTTTAGCCGAGTGGTATGCCGAGCGCTTCGGTGCCGCTCACGTTTCACTGACCGATGAGTCCGAATACGGTGCGGCCTATGTCGTTGTCGAATCCAGCCAACTAAATGTATGAGAAACCTTGTGAAAAAAAATCTTCCGACGCAAACGCCCGAACGCGGTCCCTTAGTGGTCGATGTGGCAGGCTGCATCTTGACTGCCGACGAAAAAAAGAGACTCAAGCATCCTTTGGTTGGCGGGGTGATTTTGTTTGCGCGTAACTTTGAAAATCGCGCCCAGCTGGTGGCGCTGACGAACAGCATCCATAAGTTGCGTACGCCCCGCTTGCTGATCGCGGTGGATCACGAAGGTGGTCGCGTTCAGCGTTTTCGCACAGATGGCTTTACGAGCCTGCCCACGATGCGCCGTTTGGGCGAGCGCTGGATGCAAGAGCCGTTGCAGGCGCTGCGCCTGGTCACTGACGTTGGCTATGTGTTGGGAGCAGAATTGCGCGCCTGCGGTGTTGATTTAAGTTTTGCCCCGGTTCTTGATCTTGATTACGGTGTCAGTTCTGTGATTGGAGACCGTTCGTTTCATCGCGATCCGCGCGTGGTCGCGCTGTTGGCGCGCGCCTTGGCCCAAGGCCTGAGCTTCGCGGGGATGGCCGCTTGCGGTAAACATTTTCCAGGCCATGGTGCAGTCAAGGCCGACTCGCATCACGCAATTCCGCGCGATGCACGATCGTTAAAACAGATTCTCCAAGATGATGCTGCGCCGTATCAATGGCTAGGCGATCAGGTGATTGCCTCGGTGATGCCCGCGCACGTGATTTTTTCTAAAGTCGACACGCAGCCCGCCGGGTTTTCGGCAAAATGGATCAAAGATATTTTACGAATCAGGCTGCATTACGATGGCGTCGTGTTCTCAGACGATCTCACGATGGAGGCTGCCGCGGTGGCCGGTGATATTCTGGCGCGCGCGCAGGCTGCGCTCACGGCCGGTTGCGACATGGCGTTGGTTTGCAATCGTCCCGATCTGGCTGATGAATTGTTAGAGCGTCTGACGCATCATTCAGAGCCCGCCTCTTTGGCGCGCATCGCGCGTCTGATGCCCGCTCAGACGGCACCCGACTGGACTGCGTTGCAACAACAAGCCGCCTATTGCCGTGCGCTTGCAACCGTACACGCACTCAATGAGCGAAACTGACGCCGCTGAGTTTGATCTCAAAGAGTTTTTGGCACGCCTGCCGCATTTGCCAGGCGTGTACCGGCACATCGACGCCGGCGGAGAAGTTCTTTATGTCGGAAAAGCACGTGATTTAAAAAAGCGCGTCGCGTCGTACTTTCAAAAAACACCTACAAGCCCGCGCATCGGACACATGGTGGCGCGGGTCGTCAAGATCGAGGTGACAGTCACACGCTCTGAAGCCGAGGCGCTGATTCTTGAAAACAATCTGATCAAAAGTTTGCGGCCGCGCTACAACATCTTGTTTCGTGACGATAAGTCTTATCCCTATTTGATGCTGTCAGCACACGCTGCGCCGCGTATTGCGTATTACCGCGGTTCAACACAAAAGAAAGGCCAATTTTTTGGTCCCTATCCCAGCGCTTGGGCCGTGCGAGAAACGCTCCAGATTTTACAAAAAGTTTTTCGGTTGCGCACCTGTGAAGACTCGGTATTTTCAAATCGTTCGCGTCCGTGTTTGCTGCATCAGATCGGACGTTGTTCGGCGCCTTGCGTCAACGAGATCACCTCCGAGGCTTATGCACAAGATGCCGAGCGTGCTGCGCGTTTTTTAAATGGTGAAACGCAGCAAATCATGGGCGACCTCGAGACCCGCATGCAGCAAGCCTCTGAGGCGCTCGCGTTTGAACAGGCTGCCTTGTTGCGCGATCAAATGGGAGCGCTCGCCAAGGTCTTGCACCAGCAAACCATGGAAGACTCCGATCAAAGTGATACCGATATTATTGTGGTAGCCACAGCGGGCGGCCGTGTTTGCGTCAACTTGGCGATGGTGCGCGGTGGCCGACACTTAGGTGATCGCGCTTTTTTTCCGACGCACACCGATGGCGACTCGCCTTCGCAGGTGCTTGAAGTCTTTATCGCGCAACATTATCTAGACCACCCCTTACCGGCGGCGGTGGTAGGCTCGCACGCCTTGCCAGATGCTGAGTTAATCGATTTGTTGGCAGAATCACGTAGCACCAAAGCACGATTTATCAGCCGTCCGCAAGGCGTCAGACGCGCCTGGCTCGAGCAAGCGACTCGCAATGCCGAGATGGCTCTGGCCAACGCTTTGTCAGAAACAGGAGCCCGCAGCGCACGCACGCTTGCGCTGGCCGAGGCGCTAGAACTAGACACTGATCCTATCGTGCTCGAGGCCTTGCATATCGAGTGCTTCGATATTAGTCACACTGCGGGCGAGGCGACCCAGGCATCTTGCGTGGTCTTTGCCCATCATGCGATGCAGCCCTCGCTCTATCGGCGCTACAACATTGCGGGTATCACACCGGGTGATGATTACGCGGCGATGCGTCAGGTGTTGACGCGCCGGTTTGGCAAAGTCGCCGACGGCGAGGCTGTGATGCCCGGCCTGGTTTTGATTGATGGTGGCAAGGGGCAAGTCGAGATTGCCCGGCAGGTGTTTGTCGAGTTAGGGCTAGACATCACTGTTTTAGTCGGAGTTGCCAAAGGGGAGCACCGCAAGGTGGGTCTTGAGACCTTGATTTTTGCCGATGAGCGCACCTCGCAGGCTCTTGGTCAAGAGTCGGCAGCGTTGATGCTAATTGCTCAAATTCGCGATGAGGCCCATCGCTTTGCGATCACGGGGATGCGAGCCAAGCGGGCAAAAACTCGCAATGTTTCAAGATTAGAAGACATCGACGGCATCGGCGCTAAGCGCCGGCAAAGGCTCTTGGCACGCTTCGGGGGCTTTAGCGGTGTGGCCAACGCCAGCATTGAAGACCTGGCCTCGGTCGAAGGAATCTCGCCCGAGTTGGCTGAACGACTGTATTTTGCCTTGCGTTGACGTCGATCTGTCATGATTTAGTGGGTTAGCATAGTGCCATGCCTTTTAATCTCCCGATTTTTCTGACTTGGTTGCGCATTGCCATGATCCCCATGGTGATTGGCTTGTTTTATTTGCCTGAATCTTGGCTGGCGCTGCCTGTGCGCGATACTTGGGCCGCCGCCGCGTTTGTCGTGGCTGCCCTGACCGACTGGTTTGATGGCTGGCTGGCGAGGCGCTGGAATCAAACTTCAGCCTTTGGTGCGTTTCTGGATCCGGTTGCTGACAAACTGATGGTGTCTGCCGCGCTGTTGGCTTTGCTTAACCTTGACCGAGTCGATGTGATGATCGCACTGGTCATCATTGGGCGCGAAATCACCATTTCGGCGTTGCGCGAATGGATGGCGCAACTCGGTGCGAGCGCCAGTGTTGCGGTGCATTGGCTAGGCAAATTCAAAACCGCGGCGCAAATGATCGCGATCCCTTGTTTGTTGTATCACGCTGATTTGTGGGGAATCCCAGTCGCGCAGGTCGGGCAGGTGCTGATCGTGGTCGCCGCGATCTTGACGGTGTGGTCGATGCTGTATTACTTGCGTCGCGCCTGGCCTGTCATTCTTGAAAAAACCAGCTGACACATCAGTTTCACCAGACGCGGCTTATCGTTTTGCTTAATGTCTTTCCCCCGCCAGCATACGGGTCGCGGTGTAGGTCATCACGTCAACGCCATCCTGATTTTTGACATCAATGCGCGAGGTCACGACCGCGCGATTGAGTTTTGAAGTCGGGCGAATCTCAGTGACTTCGACTTCAGCCCAAACGGTATCCCCAGCAACCACCGGGTGCAGCATTTTTTTATGAACTTCAAGCAAGGCCAGCCCAGTGCCTTGCACCATGCCTTGCATCAAGAGGCCTTCAATGAGCCCATAGGTCAGGGCGCCGGGGGCAGGGCGGCCTTTCATGGCGCCGTGTGAGAAAGTGCGATCAATAAAGATGGTCTCGAGCATGCCCGTGACGCTAATAAAATTAATAATATCGGTTTCGGTGATCGTGCGGCGAAAGGTTCTGAACCGTTGCCCCACCGATAATTCTTGCCATGTGTAGCCGGCCCCTAGCAATTGAGCTTCGCTCATGTCGTCTCCTGATGGTTTGGTGTAGCCCAGACAAACAAATACAATCAGGGCACTCAGTTATTTTTGTCTCGTCTGCTGTATATTTCCGCTCAAGTATAGGGCATGCCGTTGCCAGTGTTGACGGCCCTTATTGATCGTGATTTTCAGGATTATTTTTTATTATGCTAACTGCACTCGAGTTCACTCAGGTTCCCGCGGATGAAGCGGCGTTCCGTACTGAAATCAGGCTCTTTTTGAACGAAGCGCTAAAAGACGTGCCCTCGCACGTCAAGGCTCGTTCGTGGATGGGGACAGACGACGGCTTTAGTCTAAAGCTGGCTAAGCAAGGCTGGCTTGGCTTGACGATTCCAAAAGAGTATGGGGGGTCGGGCAAGGGTTTCTATTCGCGCTTCGTGCTGTCTGAAGAGCTACTTGCATCTGGGGCGCCGGTCGCCTCACACTGGATCGCCGACCGACAGAGCGGGCCCTTGTTGTTGCGTTACGGTACCGAGGCGCAGCGTCAGTTTTATATTCCGCGTATTTGTCGCGGCGAAGCTTTTTTTTGTATCGGGATGAGCGAGCCAAGTTCGGGTTCGGATCTGGCCAGTATCCGTAGTCGCGCTGTCAATACTGAGGCGGGTTGGGTGCTCAACGGCAGTAAAATCTGGACAACCAACGCGCACGGCTGTCATTACATGATTGCCTTGGTGCGCACCTCGGGTGAAACTTCTGACCGCCAGAAGGGCTTGTCTCAAGTCATCATCGATTTGACTCTGCCCGGCGTCACAGTGCGTCCGATTAAAGATATGGCGGGCGATGCTCATTTTTCAGAAGTCTTTTTTGATAATGTCCAGCTTGGCGCTGAAGCCTTAGTCGGTACGGAAGGCCAGGGGTGGGATCAAGTCAATGCCGAACTTGCCTTTGAACGTAGCGGCCCAGAGCGCATTTATTCGAGTATCGCTTTATTAGATTGCTGGCTTGAGGCGTTGCGTGCGCAACAGTGTAACGACGCTCAGACAAGCGCTTTGGTTGGTGCACTGGTCGCTGAAATGGCAACCCTGCGCGCACTCTCTTTGGCAGTGACGCAAAAGTTGGTGGCGGGTGAGAGCCCCGCAATTGATGCCTCGGTCGTGAAAGATTTTGGGACCGACTTTGAACAGAAGCTGATCCGAAACATTGCAGACTGGTTAGGCAGCCATCCAGACTTTGTCGCATCGCCCGATCTTTTGCAGACGCTCGGTTATCTTGAACAAATGGGGGCAACTTTCTCTCTGCGAGGTGGTACGCGCGAGATTTTGCGTGGCATTATCGCGCGCGGCTTAGGGTTGAGGTGATCTTGATGCAAAACGATTTTTATGATTCAGCAGAGCGTTTGTTTGGCGAAGTTTGTACGCCTGTGGTGATACGTCAGATCGAACAAGGAGCCGCGACGCAAAGCCTTTGGGCGTCTTTAAGTTCGGTGGGGTTCGCCGATGCGCTCTTGCCCGAAACCGCCGAAGGCGCAGGCTTGTCGCTGACTGAAGTCTGGCCAATGCTGTTTTCGATGGGCCGACACGCGCTACCTTTGCCATATGCGCAAACACTATTTGCTCGCGCCTGGCTGCACCGCGCGCGGCTAGAGTCCAGCTTGAGCGGCCAGGCCCGCGAGCGCGGATTGCCCGACGGCACGATCACGTTCGCACCTTTTCAGGTGGCTCGCACGGACAAAGGCTTGAAGGCCTGCGATGTCGCATTTGGTCGCACAGCAAACTGGGTATTGGCGCAAAGCGGGCCCGATGTTTGGTTGCTGCCTGTCGAGCAGGCGCACAGTACACCTTCAGGAGGCTACGGGTCGCTGGAGGCCGATCTCGTTTGGTCTGCCGAGGTCGCGGGGGCGTCGCTTGTGGGGCAATTTCAAAGCCCTCAGTTTCGCGAACTCTTGGCACTTTCGCTCGCAGTGCTGATTGCGGGTGCCGCCGATCGTGTTTTTGAAATGACGTTAGCTTGGGCCAATCAACGCGAGCAGTTTGGCAAGCCAATTGGTCGGTTTCAGGCTTTGCAGCAGCAAATCAGCGAAGTGGCTGAGCAGGTCTTTGGCGCACGCATGGCCGCTGAAATGGCCTGTCGCAGCCTAACGTGGCAGCCTGTGCCTGCCTTGTCGGCGTTAGCCAAGGCGCAAACGAGCCAAGCGGTCGCGCGCGTGGTTGCGGTAGCCCACGCTGTGCACGGCGCGATTGGAGTGACGCACGAATTTGATTTGCAACTTTACACGCGTCGCTTAAACGAATGGGCCCGAGCGGGTGGTGGTGCGGGTTACTGGTCTGGAGTGTTAGGCCAACAGGTGCTGCTCGCCAAAACCTCGGCGCTTGATTATGTGCGCACAGAATTATTTTTTGAGTCGCAGGCTTGAGGGCCCTGCTTGGCTTGAGCCGAGCGCCTGAGTCGCACGCCTGAGCTGCACGTTCAAAACACGTGCGCCGATTCAACGTGTACTGACCAGACGTGTACTGACCAAACGTGCAGTCAGAAAATATGCGCTTATCAAACGAAAGGAAAGCGCAATCCGTCCTGTGCGCTGGTTCGCTGCAAGCCGCGGTCCTTAAAGTATTTGTGTGTCACCTATTGAAAAACAGCAAGATAGCCACATTTAACAGTCATGGCTTTCTGGCCTCTGGCCGAAGTTTTCAGGAGAATGATCATGCGCTTCGATAAGTTGACGACTAAGTTTCAGCAGGCACTGGCCGATGCGCAGAGCGTAGCCTCGCGTAGTGAGCACCCGTATATTGAACCCGCGCATGTCCTCTGGGCCTTATTAGCGGATAGTGAGAGCGGTGCCGCAAGCCTTCTGGCGCGCGCGGGCGTGGCTGTCAATCGGTTGCAGACTGCGCTGCAGACGCAGCTCAAGGATCTGCCCAAAGTGACGGGTGGCGACGACAATATTCAAGCTAGTCGCGATCTGCTTTCTGTTTTTGCGCGTACCGACAAAGAGGCTGCAAAGCGCGGCGACACCTATATTCCAAGCGAATTATTTTTGCTGGCACTTGCCGACGACAAGGGGGGGGTCGGCCGGGCACTCAAAGAGGCTGGCTTACAACGCAAATCGCTCGAGGCTGCGATTGATGCAGTGCGTGGCGGCGAGTCGGTCAAAGATCAAGACGGCGAAGCCAATCGCGAGGCGCTGTCTAAGTACACCATGGATCTCACTGAACGGGCACGCCTAGGCAAACTCGATCCCGTCATTGGTCGCGATGACGAGATTCGACGTGCCATTCAGATTTTGCAGCGCCGTACAAAAAATAATCCCGTACTGATCGGTGAGCCAGGTGTGGGCAAAACGGCAATCGTAGAGGGCTTGGCTCAACGAATCATCAATGACGAGGTGCCTGAGTCTTTGCGTGGTAAACGCGTGCTCTTGCTTGATCTAGCCAGTTTGCTCGCAGGCGCGAAGTTTCGCGGTGAGTTTGAAGAACGTTTAAAAGCAGTTCTTAAAGAATTATCGCAAGACGATGGCAATAATATTGTGTTCATCGATGAGATCCATACAATGGTCGGCGCAGGTAAGGCAGAGGGTGCGATGGATGCGGGCAATATGCTCAAGCCCGCGTTGGCACGTGGTGAATTGCATTGCATTGGCGCGACGACTCTTGACGAATATCGTAAGTACATAGAAAAAGATGCAGCGCTTGAACGGCGCTTTCAAAAAGTGCTTGTCGCAGAGCCCAACGTCGAATCAACCATTGCGATTCTGCGCGGCTTGCAAGAGCGCTACGAAATGCACCATGGCGTCGAAATCACTGACCCAGCCATTGTCGCTGCTGCTGAACTGTCAAATCGCTACATTACCGATCGCTTTTTGCCAGATAAAGCCATCGATTTAATCGATGAGGCGGCTGCGCGCATTCGTATGGAGATCGACTCAAAGCCAGAGGTCATGGATCGCCTTGATCGCCGCATTATTCAATTAAAAATTGAGCGCGAAGCGGTTAAAAAAGAAACGGATGAGGGCTCGATTCGACGTTTTCAAATGATCGAAGAAGAGCTTGAAAAACTGCAGCGCGAGTACAACGACTTTGAAGTGATCTGGAAAAGTGAAAAGGCGGCGGTTCAGGGTACGCAATCGATTAAAGAAGAAATCGAGCACGCGCGTGCCAAGATGGTTGAGCTGCAACGCAAAGGGCAGTTTGATAAGCTCGCTGAAATACAGTATGGCAGTTTGCCCGAGCTTGAGTCACGCCTCAAAGCCGCCGAGTTAGCGGGTGCCAAGCCCGGTACCGCCGAGCGTCCGCGCTTGCTGCGCACGCAAGTAGGCGCAGAAGAGATCGCCGAGGTCGTGTCTCGTGCCACCGGTATCCCTGTGTCAAAAATGATGACGGGCGAGCGCGACAAATTACTCAAAATGGAAGACCGTCTGCATCAACGGGTGGTGGGTCAGGACGAGGCTGTGGGGCTAGTGGCCGACGCGATTCGACGCTCGCGCGCTGGCTTATCTGATCCGGCTCGGCCCTACGGTTCATTCTTGTTTTTAGGACCGACCGGCGTGGGTAAAACAGAACTCACGCGCGCGCTGGCAGATTTTTTGTTTGACTCTGATGATCATTTAATTCGTATCGACATGAGCGAGTTCATGGAAAAACACTCGGTCGCGCGTTTAATCGGCGCGCCTCCGGGCTATGTCGGCTATGAAGAGGGCGGCTCTTTAACGGAGGCCGTTCGGCGCAAACCCTATAGCGTGATTCTGTTCGACGAAGTCGAAAAAGCGCACCCTGATGTTTTTAATATTTTGCTGCAGGTGCTTGATGATGGCCGGCTGACTGACGGCCAGGGGCGCACCGTCGACTTCAGAAACACCGTCATCGTGATGACCTCAAACTTAGGCTCGCACCATATTCAGGCGATGGTGGGCAAGCCTTATGAAATGATCAAAGAAATGGTTTGGGAAGAGGTCAAACAGCATTTTCGCCCTGAGTTTTTGAATCGTATCGACGAGATAGTCGTGTTTCATGCGCTTCAAAGTCAGCATATTGAGAAGATTGCCGAGATTCAGCTTCAACGCTTGGCCTCAAGAATGCTTCAACAAGAGATGGTACTTGAGGTGTCAAGCGCTGCGTTGGCAGAACTTGCCCGCGGTGGGTTTGATCCCGTGTTCGGCGCCCGGCCCCTGAAGCGCGCGATTCAGCAGAACCTTGAAAATCCAATTTCCAAACTTATTCTTCAAGGTAAGTTTGGCCCCAAAGATGTGGTGCCCGTTGACTGGCGCGATGGTAAGTTCGTCTTTGAACGCACCTTGCAGTGAGTCGCAGCGGGTTAAAGAGGTACCGCGGTTTGTTCGGTGCGCAGGCAACGCGCGCTGTGGTCAGGTGTCAGCCAGACCAACTCAGGCACGGTCTGTTTGCAGGCTTCAAGTGCCAAGCTGCATCGCTCTGCAAAGGCGCACCCAGGCGGCAGCTTGGTCAAGTCGGGTGGCGAGCCTGAAATGGTCTCTAAGCGTGTGCCTTTCTTAACGGCGCCGTGCGCCAGACTTTTGAGTAAAGCGCGCGTGTAGGGGTGGCGCGGCGAACGCATGATGGTTCGAGTCGTGCCTTGTTCGACAATTCTGCCCGCATACATCACGGCGATACGGTCTGCCACTTCAACGGCAGCCCCGATGTCATGGGTCACAAAAATGACAGACAAGCCCAATTCGCGTTGTAGTTCACGCAACAGCAAGAGAATTTGAATCTGTACCGTTGCGTCGAGTGCCGTGGTGGGTTCGTCTGCCAGTAGCAATTGCGGTTCGCTTGCAAGCGCTAACGAAATCATGGCGCGCTGACGCATGCCACCCGACATTTCGTGAGGATACGCGTCTAGACGTCGCTCGGGGCTGGGGATGCGCACACGTTCGAATAACGACAGCGCACGCGCGCGCGCCTCGCTTTGGCTGATGTTTTCGTGACGCAAAATCGCTTCAGTGATTTGAGCGCCAACGGTATAGACCGGGTCAAGGGCAAGCAAGGGTTCTTGAAAAATCATCGATGCGACTTTGCCTCTAAAGCTCGACAATGCGCTGCTCGATAGTTGCACGACATCCTGTCCCCCAATTAAAATCTGTCCCTCGAGTTTTGAGCGGGCTGGGTTGTGCAGGCGCAAAATCGAGCGCAAGGTGACGCTTTTGCCAGAACCCGATTCACCAATGAGGGCGACGACTTCGCCGCGCTTAACGGCGAGGGTTACGCCATTTACGGCCTTGACGGGAGTTTTTCCCCCGGTAAAAGTGACAGTGAGGTCGCGAATATCAACAAAAGGAGCTTCTGTTGTTTCGACTGCTTCGGTTGCGGGATTCATACTGTTGGAACGCTCGCTAAAGTGGCTTGCGTATGACCGCTGTTTTCAACATGAATCCAGCAGGCGACGCCTTGCCCATCTCGACTTGAAACTAACGGTGGCATTTTCTTTGAGCAGACCGGTTGGGCTTCAGAGCAGCGCGTGTGAAAACGGCAACCCGAAGGCGGATTGATTGGATTGGGCGGGTCGCCCGCGAGCGGTGGCGTTTCGGTTCGCCGCTCTGGGTCCATTGAGGGTACTGAAGAAAGCAGGGCGCGCGTGTAGGGGTGGCGTGGCGAATTAAAGAGTGTTTCGCACTCGCCAATTTCGACAACTTGGCCCAGGTACATCACCATGACGCGATCTGAGATATACCGCACAACGTTTAGGTCATGACTGATGAACACATAGGTCAATTTAAATTCGTCTTTTAGGTCGAGTAAAAGATTCAAGACCTGCGCTTCAACGGATTTGTCAAGCGCCGACACCGCCTCGTCCAAAATGATCAGGCGCGACTGCAGGGCAAGTGCCCGCGCAATGTTCACACGTTGTCGTTGCCCGCCAGAAAGCTCATGAGGATAGCGCTCGGCAAAACGTTTTGGGTCTAGGCCGACACGCTGCAATAAGTCACGTGCGCGCGCGATAGAGTCGGCTTTACTCACACCATGCACTTGAGGTGAAAAGGCAATCGAATCCTCAATGGTTAACCTCGGGTTGAGCGAAGCGTAACTGTCTTGGAAGACCATCTGGGCCTGACGCCTGAACTCTTTGAGACTTAAGTCTCGGCTGCCGACAGACTGCCCGTCAAAAATAATATCGCCGTGATCTGCAGTGATCAGATTCATCAGCAGACGCGCGGTGGTCGACTTGCCGCAGCCTGACTCCCCGACGACCCCCAGGGTCTCACCCTTACGTACCATGAAGTCAATGCCGTCTACTGCGCGCACCACACCACCACCTTTGCCTAAGATATCTTTCTTGAGAGCAAAGTGTTTGATCAAATTTTTGACCATCAACAAGGGTTGCGCAGTGCCCCCTACATCAGCAACGTGTGTGAGAGGCGTATTCATTAGTTTTTGATCTCCATGGCTGAGCGCAACCCATCAGACAGCAGGTTGAAGGCGATTGAGGTGATGAAGATCATGATGCCCGGCAAAGCCGCGATCCAGGGTTGTACATAAATGGCGGTACGTAAGGTGTTAAGCATCAGGCCCCACTCGGGCTCTGGTGGCTTGACTCCAAGGCCCAGAAAGCTTAAGCCTGAGGCCAGAATCATCGAGACAGCAATCAGGCTTGTTGAATAGACGAAGATCGGGCTGAGCACGTTACCCAAGACATGAACCCGAACGATGGTAAACGCGTTAGCGCCGGACGCGCGCGCGGCTTCGACAAAATCACGGCTACGAATCTGTGTGGTGACGCTTTCAGCGACTCGCGCGATGGGTGGAATAAACACGATCGTGAGCGAAATTAGTGAGTTGGTGATACCGGTTCCCAATACCCCCGACAGCGCAATCGCCAACAAGACAGACGGAAACGCATAAAACACGTCAATGGTGCGCATCATGATCGAATTGAGTTTGCCACCGGCATACCCTGCAACGATACCGATACTTGACCCGATCGCAAACGCAAGCAAAACGGGTGTAATCCCCATAAACAGCGACAGTCTGGCCCCCACCATCAGGCGTGACAGCATGTCACGACCCAACTCATCAGTCCCCAAAGGATAGCCTTCGAAGCCGATCGGTTTAAGGCGCTTCATAATCGAAGCTGCGTACGGGTCGGCAGGGGTGATGAGCTGACCAAAAATTGCCATGATGAGCAAGCAAGTAATGACTAGCGCTGCGAACATCGCGACCTTATCGCGCACCAAGCGTGAAAATACATTTTGCCAATAGCCCACCGAGCGCTCGGTGTCAAGGGACGGAATTTTTTTTGTGTCGACAGTGATATTTAGCATCGGATTCAGCCTCGCGCGATTCGTGGGTCAAGCGTGGTCTGAACAATATCGACGAGCATGTTGAGGATCACAAAAAAAGTGGCGAGAACGAGGATGGTTCCTTGCAGCAAGGGAAGATCTCTTTGAAAAATGGCAGAGTTCAACAAAAAACCTGTTCCAGGCCAAGAAAAAACGGTTTCGATTAGAATCGAGCCGCCTAACAAATAGCCGAGTTGTAAACCCATGACTGCCAAGGCCGTAGGCGCAGCGTTTTTGACAACGTGAAAAAAAATACCAACATTTTTGAGCCCTTTTGCTTTGAGGCCCACAATAAATTCTTGCGCAAGAATCTCAGCGACCAACGCACGTATTGTGCGCGAAATAATTCCCATCGGGATGACGCTCATCGTGACCGCGGGTAAAACCAAGTGTTTAATATGTTCCCAGTTCCATTGCCAGTCAGACGAGCCGCCGGGCCCGGCTCCGTTGGGCGGTAGCCACATCAGAATTGAACTAAATATAATCACAAGCACCATACCAAGCCAGTAGTGGGGCACGCTGACACCCAGTACCGAGGTCAGCGACGCAGCCTTATCTACCCAAGAGTTTTGAAAGTAACCGGCGACAAAACCAAACAGACAGCCAAATATAAAACCGATCATGGTCGCCACGATCGCTAGTCGGAAGGTGTTGCTGACGGCTCGCAAGACCTCTGACGTCACAGGGCGACCGCTTGCAATCGAAGTGCCTAAGTCACCTTGTAGTGCGCGCCAGCCCCACCGAAAAAATTGTTCTGGGTACGATTTATTAAAACCATAGATCTCCATCAACTGTTTTTGTAATTCTTGCGAGGCATCGGGAGGCATGATCGACACCAGTGGATCGCCGGGCGCTAAGTGCACCAGACCAAAACAAACAAGCGCCACGCCAAACATGATGGGCAGCGTGTATAAAACGCGTTGAAAGATAAAACTCAGCATACAAAACAGCCTTTAAAACGATCAGTCAAGCAGCCTTAAGCGCTACGTGCGGAACGAGCGCTTGAGTGTGAGATTGCCATCAAAAATGAATACGGCGGCACCAAAATGAAAGTGCCGCCGCAAGACTTCGGTCGCTTAGTCCTTGGTCATTGTAGCAATGTCAATAAACCAGCTCTTCGGCTGAACGACATTTTTGACTTTAGGACTCATGGCTCGTGGACCCACATCGTGTGCGATCCAGACGAAGGCCGCTTCGTCGACGATTTTGGCATGTAGTTTTGCCAGCGCTTCGTCACGGCCTTTTTCTTCAAAGTTTGTACGGGCGTTTGACACGAGTGTGTCAAGCTCGGGGCTGCCAAAGTATCCCCAGTTGTTTGACACCGGAGGAAACGCTTTGGTGCTCGAGAACCGAACCATCGCAAAAAACGGATCCATTGCCGAGAAGCTGACGTTGGTGGCCGTTGCGCCGTTTGCGGCGGGGTCTTTTGCACCTAAGCGCCAGCTGTTGAACATGGTGTTCCACTCAATGACGTCAAACTGAACGTCAAAGAAGCATTGCTTGAGTGACTGTTGTACGAACTCGTTCATCGGCAGGGGCTGCATCTGACCCGAGCCAGAAGCCGAGATTTGTACTTTAGTTTTCATCGGCTTGGCCGTCGAGTAGCCTGCCTCTGTCATGAGCTTTTTGGCGGCGGCTGGGTCGTACTTGATCTCAAAGGTCGGATTACCCCACCATGGATGGCCTGGAGGAAAGGTCCCTTTTGGGATCTCCATCATGCCGCCTAGCAGGCTCTTGAGACCCGCCCGATCGACACATAAATTGGCGGCTTGACGTACCCGCTTGTCTAACCAAGGCGAACCGTCGGCAAACGATAATTGCCAGGGCCAAACGTGAGGTTGCGCGTTGCTATAGATCGTAAAGCCACGCTGTTTGATTTGTGGCATCGCGTCTGGAGCGGGGGCTTCAATCCAATCAACTTGGCCCGATAACAGGGCTGCGGTACGCGCGTTTGCCTCGGGCATTGGAATCATCACGACCCGATCAATCTTTGGTACGCGTTTGGGATCCCAATAGTCTTTATTTGCGGCAAGTTCGAGCCGTTCACGAGGAACAAAGCGAGTCATCTTAAACGGGCCGCTGCCCGAGGCATCGGCAGCAAAGGCTGTCCAGGCCTGTTTTGAGCGCTCGGCTGGGTCGGCCACTGTGGCGGGCACCGCCTTAAGTTTTTCGTTCCATTTAGCGGGCGAAGCCATAAAGAGATTCGTTAAATTAATTGGCAAGAACGAATCGGGCTCGCTCGTGGTTAACTCAACGGTCATGTCATCGATTTTTTTGGCGCTGCGCAACGTTGGCATGCGCGAGGCTGTCGCACCGACCTGGCTGGCATCAAAATGAGGTGCTGCCTTGTCTAAAACTTTTTGAACATTCCAAACAACGGCGTCGGCGGTGAAGGCAGAGCCATCGTGAAACTTGACACCTGGGCGTAATTTGAACACCCACTTTGTTTTGTCATTCGCATCTACGGCCCACGAAAGCGCAACGCCTGGGATGACCGTGCTGGCGGCGTCGGCCTTGCTCAGATCCCACTGCGTCAACGAGTCGTACATCGGGATGCCGGTAAAACGATTACCTTCAAAACCTTGATCGGGCTGCCCAAGCGTTCTGGGCACATCGGCCGCAGTCATGGCGATTGTTAGTGTTTTGTTTTGTGCGAGTGCAGGTTGTGCGAAAGCGACCGCAAGAACACTGGCCAACAAAGACAAGCGAAGTGGGGACAAACCCAAGCGCGCGAAAGAAAAAGACTGTTTCATGAATTCTCCGAATAATGGTCTAGGCAGAGCGAATGTCGAGTGAAGGGATCAAATGAAAGACTGCAACAGCAAAACGAGACTTTGCACAACCGGGCCAGGCACTCGTTGTATGATTTATAGCAATTACTGTGCCACGACAGAAGAATGACTTTCTGTCTAGGCGCTTGATAGCGTTTGCTGAAGCCCCCAGCCTTTTGACGGGCGTAATGGAGTTGTAGATCTCCTTTTTAGGGGCATAAATTTTTACCTTGCGCTACGCTTTGGTGCATAAATATGAAGTTTGAGACATTTTTGTCCTTTTTGGTGCAACACTTTGCTTGCACTTGTAAGCAAATTTAACTGACCTTTCAAAATGAAACTACTACTGATTAACCCGAATACGTCCAAAAGCATGACTGCTGGCATCGCCAAGGGGGCACGGGCTGTTGCAAGTGCAGGCACAGAAATCCTTGCGGTTCAACCCAGTTTTGGACCACTTTCCATTGAAGGACACTACGACGAAGCCTTTGCCGCAGCGGGTGTTGCTGAGCAAGTGCGTCTGGCAGCGCCCCAGCGCCCCGATGCGGTGGTGATTGCGTGTTTTGGAGATCCTGGGTTGGAAGCCGCTCGCGAAGCAACGCAGGCACCCGTTTTGGGCATCGCTGAGGCCGCTTTTCATGCCGCCAGCATGGTTGCTACCGGGTTTTCAGTTGTTACAACTATGACACGTACTTGCATTATTGCCGAGCGACTCGTGCAGCGTTATGGCTTTGAGCAGCAATGCCGGGGCGTGCACGGCACCGATATTGCGGTACTTGACCTCGAGGACGGAGGCCAAGCGCTGGTGAGCCAGATCGAGCAAGTGGCGCGCGAGGCGCTCAGCCGCGATCGCAGTGCAGCGATTGTGCTCGGGTGCGCAGGGATGACGGCCCTGTGTCAAACCTTGACCCAACGGTTGGGCGTACCTGTGCTCGATGGTGTCGCGGTGGCGGTTAAATTCGCCGAAGCACTCGTCAGCTTAGGCTTAAGAACAAGCAAGGTCGGTGACTATGCCACCCCTTTGGCTAAAACCTACACAGGCTGGGCGGCCCCGCTGGGTTGGCCCACCACTTGAGTCGCGCTCG
The DNA here is from genome assembly GCA_945872285.1 of Bordetella parapertussis. Taxonomy (GTDB): domain Bacteria; phylum Pseudomonadota; class Gammaproteobacteria; order Burkholderiales; family Burkholderiaceae_B; genus Zwartia; species Zwartia parapertussis_D. The sequence continues at coordinate 872 of CAMBZR010000035.1, read as the reverse complement.
ATCGTTATTTTCGGTGCATCTGGTTGCAGTGCTATTCGGTGCAACTGGCATTTTGGGTGAACTCATTACCGCGGACCCGACTTTTATTACTTGGGGCCGTGCGGGTTTCGCAGTGCTTGCGCTTGCTTTGCTTGGTCGCGTCTTGCTGGCGCAGCCCCTCAGCCTGTTGTGGCGACATGGCCGTTGGTGGGTCTTACTGGGTTCAGGCGTGCTGCTGGCCGTGCACTGGGTGACATTTTTTATTTCAGTCAAAGTGGGAGGTATTGCGATCGCAACACTTGGTTTCGCGAGCTTTCCCGCTTTTATTACCTTGATCGAATGGGGGCTGTTTCGCGAGATCGTCACGCGGGCCGAGTGGGTGCGCTTAGGGCTCGTGAGCCTAGGGTTGCTACTCATCACCCCCTCGTTTGACCTTGCTGATTTGGGTACCGAGGGCTTGCTTTGGGGTCTGTTGTCGGGGGCAAGCTTCGGGGTGCTGGCCGTGTTGAATCGGCGTTATTTGTCCGGTGTAAATGCCTTTGCCGTCGCGGGTCTGCAAAACGCTATTGTGCTGCTTGTGCTCTCACCTTGGGTGGTGGGGTCGCTGGCGACGATCAGCGTTGTGAACTGGCTGTGGGTGGCTGTGTTGGGCGTGCTCTGCACTGGTTTAGCCCATCTCTTATTTGTGTCAAGCTTGCGCCAGTTGCCCGCCCGTACGGCGGGCCTGGTTGTCGCTTTAGAACCGATTTACGCGATCGCTTTTGCCTGGTGGTTTTTTAGCCAAACGCCGTCTCTTCGCACACTCGTGGGCGCAACCGTGATGATTCTTACGATTTTGAGTGCCAGTCTGGCGCTGCAAAAAGCGCGTTAGACGTTATCATTGAGATATGACT
>CAMBZR010000034.1 GCA_945872285.1 Bordetella parapertussis | reverse complement strand
CCGCCTTACACGGCGTAGACGGCCTAAAAGAACTGCGCCGCTGCATAGATGCGCGAGCAGGCTTTGTCGGTCTGGCCGTGAATGGTTCGGGTTCTGTGCCAGCGAGCGACTCGTTGTACGAACCCTCTTACAAGCTTTGTATTGAAGCTCAAATACCGGTGTTGATTTTTGTGGGCACTACTGGGCTTGGAGCTGGCCTGCCCGGGGGCAACGGCATCTTGCTTGACAGTTGTCATCCCCGTCATCTTGACTGGGTTGCCGCCAAAAATCCCTTACTGAAGATCGTCGCGGCACGACCTGGCTGGCCGTGGCAAGCTGAAACCATTGCCGTGCTGATGCACAAGCGCAATATTTGGTATGAATTACACGGGTGGTCGCCCAAGTACTTTACGCCCGATCTCAAACACGACATTGCGCGTCGCCTGCAAGATCGCATCATGTTTGGCGGCGATTACCCTTTATACAAATACGAAAGACTCACCACTGAGTGGAAAGCCGAAGGCTATTCAGAAGCAGTGTTAGATAAAGTATTTTATAAAAATGCTGAAGCCTTTTTAGCCGGAGAACAACGCTAATGGATTTAGGACTAAAGGGTAAGGTCGCGATCGTAGGCGGCGCGAGTATGGGGATTGGTTTGGGCATCGCCAACCAGCTGGCGCACGAAGGCGCAGATCTGGTGATCTTCGCGCGCCGACTGCCCAAGCTCGAGCAAGCAGCGGCAGAGCTCGTGCGCAAGTACGACGCTCGGGTGTTGCCGGTAGCTGCTGATATTCGCGACAAGGACGATAGCGCGCGCATCGTGAAGGCCGCCATCGATGCGTTTGGCAGACTAGACATTTTAGTCAACAACGATGGCGCGCCACCGCTCGGCGCGATCGACTCGTTTGACGACGTCGCCTGGCAAAAAGCGATTGAACAAAACCTATTTAGTGTGATTCGGATGGTGCGCTCGGCCCTGCCGCACTTAACAGCAGCGGGCGGTGGCAGTATTTTAAATATCTCGGCGATTTCGGCAATTCAGCCCATCGCAGGTTTTGCACTTTCGGTTGCTACGTGGGCAGGCTTAATCGGCTATGCAAAGACCTTATCACTAGAAATCGCGCGATACGGGATCAACGTCAACACCATCTGCCCGGGCTACATCGATACCGATCGTCTACAAAAAGTTTTTGCGTCTGGCACTGAAAGCCCTGAGGCCGTGCGCGCGAAGCTCATCACAGAGATTCCGCTGGGTCGCATTGGTTCAACGGCCGATATTGCAAACCTCGTGGCTTTGTTGGTTTCGCCGGCGGGCTCATACATCACTGGCTGCACGATTCCGGTCGATGGCGGTCTGTTACGCGCACTACGCTAAAAAAATGGCTGATTTCAAACGTTCAATCAGCGCGCAGCCGGCCTTGTACACCACGCCACAATATCAAACGCGGCTCACCCCCGCCTTGCGCGAGCGCTATATCGCCAGCAAGGGTTGGCACGACGTCACGTTTTATGATTTCATCGTGCAACGCGCCGCAGAGCACCCAGAGCGCATAGTCTTTAGCGACGAAACGCGAAGCCTGACCTACGGTCAACTCAAAGAGCAGGTCGAGCGCTGCGCCGCATTTTTTAAAAGCATCGGGATCGGCGCAGGTGATGTCGTCACGCTGCAGTTTCCAAATCGTGTTGAGTTTCCGATTGTGTTTTTTTCGCTCGAACTGCTTGGCGCCATCGCCAATAAAATCAGCCCCGATTTTAGACGTCGCGAAGTCGAATACATTTTGCGTTTTTCAAAGAGCAAAGCGTTTGTATGCGCGTCAAACTTTAAAGGCTTTGACTACGCGGCCATGATTGACGACTTGCGTCCAAGCTTGCCGGGCTTAACAACTGTGATCGTTTCGGGGCCAACTTCGGTGGCAAATGTTCATTCGCTTGAGCAAGGTCTGGCCGCTTTTTCGCCCTTAAGTGCGACTGACCGCGTACACATGAGCCCCGACGCGGTGATGCGCATGGCCTTTACCTCTGGCACAACCGGCGATCCCAAGGGCGTGATGCATAGCTTTAACAGCACTTTGTACGCCGCTGAAGTCCTCAATACCGAAATGCACGTCACAGCCGATGACGTGCTACTGATCTGGTTACCCGTGGGTTTGAACTGGGGCTACTTAAGTTTGCTGCAAACGGTCATGAGCGGTGCGCGGGCAGTCTTGATGGAACGCTTTCAGGCCGAACGGGCGCTCGCCTTGATCGAGCAGCATCGAGCTAGCTTTATTCCGACAGCACCCGCTTCATTATTGGCAATCATGAATGTGCCTGATTTTAAAAAATATGATTGCTCGTCTTTACGTGTGGTGATTACGGGTGGTGCCTCGGCAGCGATCGAAACGATTCGTGACTATCAAACGCATATGAAGGGTCACTTGCTTGAACTGTATGGCATGCTCGAGACTGGCTTTCACACCTTCACTCGCTTTGAAGACGACCCCGAAAAAGTGAACGGTACGATTGGTCGCATCGTTGGGCAGATGGAACTTCGCCTCATCGACGAAGCCGGCAACGATGTGCCGTACGGTGCCGAAGGCGAAATTGCGGCTTTTGGGCCATCGGTACATTTGGGCTATTTCAATAACCCCACCGCCAATAAAGAACTCTTTACCGAGGATGACTGGTTCAGAACCGGCGACCTTGGTAAATATGTCGATCCGGCCGGCAACATCATGATTGTCGGACGTCGCAAAGAAATGATTAACCGCGGGGGTAAAAAGTATTTTCCGCGTGAAATTGAAGAATTTCTTTACGCCCTGCCCGCGGTGTTACATGCTGCGATCGTGGGGGTGAACGACCAACGTCTGGGCGAAAAAAATTGTCTTTGCATTGTATTAAAACCCGGTGCACAATTAACTTTGGCTGAAGTCATTGCTTCGCTCAAGGGCCAGGTCGCTGACTATAAGCTGCCCGAGATGCTCGAATTTTATGATGAACTACCGTTTACTCCAACAGGCAAGATTCGCAGGCATGTGTTAAGTGCAGATGTGCTTGCACGTATACAAGCTCGTTCCCTCTCACTTTAAAAAGAGTACTCTATGAAGATCCAAAAAAAATTTAAGATTTCCTGTGCCATCGCCGCGACGACCTTGTCACTCTTAACTAGCTCGCTTGCGATTGCACAAACTGCTGCACCCACAACGACAACAGCCGCAGCTTCAAAAGTCGAAATGCAATGGCTGGGGCAAGCTGGCTTTCGCATCGTGTCCCCAGGCGGCAAACTGATTGTGGTTGACCCTTGGATTAAAGGGGGCCCTAAAGCGCCAGCTAACTACAAAGCTGATCTATCGGCGTTAGGCAAGATTGATATCTTGCTGGTCACGCACGCGCACGTTGATCATTTAGGTGACGCTCCAGCGCTGGCGATTTTGAATAAGACCAAATTGTATGGCCCCGCTGATATGGTGACGCCACTCATTACGCTTGGCATGATTCCTGCAGACTTGGGTCACCGTTTTAATAAGACGGGTAACGTCAAACCGTCGCCTGGCATCAAGGTGACTGCGGTTAAAGCTGAGCATTCTTCTTTAATTGTCTGGAACAATCCACTCACGAGCAAGAATGAATCGCACCCCGCTGGTGAAGCAATGGGTTACATCATTGAACTCGAAAACGGCTTCAAGATTTGGCACATGGGTGATACGGGCTTGTTTGGTGATATGCAGTTCATCGCTGAGCACTACAAGCCTGATCTGGTGTTAATTCCAATCGGTGGCAACTTCACGATGGATCCTGAGGACGCTGCGTTTGCGTTGAAAACTTGGATCAAGCCCAAGATGGTGATCCCGATGCATTACAACTCAAATCCTCTGACTCCCGGCACGCTGGCTGAGTTTCAGGCTGCGATGAAGGGTAGCTCGGTCAAGATTGTTCCGATGACTGAAGGGCAGACGCTGTCGTTCTAAGCTTTTGTTTTAGGCTGTTGTCTTCGAGGGTTACGGGACAGTGCCGCAGAGTGCCTGGGTGGGCAGATTGTCTTGGTCCGCTTTGCGGACTGCCCTCGGCGTGCTTGTCTGGACGGCGGCGACCCAAACTCGCTTCGCTCAGACAAGGGTCGCCTTCATCCGTCCAGCCTGCGCAAACCTCGGCAAGACAAGACAGCCCACCCAGGCACTCTGCGGCACTGCCCCGTAACGAGCACTCACAGGTCATACCGATGTTCAATCGATGAGTTTGCCGCCGTCATGAAAGGGGTAAGGCCCTTCGAAGGTGCCGCAGGGCATTTGGTGGCTGACGACGCCACGCTCGGGGTCCCAAGCGTAGACCTTGACGCTACCGGGCTCGAGTATCCATTGTGAAGCGGCTTCAGGGTCGAGATCTAAGGCAACTTGATGGGCGGGCGCAGGAGACGTTGACGCGATTGTTGCGCCGAACCGTACGTCGATCGCGCGGTGCAAATGACCGCAAATGACGCGTTCGATGTTTGAATACTTTGCAACAAGTGTTTCAAGTTCTGCCGCACCCTGCAATAAACCAATCTGATCCATATGACCAATTAAGGTCTTGAACGGTGGATGATGCATCGCAATCACGACTGGCATATCTTTTGAGTCGTTCAGTGTGTCTTCGAGCCAAGCCAAACGTTTCGCACAGAGGGCTCCGTGACTTTGTTTGGCAACAGTGGTGTCCAATGTAATCAGGCGCACCGGCCCGAGTTGCACGGTGTATTGCACAAAGCCCGACTCGCCTAGGTATGTGTGCTCAGGAAAGGCCGCACGCATCTGTGTGGCGTCGTCATGGTTACCTGGTAGCAAGTAATACGGCACGCTCAAGGGTGCAAGGCAATCGCGCAAGTGTGCGTACTCTGCAGGTCGTCCAAAATCGGTCAAATCACCAGTCAACACTACCGCTTGAGGTTTTTGGCGCAAGTGTTCAATGGTCTGTACCGCACGATGCAAATAAGGTGCGGTGTCGAGGCGACCATACGCCAAACGGCCAGGTTCGCGAATATGCAGATCGGTCAACTGAATAAAGAGTGTGCTCATTCGTCGCTCTCACAAGGCATGAAGTGTTCGGTGGCGATGGTAAACGAGACGCGCTCGCCGACGAGGTAAGGGCTGTCGCGGTGTGCTTCGGCCGCGAGTGTCGCCTGGCCCATCACTTCCAGGCGGTAATGAATGCGGTCTCCTAAAAAATTCCGCTGAGTGATACGCCCCGCGGGTTGACTCAAGCTTAACGGTTTCAATTGAATATCCTCCGGGCGTACAAACAGTTCAGGCCAAGGACCATGCGGACAAGGCACTGCTGTCTGAGCAAATGTTACGGTGTCGTGTGCGATATCTTCGGGTGTCCGCTGCAAGCGATTAATACGCCCCAGAAACTCAGCCACAAATGTGTGTTTAGGATTTCGATAGAGTTCCTCGCCCTGCCCCACTTGGATGATTTTTCCACTTCGCATCACCGCTAGGCGATCCGCAATTGCCAACGCCTCTTGCTGGTCATGCGTGACATGAATCGTTGTCACGCCAAGACGGCGCAGCAAGTCTGCTAACTCATCGCGTAGCGTCACTTTTAGCTTGGCATCTAACGCGGTGAGTGGCTCATCGAGCAATAAAACTTTTGGACGCACCGCCACGGCACGTGCGAGCGCAACGCGTTGGCGTTGCCCACCAGACAGTTCTGCGGGTCGCTTATGCTCTAGCCCCTTGAGTTGCACTAAGTCAATCAATTCACCCACAGTCTGCTTGAGTTGCTGTGCGCTGGTGCCCCTGATTCGCAACCCATACCCAATATTGGCCTGAACGGTCATTTGTGGAAAAAGTGCGTAATGCTGAAACACCATCCCGATCTGGCGGCGTTCAACGGGCACATGCGTCACCTCTTGCGCACCAAACCGTATCACGCCCCCTTGATCAACCCGTTCAAGGCCAGCGACGAGTCTTAACAGCGTGGTTTTACCGCAACCAGAGGGCCCGAGCAACGCCAAGACCTCGCCAGGATACACATCAAGCGAGGACGGCAATAAGCCTTGTGTGCCGTCAGGATAAGTCTTGGCGCACTGACTAATTTGTACTGCAGTGCGTTCAAGTTCCATAGCGCTTTTGAACCTCGTTGGCGATCACTTGTAAGCCCCACAAGAGAGGCAGCACAACGATAAAAAAAATGAGCGTGTAGGCAGAGCCCACCTCAATACGCATCGAGGCATAGCTGTCGGCCAAGCCAACCGGCAAGGTGCGCGTTAAGGGGGTGTGTAACATCCAGGTTAAATTGAACTCGCCCACGGACAAGGTAAAAACCATTAAAGCACTGGCGATGATGGCTGGCATCACTGCGGGGATCAACACGCCTAACAAGCGACGCGAAAACCCAGCGCCCAACGTACGCGCCGCCTCTTCAATCGCGACTAGTTCTCGATTTGCGAAAGCTGACGAAACCGTGCGCACCACAAATGGCAACGTGAACACGACGTGGCCGACTAGAATAAATAAAAAGCTTTGCCGAAAACTACGAAACTGACCGTACACCAGAATCAGAGCCAAGCCCGTCGCCAAGCCAGGTACCGCCACGGGCAAAATCAAGAGCTCTTCAAACAAACGCGCCCAACGCGAGCGGGTTCTGGCCAAGGCGTACGCGCAAGGAACACCAACGATGGTGGTGATCAGCGCACACGAACTGGCGATTGCCAACGACCACAACACCGTATCGCCATAGCCTTCCCACACTTGTTCAAGCCAGCGAGTCGTCAGCCCACTGGCCAAACCTTGTGAATAATTGTTCACCAAACCAGCCGTGATGGATAAAACCATTGGGGTGAGCATAAACAGCGTCACAAGAGTCGTTAGCAGCGCTAAGGTCACGGGAAATCGATGGGGCGAGTGTGTCTGTGCCATCACTTACCCTAATACCGTCGCAGAATCTGAGTAACGCCTTGCCACATACATCACCACCCAGGTGACCAAGCCTAGCGCGATCGAAAGCGACGCGGCTAACGCAAAGTTAGCGTAATTTGTAAACTCAGAATAGATCGTGATCGGCAATACTTCAAACTTGGTCGCCAGTGTAAAGGCCGTACCAAAGGCACCCATCGAGGTTGCAAAAACAATTGCGGCGCAAGCGAGTGTTGTTGGTGCTAATTCTGGCAGCCAGACATCGCGCACGATTGCATAACGTGTGGCCCCTAAGGTTCTGGCAGCCTCTTCAAGTGCCAGATCCATTTTCTCAGCGGCGGCCGTATAGGTGGCGATTGCACGCGGTAACGAAAAATACAAATACGCCAGAAAGAGGCCCAAGAAGCCGTAGGCAAGTGTCAGGCGCCCTGCCCCCAAGGCTTCAGACAGATCAGCGATCAACCCCTGACGCCCGCCTAACAGAATCATAAAAAAACCAATAATCACTCCAGGAAAAGACAAGGGCAGGGTTAAAAGTGAAAGTAATATGCCGCGCCCCGCAAACTTGTGACGTGCTAAAAAAATTCCAACTGCACCGCCCAGGATAAGTGTCAAGACAGTGACTAGCAGCGACAGCCAAACGGTATTCAACAGACTCAACCAATAGCGAGGGTAAGTAAAAATAGCAAAGTAAGTTTCCCAGCCTTTTTGAGCAGGCAAAGCTACGAGCCAAGCCATGGGTAATAACCAACACGCAAAAAAAATCACAACGACTGGCATCAAACAGGCCAGTCGTTGTGCAGAGAGCGTGACCACCTCGTACTTACGGTATCAGCGGCAAGCGAACTTATTGCACGTCTTTCAAATACCGTTCTGAAAACATCTTTTGCACTTTCGCCATTTGACCGTAATCGACAGTCTTGGCACGCGCATAGTCTGCTGCGGGTAAGAAGCGGGCTTGTACCTCTGCAGGGACAGCCGAGGCTCTCACGGGGCGCAGATAAGCGTTTGCCCAAAGTGCTTGCCCCTCGTCAGACAGCACAAAATCAAGAACTTTTTTACCGTTCTCGGCATTTGGGCCTTTGTTCACGAGGCTCATCACGTAAGGCACCACCAAGGTGCCCTCAGCAGGAATCACAAAGGCCACGTTCGCCTTGTCTTTGTACTTTGCGCGATAGGCATTGAAATCGTAATCCAGCAAGATCGCAATTTCGCCCGACAGCACGCGAGCATAAGACGTTTGCTTAGGGACGATTGGCTCATTCTTTTTGAGCGCTGTGAAATACTCAATCGCTGGACCAAAGTTATCAAGCGAACCACCGCGTGCCTGATTGATCGCCACCGCGCCAACATAGCCTACGAAGGCCGAGGCCGGATCCAGATAGCCAATCAATCCTTTGTACTCAGGCTTAAGCAAGTCAGCCCATGACTGAGGAATAGGCTTACCTTTCAGGGCATCTACGTTGACCATCAATCCTAAGGTGCCCGAATGAATCGTAAACCAATTACCGGCGGGGTCTTTCAATGCATCTGGAATGTCATTCCAGGCCGCAGGCTTGAAGGGCGTAACGACCCCATCGGCCGCCGCCTGGATACCAAAGGTCACTCCAAGGTATGTGACGTCTGCAACTGGACTAGCCTTTTCAGCAACAAGTTGCGCCAGAGACTGGCCAGAATTTTTATTATCAGGAGGTACGGTGATTCCGGTTTTAGCCTTGATTGCCTTGAGTTGCGAACCCCAGTCAGCCCACTCAGGCGGGCAGTTGTAACAGATCGCAGACTGTGCCATCGCAACACTTGAAGCGAACGCAAGACCTAACAGACCCACACGCAATATCTTATTCATCAGAGCTTTCATGGCCAGTACCCTCAATAATGTCGAACACAAAACAATGCTGCAGTGACGCCAGCGGATTGGATCTTTATTTTGCCTCAGAACCGTGACAAGCATATGAATCTGTTGTTGCAAAACTTCAATCTCGAATGGTCATCTTGTACGGCACCATTTGGCGAAAAGAGGCTCTGTCATAAAAATCGAATATTCACAAAGTACTCTATCTTGATAGGTTTTGATGCCGCGCCGCAGCATATCCCTCACAATTTGATGCCAGGAGACTCAGGTGAACATAAAGAAACGTTGGATGGCTTATTGCTCGGGCAACACCCTCGATGCAACTGAAGATGACTGGAATAATTTTGTCTTAAAGATTTTTTTCGATTGGCGCCAACAGCAAATCACCCTTGACACGAGCGCGCCCAATAAAACGGGAAAATCTCTGACTAAATATGCAGATGCGCATTACAGTTTTGCGCAGTTTGTTGAAGAGGCCGAAACCTACCAAGAGCTTGCACGTCTTGAGCTCAAACGTCACCAACCTTCAACCAAAGCCCCATCGCTTTGACTGAATGCGAAGCAGCGCGCCAAGTTGCTGACCTCTGTCATGACCCTGTCATATGAAAGGATGAACATACGGTGCAATGGACAAAACTATTGATTTCATTTACTTCAATGCGGGCGGCGGTCATCGCGCGACAGCGCTGGCGCTGCAGCAGGCCATTGAATTTGAACGGCGCCCCTGGAACGTGCGCTTGGTGAATCTGTTTGAAGTGTTAGACCCGAAGGCGAGCTTTAACAAAGTGATGCGTTGCGCGCCAGAAGACCTGTACAACTTTAGATTGCGCCATGGCCTCACACTTGGGCTCTCGACTGAGCTCAAACTGTTTCAGGCGATGATTAAAATGGGGCACAGCGCGATGGTTCGTAAGCTTGCGCAACATTGGCTTGATACCAAACCCGATCACGTTGTGTCACTCGTCCCAAATTTCAATAAAGCGCTCTACGAGAGCGTCACGAGTGCCTTGCCCACCGTGCCATTTGTGACTGTGCTGACAGACATGGCGGATTATCCGCCGCATTTTTGGATAGAACCCAATCAGGCACAGCATCTTGTCTGTGGCACGCCACGCGCAGCTGAACAAGCACGCGCAGCGGGTTACGCTGACGAACAAATCTCACTGACCTCTGGAATGATCTTACGGCCTGCCTTTTATGAACAGCCAGAGATCGATCACGAAACAGAGTGCCTTGAACTCGGACTTGATCCAAACAAACCAACGGGAATCGTGATGTTCGGGGGCCATGGCTCGAGCGATATGCTACGTATCGCGAAGGCGTTACCTGACATTCAACTCATTTTTCTTTGCGGGATGAACGCGACGCTGAGCAAAAAAATCTCTTTACTCAAACCAAGTTCAAGACATGTGGTGATCGGCTTCACTCAAAAAATCAATCACTACATGCGCTTGGGCGATTTTTTTATTGGCAAGCCCGGGCCGAGCAGTTTAAGTGAAGCCGTACACATGGGCTTGCCTGTCATCACCTTTGGCAATGCTTGGACAATGCCCCAAGAGCGTTACAACACCAACTGGGTACGCGAGCAAGGTGTAGGTCTTGTGATCCCCTCGCTACGCGCCATCAGAAAGGGCGTGCTAACGCTCTTGGAGAACCTTCCCGCATATAAAGACACTGTCTCAGGCATCGAAAATCGCGCTGTGTTTGAGGTAACCGATATTCTTGCGCAATTGATGTCTAACGCAGAGACAGAGCGCGCCACAGTCGATTTACGCTAAGCTGGCACGACCAAGTCCTCTTGTTCGTCGAGCGTCTCACTGGTTCGATAGGGCCAATGCACAACTTTCAAAACGCCCTCTGACGTCTCAACAATCGCAGACAGGCTCTCGACCCAATCGCCATCGTTACAGTACAAAATACCACCAATATCACGAATCTCTGCTTTATGGATATGGCCGCACAAGACGCCATCGTAGCCACGACGCCTAGCCTCGTCAGTGACAATGTTCTCGAATTTAGTAATGAACGAGACTGCGTTCTTAACCTTGTGCTTGAGGTACTGCGACAACGACCAATACGACAAACCAAATTTGTGCCGACAGTGATTGAACCAGTTGTTCAACTTGAGTATGAGCGTGTACATACTGTCGCCCAAATAGGCAAGCCACTTTGCATGCTGGATGATTCCGTCAAACAAGTCGCCGTGAGTGACCCAAATTCGTCGACCGTCTAAAAGTTGGTGGGTCGCTTCGTCAACAATCTTGATGTCACCAAACGCCATCCCCAAAAACTGCCTAATGACTTCGTCGTGATTGCCGGCAATATAGGTTACGTGCGTACCCTTACGCGCTTTGCGAAGGATCTTCTGAATCACGTCGTTATGACTTTGGCGCCAATACCAGCCCTTCTTGAGTTGCCAGCCGTCGATGATATCGCCCACCAGATACAAATGATCAGAGTCATTCCATTTTAAAAAATCTAATAAATATTCGGCTTTGCAACCCGGCGTACCAAGGTGGATGTCCGAAATCCATATCGCCCGATGACGCTGTGGCCGTTGCTCTGGGACATCAAATTCAGCTGGTTTCATGGCTAGTCATGATGCTCTAGTGGTTTGACAATTTGATGGCTGCTGAGTGACAGGACTATGACAGGCCAACCGCGCCTCGGAAGCGATCTGTCGTTTCACTCGCTGCCCAGCAGCCGACATTGCTCAAGCAGCACAAAATCGGCACCACGCGTAGGTTCAACAAAAATTGCCAATGACTCGACTACACAGGGCGGCAATTGCTCAAAATGTTGATGCGCGGCTTCAGTCAAGGCCCTCAGTTCGCGCGGCGAGGCTGTTGCCAGCGAACCCGTCAGTGAACAATGAAATCGAAAGCGATCAAGAACATAGGGGTAGCCCCAACGTACCAACAGAGAGTCTTCGTGCGATGACAAGCCCGCACTTCTGCGTCTGCGCAGCTCGTCTGGCTCAAGAGGTGCGGCATAGTCGTTTAGCTCTGTCACACATTGCTCTTCGAGCAGCGTTAGCTGCGCCGCGTCACGCTCTGGCACGAGAGCCAGAAAATGATCTAAGAGCTTGACCTGCAGACGTGGCAAGACAAAAGGCTTTAAGTTTTGACACAAGCGACTGACGCGGTCACTCAGATCTTTTGGCTGATATTGGTCGGCCAACACAAAAGGAGCCCTTAAGGTGGCATGAAAACCATAGCGTCTTGGGTGTGCTGTTAGCTCTGCAAGCCTCTGTGCAGAAACCCCAGCCACAGTAGGCTGAAGGATCACTTGCTGACTGAGCGCACACCGTCCCAACCAGCGACTACCTTGCTCCCACCACTGCTGTTCGACATTGGGTGCGAAGTACACCGCGTATCGGTGTGCCCGTTGCGCCGTGTACCTTAACACCTCTAGCGTCGTACCCAAGTCACTTATTGTCATAAAACGTTTACATCTTTGTCATGAAAACACAATATTGAATGCTTAAGCTACGTCACTTAATAAACTTAATCAGTGCGCGTCAAGCGAATCTGTACCCTTAAAGTAACAAGTGAATGTTGCAACCATCTGACAGTCGTCTTTCTACAACAAACACTGCACGCGCGCAGTGGCTGGCTTTACTGGCGCGCGCGCCACTGGCCCTGCTTGAAGAGGTGCTGCAGACACATATTCAAGCAACTCCGCATTGGTTACGCAGACCTGAAACCGGGCTCATGATGGTCGAGGCCCGTGCTGGCGGTAACGGTGAACGCTTTAACCTAGGCGAAATGACCGTGACACGCTGCGCCTTGCGTTTATCCAACGCGCCCGTGCACCGGCACGTTGGCATCGCCTATATCGTTGGACGCTCGCATCGCCATGCCTACTTAGCTGCCGTCGCCGACGCCTTGTTACTAGACAACTCTGAGCACTCGGCAATTGAACACGCTCTGCTTACCCCTGTTAGAGAGCTACTGGCTGTAAATAAAACAACTCGCCAAACGCGGGCTGATGCCAGCAAGGTCGATTTTTTTACGGTCGCGCGTGAAAGTGGCTCGGATTCAACCGATGAGGAGCAGTCGTGACTACCATTGAACTTTCTGAGCTTGGTACTGGCTTTAGCAACATTTCACTGGGCAGCCAAAGTGTCTTCAGAGCAGCTCTAGAGGCTTTGTCTTACCCGGGGCGCCCTGTCCCGCTTGAAGTGACGTTTGAAGCGCCCAGGGCCGCACACGCCAGTTCAAGTGGCTTGCTGCTTGCGCTACTAGAGCCTGGCTCGCTGCTTTGGCTTTCACCTAGTCTCGCCCACACCGACGGCGCGACCTGGATTGTGTTTCACACGGATTGCAAAATCACGCCACATCAGCACGAGGCAGACTTTGCGTGGATCAAACATTGGGATGAACTCCCCGCGTTAGAGTGTTTCGCTTTAGGGACAGACGAATACCCAGACCACTCCACCACCTGTGTCATCGATATCGCGGCCCCGAGCACTCAGACAGCCGCAGCGCCTTCGCTCACTTTGACGGGCCCCGGGATTGCGGTGACTTCAACCATTGAGCAGTTGGCTGCCACGCCTCCTCAATTGGAAGGCTTCGTTGCGCAATGGGCAAACAATCACGCTAGTTTTCCGAGGGGGATTGACGTCTTTTTTGCGACTAACACGGGTCTGATCGGCCTGCCCAGAACAACCCGTATTCAGATTTCAGGTTAGGGCGTCTTATGTATGTAGCCGTTAAAGGTGGTGAACAAGCTATTTTGAGCAGTTACCAACTACTCGATCAACAACGCCGTGGTGACCTGAGCGTTCCAGAGCTATCGATCGCACAAATTCGTCAACAGATGAAACTCGCTGTCGATCGGGTGATGACGGAAGGCTCAGTCTTTGACCCAGAGCTTGCAGCGCTTGCCATCAAACAGGCGTGTGGCGATTTGGTTGAGGCCATTTTTCTTTTACGCGCCTACCGGGCCACTTTACCCAGACTCGGTTCTACACAACCGCTTGATACTAGCAAGATGGTGCTAGATCGTAGGATCTCTGCCACATTTAAGGATTTGCCTGGCGGGCAAGTGCTTGGACCAACTTACGACTATACCCAGCGACTGTTAGATTTCTCGTTGCTGGCGACCAGTGAGCCGGAGAATCCCAATCCAAGCGACGATGATCATAACAATCGCGCTCAACTTGAAGACGAGCAATTTTCTCCGCGCGTCATTGATCTACTCAATCGCGAGGGGTTAATTGAAACCCATCAAGCCAAGCAAAATGATCCAACACCCTTTGACCTGACCCGTCAGCCCGTGCGCTTTCCGGCTGATCGCAGTACCCGTCTGCAAAACCTTGCTCGGGGTGACGAAGGCTTTCTACTCGCGATGGCCTATTCCACACAACGTGGCTATGCCAACAGCCATCCCTTTGTAGGTGAAATTCGTTTGGGTTCGGTAGAAATCGAGTTGATACCAGAAGAGCTAGGTTTCGCCATTTCAATCGGCGACATTGAAATCACCGAATGTCAGATGATCAATCAGTTTGCAGGCAGCAAAACCGAGCCACCCCAGTTCACGCGTGGCTATGGCTTAGCGTTTGGTCATAGCGAACGTAAGGTGATGGCGATGAGTTTGGTGGATCGCGCTTTGCGCGCGGCTGAGTTAGGAGAGTTGGTGCAATCACCCGCTCAAATGCCCGAGTTTGTGCTTTCGCACAGCGATAGCCTTGAAGCCTCAGGCTTTGTGCAACATCTAAAGTTGCCCCACTACGTTGACTTTCAATCAGAGCTTGAACTTGTCAGAAAGATGCGAGCCTCACCACTCCAAACGCCGACATTGACTGATGATGTTGGAGATAAGCATGCTGAATAAGAAGACAACCCGCACATCAACTGGTGAGGCATTCACCTCTCACGAAAATCAAGCTGTTGATCAGCATTTTAATTTTGCGTATCTCGACGAACGTACCAAGCGTATGATCCGTCGGGCAATTCTAAAAGCAGTTGCCATCCCAGGTTATCAAGTGCCGTTTGGTTCACGTGAGATGCCTTTGCCCTATGGCTGGGGTACGGGTGGAATCCAAGTCACGGCCTCGGTGATTGGGCCTCACGATGTACTGAAAGTGATCGATCAAGGGTCAGACGATACCGTCAATGCCGTCAACATTAGACGTTTTTTTCAACGCACCACAAATGTTGAAATTACGACACAAACGCATGCCGCTACCCTGATCCAGACGCGTCATCGTATTCCTGAAATGGCGCTCACAGAAGATCAAATCATCATTTACCAAGTGCCGGTACCCGAGCCCATGCAGCGCCTTGAGCCTCGTGAACGCGAAACGCGAAGTCTGCATGGCTTAGCCGAGTACGGCCTGATGCACGTCAAACTTTATGAAGATATCGCCCGCTATGGCCATATCGCGACGACCTATGACTATCCCGTACTCGTCAATCATCGTTATGTGATGGCGCCCTCGCCGATTCCAAAATTTGACAATCCAAAGATGCACATGAACCCCGCGCTCCAACTGTTTGGCGCGGGTCGCGAAAAGCGTATTTATGCAGTACCTCCGTACACCGCTGTTGAAAGTCTTGGATTTGAAGACTATCCCTTTGAAATCCAGCGTTGGGACGCCCCCTGTGAACTGTGCGGCTCAAAAAATAGTTTTCTGGATGAAGTAATTACCGATGATCAAGGTGGTCGGATTTTCGTCTGCTCTGACTCTGATTACTGTGAGACTCAGCAAAACAACGTCGGCCAAGCGACAGTGGCCGCAGCGCAGTCGGTTTTAAAGGATGACTAACTCAATGTCTGTCGACAAACAGTCGCCCATCTTGCGTGCAACCGGTCTGAACAAAAGCTATGGCGACCGAGCCGCGCTTATTGACGCAAGCTTTGAGCTTTGGCCAGGCGAAGTTCTTGCCATTGTGGGTGAGTCCGGCTCAGGTAAAACAACACTGCTCAACGCACTGGCAGCGCGTGATCAACCCGACTCAGGCTCGGTTGAATTTCAGCTTAAAGACGGCGCACTCACCGATATCTTCAAGATGACTGAGGCACAGCGACGTCTGCTCGCACGCACCGACTGGGGCTTTGTGCATCAAAACTCAGCGGACGGCCTAAGAATGGAAGTGTCGGCTGGTGCCAATGTGGGTGAACGCTTGATGGCCTTAGGCCAGCGTCATTACGGAAAGCTGCGTGCCACGGCCTGCGACTGGCTTGCGCGCGTTGAAATTGACCCCACCAGAGTCGATGACTTACCTCGGCATTTTTCAGGCGGTATGCGCCAACGCCTACAGATTGCCCGCAACTTAGTCACTCAGCCCAGACTGGTCTTTATGGATGAGCCGACCTCAGGGCTAGACGTCTCAGTGCAAGCCAAATTACTCGATCTCTTGCGCCAGTTGACTCAGCACCTAGGGCTGGCCTCGGTCATTGTCACCCATGATCTGGCGGTGGCCCGTTTGTTAGCCCATCGCATGATTGTGATGCGTCGTGGCCGTATTGTAGAAACTGGCTTGACAGATCAAGTGCTTGACGACCCACAACATCCTTACACCCAACTGTTAGTGTCCTCGGTGCTGCAACCATGACCACGCCTGTTTTACGACTCACCAACGTGAGCAAGCAGTTCACTTTGCACCACCAGGGGATCACTTTACCCGTGTTGCAAAACGTTAATTTTGAGGTTGCTGCGGGCGAATGCGTGGTGTTAGACGGCACGTCAGGAATGGGCAAGAGCACCTTACTCAAACTCATTTATTCAAACTATCGGGTAAGCGCAGGTTCGATTCATTACGCTCAGGCAGGTCACGCCGCTCTTGAGTTGACGAGTGCGAGTCCGCGCGTGCTGATCGATGTCCGTCGCCACCATATTGGATACGTGAGTCAGTTTTTGCGCGTAATCCCAAGGATTTCAACACTTGATCTGGTCGCAGAGCCACTTTTGGCTGAGCTCGGGCATGACGAGCCTGCCATCAAGCAGGCACGCGAACTTGCGGGTGTATGGCTGACACGACTGAGGATTCCTGAACGGCTCTGGAACCTAGCGCCCGCAACGTTTTCGGGTGGTGAGCAGCAACGCGTCAATATCGCACGCAGCTTGATCAAACCGCGTTCGTTACTCCTACTGGATGAGCCCACTGCCTCGCTTGATGCCCTCAACACGCAAACAGTGGTGACACTTATCCAAGAAGCGATCGCAGCGGGTGCCGCCGCTGTCGGAATCTTTCACGATCAGGCTGTCGGCAACCAACTTGCCACACGTCGTCTCGACATGACCAATTTTCGGAGCATCACATGCGCGGCTCAATAGTCATCACTAACGCTCGATTGATTATGAACCACGAGGTGATCCACGGCTCAGTCTCAGTGGTGAACGGTCGTATCGATTCAATCGATTCTGGCTTAAGCGCTACCACTGGTGCAATCGACTTTGAGGGCGACTTTCTGATGCCCGGCATGATCGAAATTCATACCGATAACTTTGAACGTCATCTGATGCCCCGGCCAAAAGTCATGTGGGCCGAAAAACCTGCGCTGATTGCGCACGATGCCGAGATCGCCTGCGCTGGCATCACAACCGTGTTTGATGCGCTCGGTGTAGGCGAAGCCGATACCGAGAGCGTTAGGGGCCAAACCTGGGGCCCTGTACTCACAGCTCTTGATCAATATACAAAAGATGATCTACTGCGGGCAGATCACTATATTCATGTGCGCTGTGAATTACCAGCACCCAACACCATTGATCTTTTTGCGCCGTTCAATGGCCACTCGCGTCTCGGCCTCATCTCGTTAATGGACCATACCCCAGGCCAACGCCAGTGGGAGGACATCGAGCAAGCGCGCGTGTACTTTACCGGTAAAAAAGGCTGGGGTCACGAAAAATTCGAAGACAAGGTACGCAATGCAGCACTGCTTCAAGAAAAATTTAGCGCACCCCATCGGCAATATTTTGTCGACTACTCAAAGCGTACTGGGATTCACCTTGCCAGTCACGATGACACCACCGAGGCACACGTTCACCAGGCCTTTGCTGAAGGTGCCAGCATGTCTGAATTCCCGACCACGATCGCAGCGGCACGGTGTGCAAAAAATTTAGGGTTACTCACCGTGATGGGCGGCCCCAACGTAGTGCGTGGCGGTTCGCACTCTGGCAATGTGTCTGCCACTGAATTGGCTAAGCAGGGATTACTTGACGTGCTGTCCTCTGATTATGTGCCGGGTAGCTTGCTCAGCGCCGTCGCACGTTTCGTGCAAGAGGGTGTGATGACTTTGCCCGAGGCCGTTGCCACAGTTACGCGTCACCCAGCACAAGCGACAGGCCTAAACGATCGCGGTGCGTTAGAAATTGGCTTTAGAGCCGATCTCGTTCGCATGCGTCTGCACGAATCTGCGGCTCAAGCCAGCCAAGCTTTCGCACGCTCAGTGTGGCGCGAAGGTCGTCAGGTTGTTTGACTGAAGTGATCGCTCACCTTTCTTTTTTTTATCGCTTGCCTCACGGATCGCTGACTTGCAACGTCTGCCCCTAATTTTAATATTCACATAACTGTAAAACATTTGTCATGTCAGTTCGCCATACTGGGATGGCTCGATTTCTGGAGTATTTATTTATATGACTACCGCCTTGCTCATCACCCATTTAAACAAGCGTTTTGGCCCTCAAAAGCAAGCGCTTTGCGATATCAATCTAACTGCGCAACGCGGCGAGATGATTGCTTTGATCGGCGCCTCAGGCTCGGGCAAATCAACGTTGCTTCGCCACATCGCAGGGTTGCTCGCTGCCGATCCAGTTTCAGGCTCTTCGATTGAGGTCGCAGGCTCTGTGATCCAGAAAGACGGGCAGATCGCATCTGACATTCGCTTATCGCGTGCAAAAGTTGGGTTTGTTTTTCAACAATTCAATCTGGTTGACCGCTTGTCGGTGATGACGAATGTCTTGGTCGGGCTTTTACATCGTTTGCCGCTATGGCGGGGTCTGTTAGGGCTGTTCAGTCAGGCCGAACGTACGCTAGCCTATCAAGCCCTCGCACGCGTCGGGATCCAGGATTGTCATAGGCAGCGCGCCTCAACCCTTTCTGGCGGCCAGCAACAACGCGCGGCCATCGCACGCACGCTAGTGCAAGGGGCGGATTTAATTTTGGCCGATGAGCCGATCGCTTCACTAGATCCTGAATCATCGCGCAATGTCATGGAGATCTTGGCGCGCATCAATCGCGAAGACAAGTGCACCGTCATTGTGTCGCTTCATCAAGTTGAGATTGCACTGAAATACTGTCCACGAGTCGTGGCGTTGCATCAAGGAAAGATTGTCTTTGACGGTGCAGCGTCTGAACTCACACCCAAGCTCTTACGCGAATTGTACGGCGTACAGGTCGAAGAGCTCTTCGCCCCCTTGGGTGCTCAACAACCCGCCACAGGTACACGCTCGCCCGTGACTTCTGGCCTATCTCTTGGCCAGGCAGCTTAACCCCAGCTTTTGTTGACAAGCTACTCAGCTCTACCCTTTTATTCTCAAGCAGCTTAGATCTACCCTTAATTTATTGGAGTTTTTTATGCTAAAAAAATTACTGGCGCTCGCCATTTTTTCGATAACGCCACTGGCTTGGACACAGGGCGTGCAGGCTCAAGAGATTAACTTTGGTTTAATCTCGACAGAATCCAGTCAAAATCTAAAGCAAAACTGGTTACCTTTGTTCGCTGATCTTGAGCGTCAGACAGGTATTAAGGCGAAACCCTTTTTTGCCTCAGACTACGCCGGCATCATTGAAGGCATGCGTTTTAAGAAAGTACAAGCCGCATGGCTTGGCAATAAATCCGCCATGGAAGCCGTTGATCGCTCGGGTGCCGAGGTCTTTGCACAACAAGTGGCGGCCGACGGTAGCTTAGGCTATTACTCGCACTTGGTGGTTCATCGCGACAGCCCACTAAGCTCGGTTGAAGATGTCCTGAAAAACGGTAAATCATTAAGCTTTGGTAACGGTGATCCAAACTCAACCTCTGGATTTTTGGTTCCAGGGTTTTACATCTTTGCAAAAAACAATGTCGACGCTAAAAAGCTTTTCAGAGTCTCGCGCGCAGCGAATCACGAAACGAACTTGCTGACCGTCGCGATGAAGCAAGTTGACGTAGCAACAGCCAACAGCGAGGCCTTAGAAAGACTGGAAATCGTTCAACCTGAAAAATTCAAAGCGATCAAAGTTATCTGGACGTCGCCACTGATTCCCTCTGACCCGATTTTGATGCTCAAGGATTTACCCGAAGCGACCAAACAAAAGCTCAAAGATTTTTTCTATGGTTACGGCAAGACTGACGCCAAAGAAAAAGAGATTTTGATGAATATTGGAAAACTCGCTGGGTTTCAAGCGTCAACAAACGCTCAGCTGATGCCGCTTCGCGAGCTTGAATTATTTAGCCTGCGCCTGAAAGTTGAAAACGATGAGAGCATCGCAGCTTCAGACAAACAGTCCAAGTTCGCAGAGCTCGATGCAAAACTCGCCGCACTCAAAAAGTAACGCCATGAAAGTCTCGACCTCTGCCTCGGCGCTATCCACCCCCGAACCAAGCAAGCATAGCCTTCTTTGGTACGGGTCGTGGGCCGCATTGTTACTCGCTTTGACAGCATCATGGCAGGGCGCAGATATGCGCCCGCTGGATTTGATTAAAGACTCCGGCAATATGGCAACCTACGCCGCCGATTTTTTTCCGCCTAACTTTTCGCAGTGGCGGCTATTTATTGAAGAAATGATAGTGACCCTGCAAATTGCGCTCTGGGGCACCACGCTCGCTGTGATCACGGCAATTCCGATGGCGCTGTTAGGCTCAGCCAACCTCGTGCCAGCTTGGGTCTATCAACCTATTCGTCGCGTGATGGATGCTTGTCGCGCGATCAATGAGATGGTGTTCGCCATGCTGTTTGTTGTCGCCGTCGGATTAGGCCCCTTCGCAGGCGTACTAGCACTGTGGATTCATACGACTGGCATCTTGGCAAAATTGTTTTCGGAAGCAGTTGAAGCAATCGACCCTCAACCGGTAGAGGGGATTCGCTCTACGGGCGCCTCGGCCTTGCACGAAATTCTGTACGGTGTGATTCCGCAAGTGATGCCGCTTTGGATTTCGTTTGCACTGTACCGCTTTGAATCAAATGTTCGCTCAGCCACGGTGGTCGGGATGGTTGGCGCGGGTGGAATTGGCGTTGTGCTGTGGGAAATTATCCGCGGCTTTCAATACGCGGAAACCTGTGCGGTCATGCTGATCATCATTGCCACAGTGACATGCATTGATTTGCTGTCTGCGCGAATCCGCCGAGCACTTGTATAAAAGGTTTCACATGGCTTTGACTTTAAGTGACATCTCACAACTACTCATCGTTGAAGGTGAAAATCAATATGGCGATGAGGCCGTCAGTCAACTTGAACATGCGTTGCAATGCGCGGCTCTAGCCGAACTAGCAGGCGAAACAGCGCATACGATCACAGCAGCGCTGTTACACGACATCGGACATTTGTTAGTCAAAACCGGGCGCATTCAAGCGAGTGCTAGTACCGAAAGCGGCGACGACTTACATCAATACGTTGCTTTGCCGTTTTTGCGAGGTTTGTTCTCGAGCGCAGTCCTTGAACCCATTCGCTTGCATGTCGATGCTAAGCGCTATCTCTGTGCAACAGACCAGGCGTACTGGGCCACACTTTCGACGGCATCTAAACACAGCCTGATTATGCAAGGTGGTGTGTATACCCCGCCTCAGGCGACAGTGTTTGAAGCACAGTCGTTTGCCCACGAAGCGGTTCGGCTGCGGCGGTACGACGATTTGGCCAAAGTCCCTGCGGTAGTCACACCGACTCTGCCGCACTTTTTAAAAATTATGCATAGCGTCGCACTTTGACTCGCTAGCACATTAACGCGATCTACCTAAAGGATTCTCATGCAACTGCTTCACTCTAAACGTTGGTTTTTAAAACTCACCACCCTCGGGCTTTGCGCTTTAGTGTTGCCAAACGCCTTCGCGCAACTCACCGACACTCGCCCCGTGGTGCGCGTCGCCGTGCAACAATTACTCACCAGTGGTGCTCTTGACCCCTTGCGTGAGCAAAGCAATGTTGGCACGCGCATATTGCCCATGATTTATGCTGGTCTGATCCAGCTTGATACGGTGGGAGATCTTTCACCGCGGCCTTCACTTGCTGAATCGTGGAAACGCATTGACGTCAAGACCGTTGAGTTTAAGTTACGACCAGGCGTTAAGTTTCACAACGGCGATGAGGTCACCGCAGAAGATGTTGCGTTTAGCTTTGGTACTGAACGCATGTTTGGTACCTCTGCCCCACGTCAATACAATCAAGACAGCAAAACGATTGCGGTAGATATCGGCCGCAAGACCACAAGTTCAACACCCGGCAGCATGGATTTACCCCCACCCGAAATTACTGCGATCGCGCGTAATTTATGGCCCTCATTGCAAAGCGTCGAGATCGTTGATCGCTATACCGTGCGCCTGATCAATGCCGTACCAGACGTCACCTTAGAGGGGCGTATCGCCCGCCTGGGCTCTGAGATTGTTTCTAAAAAAGCTTATTTGGCCTCAAAAGACTGGGCAAGTTGGGCTCAGGCACCTGTGAGCGCAGGCCCATACAAAGTCAAAGAAATGAAATTAGATCAGTATCTGGTCTTGACCGCGCATGATGATTATTTTGGCGGAAAACCTTTAGTCAAAGAAATTCGTTATATGGTGGTACCTGAGGTCTCTTCACGTATTAACGGCTTGTTATCTGGCCAATACGACTTTGTGACCGATATTCCGCCAGATCAGTTTAAGACAATTCAAGGCAACGCAAAGCTTGAAGTAGTGGGTGGGCCTGTGTCGAATCACCGCCTAATTACGTTCGACAAAAATCACCCAGTACTTGCCAACCCTAAAGTGCGACAAGCTATAACGCATGCGATCGATCGCGACGCAATCGTCGCAGCCCTTTGGGGGGGGCAAACGCGCGTACCTGCCGGCTTACAATTCGAGTTCTATGGCGACATGTTTGTGAAAGGTTGGGCAGTACCGAAGTATGACGTTGCGCTTGCAAAGAAACTACTTGTCGAGGCAGGTTATAAGGGCGAAGTGATTCACTTCAGAGGCCTAAACAATTACTACACCAATCAAACTCAAACCGACCAAATCATGCTCGAGATGTGGCGCGCTGCGGGCTTGAATATTCAGATGTCCATGAAAGAAAACTGGGCGCAGATTTTTGAAAAAGGTCCAACGCGCGGTGTCCGTGGCTGGTCAAATTCAGCGCCGTTTAGTGATCCAGTGAGCTCACTGGTAAACCAACATGGGCCAAATGGTCAACAACAACAGACCGGCGAATGGGCAAACACTGAGTTTAATAAATTGTCCGACACACTTACGACCTCAGTTGATCCGGTTGAGCGGCAACAGACGTTTAAGCGCATGCTCGAGATTGCCGAGCGTGAAGACCCTGCTTACACAGTTCTACATCAAAGTGCAGTGTTCTATGCCAAGCGTAAAGACTTTGTCTGGAAACCCTCAAAGACCTTCGTTATGGATTTTCGTGCCACGAATCTGACACCGCCAAAACAATGACCTTGACTGCAGTAGATTCAAGTACGCTACTGAACATCAGCGAACTACGGATCGCATTTGATCAACGCGGGCATACGTCTGAAGTGTTGCATGGCGTCGACCTGCATATCGCACGCGGCGAATCGATCGGGCTGGTGGGTGAGTCGGGCTGCGGCAAGAGCGTCACTTGGCTCGGCGTGCTCGGTTTACTCGGTCCGCAAGCACGGGTCACAGGTTCGGTCAGATTTCAAGGTCGTGAGCTTCTCGACTTATCCGATACAGAACTATCGCAGGTACGTGGACGAAAGATCGCGATGATTTTTCAAGATCCGAGCTCCTCGCTCAATCCAGCCCAACGCATTGGCGCACAAATTGCAGAGAGTTTGTCCCTACATCGAGGTTTGCGAGGTACACAGGCAAAAGCAGAGGTGCTTGCGTTACTGGATCACGTTGAAATTCCCGATGCCAAGAGGCGCATCCACGCTTATCCGCACGAACTTTCGGGTGGTATGAATCAACGCGTCATGATCGCGATGGCCTTAGCAGGGCAACCCGATCTACTCATCGCCGATGAACCCACCACAGCCTTAGATGCGACAGTACAAGCACAAATCTTGGTGTTGCTCGATACCATCCGTCGCGAGACTGACATGGCGCTTGTGACCATCTCACACGATCTGGGCGTCATCTCAGAAATTTGTGAACGCGTACTTGTTATGTACGCAGGCTCAATCATCGAAAGCGCCCCAAGCCAGGCTCTATTTAGCGGGGCGCAGCACCCCTACAGTCTTGGCCTCTTGGCCGCGATGCCCGCATTAAATACAGAGGTGCACCGCTTGACAACCATTCGAGGCAGTATCCCCCAGGCGGGGCAACTGATACAGGGATGTCGTTTTGAAGCGCGTTGCGATTTTGCGCAAGAGATCTGTCGCGCCAACGCCCCTGCACTCAAGACGATCGCCGTCGGGCACGCCTTAGCCTGCACACGAAAGCTGGCAGCATGACACCACTTTTGAATGTGACGGGTTTGCAGCGCCATTTTTTTGTTGAAGGTAAAAACGAATGGCTTGCCGATAAAAGAATCTTGCGAGCTGTTGACGGCGTCACACTCAGTGTGCAGCGAGGCAAGACATTGGGGCTAGTCGGTGAGTCGGGTTGCGGCAAGTCGACGATGGCCAAACTCGTGCTTGGCTTGATTCCGGCGACTGCCGGCACAGTCGAGTTTGACGGCAAGCCGGTCACCGCACAGCGCAATCGAGCGTGGCGCGCCGCGCGTCGCCATATGCAAATGGTGTATCAAGACCCGCTTGGCGCGCTTGACCGGCGTCTGACCGCTCTTGAGCAGGTCACTGAACCCTTGCTGATCCACGAAAAGAACGGTGAGATCAAACCGGCCGTTGCGGCGCAAACTATGATGCGCGCCGTCGGTCTGACCGACAACTTGTTTAAGCGCTACCCGCACGAACTCTCAGGCGGGCAACGTCAGCGCGTCGTCTTGGCACGCGCCCTCGTGCTCAAGCCAAGCCTGTTAGTTTGCGATGAGCCCATTTCTGCGCTGGACGTCTCAGTGCAGGCACAAGTCATCAACCTGCTCGACGATTTGCGTCAGCAGATGAACCTGACCATGCTATTTATTAGCCATGACCTGCGCGTTGTTCGTCACATCTGTGACGAAGTTGCCGTCATGTATTTAGGTCGCATCATCGAGCAAGGCTCTGCAAAAGAGGTGCTGACCCATCCAGCGCACCCTTATACCCGAGCCCTGATTTCAGCGGTGTCGACTCCTGGAGTGAAGCACGCGACAGGAAGTTCTAGGCGCATTATCCTCAAGGGCGAACCGCCAAATCCAGTCGATGTCCCCACCGGTTGTAGTTTTCATCCTCGTTGTGCACTCGCGACTGCCCATTGCAAAACGAGCGCCCCCGCGACGACGCGTATTGGTGAATCGCATACGGTGAGTTGCCATCTTCACACCATGATTCATCATGGCGCGAGCGCCTAGACATGGGTCGATACATGTTGTCTCGCAGTTTGCGTGCATTGCTGACCATTTTCTTAGTGGTTGGTTTTGCCTTCACGATCTTGCGCTTGTCGGGCGACCCAGCCATGATGATTTTATCAGCCGATGCCCCACCCGAAGCCATCGCCGCTTTTCGCGAAAGCTGGGGCCTTGACGCACCCCTGTGGCAACAGTTTTGGGGTTACTTAATGAATATTCTGCAGGGTAACTTCGGTGTGTCGATGCGCGATGCCAGCCCTGCGATGGGGCTTGTGCTTGAGGCGATCCCGGCCACGCTTGCCCTCGCACTGCCAGCGTTTGCTCTCAATCTGTTGATTGGCATACCGGCAGGAATTTTCGCCGCCCTCCACCGAAACTCTTGGATGGATCGTCTGGTAATGAGTTTTTCTGTTGCCGGTCACACCTTGCCAAGCTTCGTTCTAGGTCTGCTGTTGGTATTAATTTTTGCGGTCAGTCTTGGTTGGCTACCAAGCGGAGGGTTCAGCGGTTTCGAGCATGCGGTATTGCCGGTTTTGACCTTGACCGTGGGCGGCGCGGCAGTGCTGGCGCGTTACACACGATCGTCGATGTTAGAAGTCTTAGGCCAACCCTATATTCGGGCCGCCTCTGCTAAAGGCTTACGTTGGTCGCAAGTTGTGATTCGTCATGCTCTGCCTAACGCAGCGTTGCCAATTATCACGATCGCCGGACTCATGTTCGGAGGGCTCATCGCAGGCGCAGTGGTTGTCGAAAGCGTATTTTCATGGCCGGGAGTAGGTCGACTCACTGTTTCTGCAGTCGGCAATCGTGATCTGGCTGTGGTTCAAGCGGCGTTATTACTCATCACAGTTAGTATGGTCGCAACCAACTTGCTCGTCGATGCGATCTACTGCTTGTTCGATCCGCGCTTACGCGCCAACGCTGGTGCACATCAATAGTCGCTAGAAAACAATTGATCCTCGTAGCCTTCATTCTTAAAAGTTATCCGCCATGGCAGTCTTAGCACCCTCACCTCCAACTACTGCGCGTCATTATTTTTGGCAAGAGTACCCGCCACTCGTCCTTGTAGCGATTGCCTGGATCCTAGGGATCTTCATTATTGCGGCGTTGGCAGACCTAATAGCACCCTACACCTACACTTCGCTTGACCTAAAGGCACGGCTGCAACCACCCCTTGGGTTGGGCGGTACGGACCAGCACTTACTGGGTACCGATGAGCTGGGTCGCGACGTTCTTTCGAGACTGTTGATCTCGGTGCAAGTGAGTCTGTTGATCGCCTTTGCCAGTACCTTGATTTCAGCTGTGATTGGTCTGACGCTAGGATTTTTAGCCGCACACTTCAAAGGTTGGCTTGAACAGGTCGTGCTCACGCTGATTGATTTTCAAGCATCAATCCCATTCATGATCATTGCCTTGGCAGTGTTAGCATTCTTTGGCAACACGCTAGTACTGTTTATTTGTTTAATGGGCTGCCACGGTTGGGAGCGTAGCGCGCGCATCACACGCAGCCTCACAATCGCGGCCAATGAACAAGGCTATGCCAATGCTGTGCATGCACTGGGCGCGAGTTCTTGGCGGGTTTATTTTCGACATATTTTGCCCAATATCGCAAGCACGCTGATCGTCAGTATGACGCTTACCTTTCCTGAAGTGATTTTGCTGGAATCTGGCCTGTCTTTTTTAGGCTTAGGCGTACAGCCTCCAATGACTAGTCTAGGCAATATGGTCGGCTATGGTCGAGAATATTTGCAAACGGCCCCTTGGATTTTGCTCGCTCCGAGCTGCGTCATTGTGTTGACCACCTTCTCAATCAGTCTGACCGGTGACTGGTTGCGTGACAGGCTGGATCCAACTTTGCGCTAACTTATTTCTTACGAATTCATCTTATGACAACCAAACAAAAAAATGTCTTACTGATTGTGGTCGATCAATGGCGTGGCGATACGCTCAAAAATCTTGGGCATCCCGTCATTCAGACCCCAAACATTGAAGCCTTAGCCAGTGAGGGTGTCACCTTCGCGAAGCACTACACGCAAGCCGTTCCGTGCGGCCCGGGTCGTGCCTCAATGCTGACCGGTCTTTACATGATGAACCACCGCGCGGTACAAAACACGATCCCACTCGATGCCCGTCACACGAATATTGCAAAAGAAGTACGCAAGGCTGGCTATGAACCCGCCTTAGTCGGCTACACCACCACCACCCCCGACCCGCGCGACACACACGCCCAAGACCCACGCTTTAAAGTCTTAGGGGCAGACATGGAGGGCTGGCGCCCAGTCGGCTCATGGGGGCTAAAAATGGAGGCCTACTTTGCCTGGCTTGCCTCACAGGGCTTTGCCATGCCAAAAGTGCCTACCGACATCTGGTTGCCACAGGGCGGCACCGAAGCTGATATCGGCGCAACGGCTGAACCAAGCGTGGTCCCTGCACATTTATCCGACACCACTTGGTTCACAGACCGGGCGCTCGAATACCTACAAGGAACAGAGAAGAAGCCTTGGTTCTTGCATCTTGGCTACTACCGCCCTCACCCGCCCTTTAGCGCTGCGGCACCCTACCACGAGATGTATGACCCAAAAGACTGCCCACCGCCGATTCGGGCCGCAAGCAAAGACCTTGAAGCGGCGCAACATCCCCTACTAGACTTTTATCTTCAATCCATCGAACGTCGTCGCTTCTTTGAAAACGGCCAAGGACTTGGCGCAGACATGCAAGAGGCTGAAGTCCGTCAGATGCGCGCCACATACTATGGCCTGATGTCTGAGGTCGACCATCACATTGGGCGCGTTTTTAAGTACTTAAAAAAGACAGGTCAGTGGGATAACACTTTAATCGTGCTGACAAGCGATCATGGCGAGCAATTGGGCGATCATCATTTGCTAGGTAAGCTTGGCTACTTTGATCAGAGCTTTCATATCCCAATGATTGTTCGTGACCCGAACCCCGAGGCGGATGACACGCGCGGCAATATTGTTGAGAACTTTACCGAAACAATTGACACCATGCCCACGATCTTGAGCTGGCTCGAGCGGCCAATCCCCAGAACTTGTGACGGCGACTCGTTGTTGCCCTTTATACAAACCGGCATCGCGCCTGCCGACTGGCGCACTGAAGTGCATTATGAATTTGATTTTAGAAATATCTTCTATTCAAAACCAGAAGATTTTTTAGGCTTGTCAATGGATCAGTGCGCGCTTTCAGTGATTCAGAATGATCAGTACAAGTATGTTCATTTTGCAGCCCTGCCGCCGCTATTTTTTGATCTGACAAAAGATCCGTCACAGCTGCATAACGTTGCGCAAGACCCAAGCTATACCCTCGAGTTATTAAAAATGACCCAAAAAATGCTCGACTGGAAACTCTTACACGCCGACCGCACGCTGACTGGCTATGCGGCAACACCGGCTGGTTTGGTATCCAGGCTATGAAGACAGCCAAAGAACTTGTCAATGGCTGCTCGGCCATCGTCTTTGACCTTGATGGCACGCTCATGCATACCGAGCCCGATATTCGGCGTGCCGCGAACCAAGCGCTGATTGACTGTGGTTTTCAGACACTGGCGCCTGAACAAGTGATTCCGAACTTATATGGCCCGCTGCCTGACATTTTGGCCTCAGTGATAGCGCTCGTGCAGGCACCCGCGGTGGCCGCCGAAGAAATCCAACAGGCATACCTGACGCACTACGCGCGTCAAGCGCACGACCATTCGTTTCTATATCCAAACGTCTTGGCTTTGCTCGAACAATTACTTTCGCAAGGTCACCACTTAGCCGTATGCACCAATAAGCTTGAGAAGTCGGCTAAGCAGGCGCTTGAACGACATGGGTTGTCCTCGTACTTTACGGTTGTAACGGGCGGCGATACGACCGCGCATCCCAAGCCTCACCCGTTGCCCTTACTCACCACAATTGACGCGTTACAAGCCAAGGCTGGCAACTGTCTGTTGATTGGAGATACACACGTCGACGCGCTCTGTGCAAGAAACTGCGGCATACCCTTTGTTTTTCATTGCAGCGGCTATGGCGATGACTCAGTGCGACAGTACTCAGTTGCAGCGAGCTTTGCAAACTACGCAGAGCTCTGCCGTTAGTGCAGCGCGTGCGCTCGCAAGACAACGGTTTTCGTTAGCTCAGCGCCTCAGGTAAAGCTGTTGTCTTAGCCTTCGAGGTTGCCAGAACGGCACTGGGATCCTCGTTCGCGATCAATGATCTAAAAATGCCCTCGGTACGCGTGATCACCGAACTCCAATCGCGATCCACCGCAGTTTGACGCGCTGCGACTTGTATTTGAGTGCGTAAGGCAGCGTCTTCAACGATTTGTCGGGCGGCCTCGAAAAGCTGCTCCTCTTGATTAGGCGCAAGGACCATACCGTTGCGCTTATGTTCGATTAACTGCCCCGCTGCGGCATGGTTGTAAGCGACTACCGCCAAGCCACTTGCCATCGCCTCAATCGTCACGTTACCAAAGGTCTCTGTCAGACTCGGAAAGATAAACAAATCTGCGCTGGCGTAGTGCTTCGCCAGATCCTGGCCGGTACGCGTACCCGCAAAGATCGCTTCAGGGATACTGCGTTCAAGGGCGTGACGCAGTGGACCGTCTCCGACGATGACTAGTTTTACTGGTAGCCCCTGCGCTTGCAAGACTTTAAAACAGCGAACAACGATATCTAGATTTTTTTCAACCGCTAGACGTCCAACGGAGAGCAGCACCTGTGTGTCTGCTGTCGCGCCCCAGCTCTGACGCATGGACTCATCTCGTTTTTCGGGCGAAAAGTTTTCTGTATCCACACCACGCGGTACGACCATCAAGCGATTAAAACCGATCTTGGAAAGCTCGGCCATCAAGCCTTGGGTCGGCACCATTGTGCAGTGCGTTGCATTATGAAATTTGCGCATGTAGGCCACAATTGCGCCCTTGAGCCAGCCAAAGCCATAGAACTGACTATAAGCATGAAAGTTCGTTCTGAAGTCTGAACTCGTTGGTATTTTGAGCTTGCGCGCTGCACGTGAAGCGGACCATCCCAAAGGACCTTCTGTGGCGATATGCACGAGATCGGGTCGCTGCTTAAGCCATAGTTTTTGCAGCGCGCCTTGCGCTGGCAACCCCATACGCAGTTGTTTGTACATTGGAATCGGCGCGCCACGCACTAATACCTCTTGATAGCGCGAATCAACTGCTGCCTCGTGATCACTATGATTCCTAGGCCTGACCAACATGAGTTCATGCCCACGCGCACGCAAGCCCTCTACGATCTTTGAAACAGTGTGCGCGACCCCATTGATATCTGGTGGATAGGTTTCTGTCACCAACGCGATTCTCAGACTAGGTTTGTCAGGATAGATGCGATCGACTTGAATGGGGGCGTATTCGGTCATCTTAGCTCTTCCATACTAGCGTTTTCGAGTATGCGTTCCACTGTAATCAACTTATGTAACCGTTCGATGACAGCAAGCCTTTGAAAATAAACTGCAACATGATTGTCATCAAAAATTCATCTTTTGGCGCGACGCTTCTGAAATAATCTGACCCTAGGCGTCGCCCACAACTATTTGATTTGCGACACAGACAACCCAAGGGATCACGATGAAAGAATTGCTCAACACCTTAAAAATACAGCGCTGGGATGATCACCGCTATTATCACCACAGTCGTATTAATCAAAGCCTGCACTTAGTCAGCGCGCTTTCGTTTTTAGTATCCTATGTGCTCCTGTTCATTAATCCAGTCGCAGCATCGCTTGTTGCTTGGTTAGTTGCCATGACAACACGTCAATCAGGCCACTTCTTTTTTGAGCCCAAGGGCTACGATCACGTCAACCAAGCGACACACGAGCATAAAGAAGAAATCAAGGTGGGCTATAACTTACATCGTAAGATTGTGTTGCTATCAATCTGGGCGGCGATCCCTGTGCTGGCCTACCTTCAGCCCTCACTGATCACTTGGGCAGTCCCTGAGGCCTATGAAGATACGACCGTGCGCATTGTGGGCATGGCTTGGCTCTTTTTGGGCGTTGCTGGTTTGTTGTTCAGAGTCGCTCAACTTTGTGCCAAAGAGAGCTTCAAAGCGGCGTTTGCCTGGGCTTTAAAAATCTTAACTGACCCTGTGCATGATGTCATGCTGTACCGTCGCTCACCCCTTTATTTAATGCGTGGTGAGTTGATTGATCCCATGCCACATATTCAGTCGCATTAAGTCGGATCCAATCAGAGACTTCAGTTCAGACATCCGACGCTTGAAGTCTCTGATTACCCTCGTCATCATGCTAGAAGCTACTGATTGCCACCAACCAGCAGGACTTCACAGCTTAGTTTGCTGCACCATCTCTAACAACATACGGCGTCGAATTTGTTTGTTTGTCTGCCCTTGCGGCGTCCACCACCAAGCGCCGGCAGCCATCTGATGGCCAGCACGCACAAAGCGTTGGCAGAAATCATCAAAATCCGCATCTGTAAAGTTCAGACTAAAAATCAGTCTTCCCGTACCGACCCAACTCAGGGCAATTCCTTCGCGCCGCATATAAAACTGCAACAGCCAGTTAAAGCGGCTTGGCACGTCGTACAGCACGGTCCACACGGTCGACATGGCCTCGACACGCAGTGGCAGACCTTCACGCTTGAGCAGGTCGTTCAGCCGAGTCTTGCGCGTGTCCCAGGTTGTTTCCAGCTCTGCATAAAGCTTTTGAACTGCCGGGGTGTCTTGGCGATGCAAGAACACATTCATCGCACCCATGACGTAGGGGTGAGCATTGAAGGTGCCTCGGGCAAAGCAGATATCCGCCGGGTGCTCGGCATAGAAACGTGCCATAAGATTTTTCTTGCCACACAGAATGCCAATCGGCAAACCGCCGCCCAGCGTCTTGCCGTAGGTGACCATGTCAGCATCGATACCGAAATATTCTTGAGCACCGCCTGGGGCAAGCCTAAAGCCCAAAAAGACTTCATCCAAAATAAAGATGATGCCTCGCTCGGCGCACACCTCGCGCAGTTCTTTGAGCCACGCGGTATACGCTTCGCGGTCATAATTCGCCCGACGCCCGCCGTCGACCAGAGTCGAGTCTGTGGGTGCCGCTTGGTTGGGATGCATGGCTTGTATCGGATTGACCAGTACGCAAGCGATATCGCGGCGATTGCGAAGGACTCGCAACGTGTTTTCGTGCATTTCGCGCAGCGTCAGCGTGTGCTTAGAGGGCGGCATTGGATTGCCCGGCCCCGGTTGTACATCGTCCCACCAGCCGTGATACGCGCTCGTAAAGCGAACAATTTTTTGACGACCGGTTTGATAGCGCGCCAGACGCACGGCTTGCATCACCGCCTCGGTGCCCGACATATGAAACGAAACCTCGTCCTTTCCAGAAATCGCACACAAGCGTCGGATATTGTCGAGCACGCAAGGATGATACGAGCCCAAGACCGGGCCCAGATCGCGCACCAGCTTGCTCCCATCTTCGATACAAGACTTATAAAAATCCAAGCCGAACAGGTTCACACCATACGAGCCCGTCACATCAATCAAGCGATTCCCATCCATGTCGGTCAGCCAGACGCCATCACTGCTCGTCCAGAAGCTACCCAATTGAATGTGCTGCTGCAACACTTCACGAAACTGATAGGGCACCCGATAGTTGCTGATGAATTGCAAGTCAGAGATCATCGGTTTGCTAGCGGCTGTATGCGCCAGGGTCAACGCGCTGCGCGACCGCAGATCATTGCCCAGCGAGGCAAGCGCCTGACGCCGCGCAAGCGCGACCTCTTGCGGCGCCCCATCGGCGTCAAACCATTTGTCGTCGGCGTACGAGTAACCAGGTACCCAACGGGTGATGCGCTTAGCCCAGCGCAGGTGGCCACCCAAAGACGGATATTTAGCCACCGACAACTGCAGACGTTGCTTGATGCGCAACAACAACCAAAGACCCACGGCAGCTGCAGCAACATATTGCATAACATTCAAAAATTGATCAGTCATAGTTTTGCCTCGAAAACTCCTTTTTATGACTTTAAAGTGACGAAATGATGAACATCAGTAAAGCCGTACGTAATGTCTTTGCC
Organism: Bordetella parapertussis; assembly: GCA_945872285.1. Lineage (GTDB taxonomy): Bacteria > Pseudomonadota > Gammaproteobacteria > Burkholderiales > Burkholderiaceae_B > Zwartia > Zwartia parapertussis_D. Next base: position 6 of record CAMBZR010000034.1, on the reverse strand, counting down.
AATGAA
>CAMBZR010000033.1 GCA_945872285.1 Bordetella parapertussis | reverse complement strand
TACAAAGCCGTGCCAAAAGTCGAGCGCGTAGCAGGCATCAACGAAGTCAGTGAAGCGATCACTGACCCTCAAAAAGTGCTCTTGAACGCACTGAAAAAAGAACAGTTCTTAGGAACAGGCGGTGCCCACTATGGCAGGCCTGGGCGCATACCAAACAGCGTCAGTTGGCCTGCGACCGACCTTTACGACCCACAGACAGGGGAGTTCAAAGACTTAGAAGAATTGACTGCATTGCTGAAGCAACTTGACCTGCAAGCCGGGCAGCAGGTCATCAATTACTGCGGAGGTGGTATCGCCGCCACAACAACCGCGTTTGTTCTCGAGACGCTTGGGTTTACCAACTGGTCTATGTATGACAACTCAATGAACGAATGGGCAAATACACCAGACAAACCACTACACACTGGTTAAGCGTCTCAGCCAGTTTTTGCAAACGTTAGCGCTTGTGAGTTTGCAGCGTGATGCCTATTTAGAACCCTTGCCACCCACCAGCCAAAGTGCCATCGGACCGATGAGTTTAGAAATGCGATGGCGATGTTTAGCAAAAAGACGATAGCCTAGCGCAAGCAATGGGGCGAGGGTCTTGCGAGACATCACCCAAGCTAGCCGAGGCAAGCCTGCGCGCCGATACGCCTCACTAAATACTGCGGGTCCTTTTATGACCAAGCCGCTTTCGAACTGCCCAACCATCTCGGCGAGCGCTTGCGCACAGCTTACGCCCACAGCGCGTTCATCGTAGAGATCAGAGTTGATGTCGATAAAGGCAAGCAAACCTGCTTGATTTCGACGTGACAAGAACACGATCTCTGCCTGACATAAGGGGCACTTGCCATCAAAAAACAACGTGAGGCTTGGCAAATCAGCGGTTTTCAAAAACGGTCCCTCATTACTCAGACGGTAGCTTCATTTTAATCGACCCTCGCACCTGACTGTTTAATAATCGCAGGCCACTTGGCGATGTCATCTTTAATGAGCTTTGCTAAGGCGGACGCAGGTTGCACCGAAGCAACGTCAAAGCCCTGTGCCGCGAAAGATAGAGTTTCACATCGACACCAGCTTGAAATGTTATATATTGATATATAGTATACCGATACGCCATGCGGATAGCTGTTTGCTTGCACCCGCATCAGGTCCTGACACAGAACCTCCCTAGCATTTTTAATGAACCCAGAAAAATTTGACGGCGCAATGCACACAGACAAGCGAGTCGGTTTCATCGGTCTAGGCCTGATGGGCGGTGGCATGGCGATGAATATTCTAAAAAAACATGGTCAGCTCAATGTTTGTGATCCCGACGAGGCCGCAGTTGCGCGCCTGGTCGCACTCGGCGCGACACGCACGGCCTCAGCCCGAGAACTCGCGGCGACGTGCGATATCGTGTTGCTGTCCTTACCCGACCCTTCAATCTCTCTCGCAATTACCCTAGGCCCCGACGGTCTGGCTGAGCATCTCGCACCCGAATCCGTCGTCATCGGGATGTCGACCGATGGTATTGACGCCGTCCGTCAGTTACACGCTGCACTTCAAGCGCGTGGCATCGGTTTTATCGATTGCCCCGTCGGCAAGGGACCACCAGCCGCTGCGGCCGGTGACCTGCGCTTGTTCGCTTCCGGCGATCAGGCGACTTGCACCTCACTGAATTGGCTTTTATCAATGATGGGCAACACGATCGATTACTGTGGCCCGGTGGGTTCCGGTCAGGCCATCAAGCTCGCCAATAATTTGCTGTCTTGCGGCTACGGCGCTTTGATTTCTGAAGCCTATGCCATGGTTAAACAGGCAGGTGCAGATCTGAATATTTTCTGCGATGCCCTGCCGCAAACTGCAGCGAACAGTTGGCCGCTGCAAAACGTTTTTATTGCCAAGGCGTTTCAGGGTGACTTTACCCCTTACTTTCGGCTATCCGCTGCCCACAAAGACTACAAGCTTGCTATTGCAATGGCCGATGCACTAGGGACACCGAGCCGAACAGCAAAGACCGTACTTGAGTACTACGCCCTCGCGACGCAGGCGGGTCACGGTGCCCGCGATTTTGGTGCCTTGGCACTTGTTAATAACCCAGAGCTCTTGCGTGAGTAAGACAGACGGTGCGCCGGCCCGCAAGCGCCCGACCGCAAAGCGCAAGTCGCCAAGCCCTGCGGCGCAAGCTGTCATCAGCCTGCATCGAAGCAGCCCTATTGCAATGCACCGCCAGTTAGCTCAACACTTACGCGACGCGATCACGACCGGCGTGTATAAACAGGGCGACCGCATCGCAACCGAGCAAGAGCTTTCTCAGACATATGGCGTCTCGCGCATCACTGCCAGGCAAGCTGTGATTCAACTTGTATCTGAAAGCCTGCTCGTTCGTCGTCAAGGAAAAGGAACCTTCGTCACTGCACGTCCGGTTAAGCATGATCTCGTCGAACTACACGGTTTCTTTGATGAGTTAGTCGCCAGGGGTGTGAATCCTGAAATAGAACTGCTTGAGTTCATTAAGCAAGCTGCACCGACACGTGTTTCTGAAAAACTTCAGTCAGACAACAAACAAGTCACCTACTGGAAAAGATTGTATTGCCGCAACGGCGAGCCGTTTGCTGTTGCGTGGGTCTATCTCGCACCACAACTCGTCGGAGTCACTCGCACCTTAGCCGAAAAGCACACGTCTTACCATATCATCGAGTCGCTTCATCAGCTAAAGATCGCTCATGCCGATGTTTCAATTCGAGCACAACTATCCGAAGCCAAGACCCGTAAGCTGTTACGTATGCCTCCTGGCACCCCGTTGATCGCGCTCGAAAGAATTTCATATTTGGCTGACAACACCCCGATAGAATACGCGTTGTATTGCGCCCATGCAGATTCGTATGAATACACGTTCCGCGTGAGTAGCAAAATCAATGCGGCCAGTGCCTTAACGCGGAGATCGGCGGACTACTCAGAACTCTTTGCCTGAAACAACGAGTCATTCATCCTTGCCAGATCTAACAACTCATTCATCTTTGCTTCACACCACGAATCATTCAATTAAATGTGTAACCTAGCTAACAAACGAAGAGCCCAAGATGTCACAAACCAATTATCTTTCTGAGCGCATGGGTAGTGCGACCGTCTCACCTTCTGGCTCTTTCGAAGCTGGTAGTTTTCAGACCTTCACGTTGGTATACACGGCGGGCTACTTCGGGGTGGATGACACGGGTTCACTCAAGATTGTTCACCGTTTTGCAAGCGACATGGGTCGCCCACAATGGAGCGATCCGACTGCAGCAAACTACACCACAGTTGTTGCCTCAAACGGTGCAATCCTTGAAGTACAGTATGACGGCAAGCGTAACGTCAGACCTTGGGACAAGACCTTGTTCATTCGGGTTGTTCGCGGTTTTCTTCGCGAAGGCGATCAAATCATTGTGTGTTTTGGCGACCGCTCAAAGGGATCGCCTGGCATGCGGATCCAAACGTTTGCAGAACCCACTTTTGAGTTTCGTGTCTTAGTCGACCCATTTGCGACCTATCGTTATTCAGGCCTGCCTGAACAGCCTTGTATCGCCGTCGTCGCGGGCCCGCCAGTGACGTGGAAAGCCATTCTGCCCACTCTACGCAACTGCGGACAAACATTCAGTCTTGGCTTCAAAGGTGAGGATAAATGGGGTAACCCGAGCGATCAGATGCAAGGTGTCTTCACGCTGCGTGCCAGTCAACCGATCGAAGGACTACCTGAACGCATCGACATGCAGCGCGGCCAACACGCGATCAGGCTCGATAACCTAACAATTCACACACCTTGTGATGTCACCATCGCGGTCTATGACGCAACAGAAAAATTACTGTGCGTGAGCAATCCCTTGCGTATCGTTTCAAATGCCCCACTCTTGCACTATTGGGCTGATTTGCACGGACAATCCGAAGAAACGATTGGCACCAATTCAGCTCGCGAACTGATTGAATTTGCTCGCGACAGGGCGTTTCTGGATGCGATGAGCCATCAAGGCAATGACTTTCAGATTACGACTCCCTTTTGGAATCATCTGAACGAACTAACGGCTGAGTTCAACGAAAATGGTCGCTTTATCATCTACCCCGGTTATGAGTGGTCGGGCAATACCGGCTTAGGCGGTGATCGCAACGTCATGTTCATGCATGAAGGTCGTCAAATTCATCGGTCCTCGCACGCCTTGGTAGACGATCTGGCCGACGTTGCCAGTGATGCGAATAGTGCGAATGATTTATTCGATGCCTTAAAAAACGAAGATGCCGTTGTCTTCGCCCATATCGGTGGCCGCTATGCTGACATCACGATCGCGCACGATTTACGTATCGAAAAATCAGTCGAAGTTCATTCAGACTGGGGCACCTTTGAATGGTTGATTCACGATGCCTTCGAGCAGGGGTATAGAGTCGGCATTCTCGCGAACTCTGACGGTCACAAAGGACGTCATGGCGCCAGCCATCCTGGTGCCTCTCTGTTTGGTGCCTATGGCGGCTTGTCGTGCTTGCTCGCCCGTGACCTCACTCGCGAAGCCTTGTTTGAAGCGTTACGCAAGCGTCATCACTACGCCACAACTGGGTGCAGAGTCCTGCTTGATGTTCGCGCAAACTTCGATCACGAGGCCAAACTGTTCGCAGATGACCCCAACATGGGTGCAACAACGAGCTCTTTAGTAAAAACAGCCCTCATGGGGGACATTCTCGAAGCTCAAGATGCCTACGTTGAACTTAAGATAGAGGCAATCGGTTCTGCGGCGATCGAACGCGTTGAAATTCGCAATCGGCTTGAAGTGCTGGAAACCTATCGTCCCTACACGCCCAACGAGCTCGGCCGCCGTATCCGTGTCATCTGGGAAGGCTCAGAATACCGTGGGCGCGGAAGACAGACGGTCTGGGATGGCCACTGCGCGATCGAGGACAATCGGGTCGAACGTATGTCTCAATTCAATATGTGGAACCTGGATAAGCAAGTTGTCCTTAAGGGTCCGCAACAAATCGAGTGGTCAGCGTTAACGACGGGCGGCTTTGGCGGCTTTGATATCTGGTTAGACGACCCTCAAGCCGGTACACTGAGTATCGATACTGCGTTGGTCAAGTGCAAGATCGCAATCTCCGACATTGGCCTTGACGACATAGTCTTTGAGGCCGGAGGGATTAAGCGCCAGCTTCGTATCTTTAGATTGCCAGACGAGAATCACCATCATGCAGTTGATATTTCGCGGCGTATCAAACTCAACGATCATGTTGACAACGCTTTGTATGTTTGTCTCACTCAAGAAAACGGGCATCTGATATGGTCAAGTCCAATTTACGTGACGCGCTAAAAGACATGCGAGTTCTCAACAACACCTCAAGGTGGCTGAGCGCTTGTATCACCCTAGTTATGGGCGCAGTCTTCAGCCTGCCCGCGAGCGCGCAAGACTACCCTGACAAACCGATACGACTCGTCATCCCTTGGCCAGCGGGCGGGCTGGTGGATATTGCAGGTCGCACCACCGCGAAAATGCTTCAGCCCTCGCTGAAGCAAGCAATCGTCGTCGAGAACAAACTCGGGGCTGGTGGCATTGTGGGTGCTGATTCGGTTGCCAAAGCCCCCCCAGATGGCTACACGCTCTTGTTAACCACATCAGCCCTAAGCATCAATGCCGTGCTGCGCACGAAGATGCCGTTTGACATGTCTGCTGATTTGGCACCCATTGCGCTGATTGCTTGGGCACCTTCGGTGCTCGTAGCAAGCCCACGACTCAAGGTGACAAGCGTACAAGAACTGATCGCTCTTGCAAAAACCAAGCCCGGTAAGCTCACCTACGCGTCGGCAGGAGTTGGCTCGCCGGCCCACCTTTCAGCAGAACTGTTTAAGACGTTGGCCGGAATTGACTTATTACATGTCCCGTACAAAGGCGCACCTCAGGCGATGACGGATGTCATTGCGGGTGAGGTAGATTTATTGTTTGCCAATGCGACCGTCGCCATCCCGCAAATCAAAGCGAATAAAATTCGTGCGTTGGCGGTCACAAGCGCAAAGCCTTATGCTGGCTTGCCAGACTTGCCGACCATGGCGCAAGCAGGCGTTTTGCAGTTTGAGGCAGACCAATGGTTAGGTATCTTCGCGCCCTCAGGTACGCCAGAAGCGATCTTGGCGCTGCTACATCGCGAAATTGGCAAGGCACTTGTTAACGGCGAAGTGCGCACGACGCTAGAACAAAATGGAATGACCACCGCCACCTTGGCTAGCCGGAGCGATTTCAAAAACTTTCTGGTGCAAGATAAAGAGAAATGGGCTGGTGTGGTCAGCAAAGCAAATATTCCTAAAGAATAGAAAGCCCGACTATGCCCAACGATCATGCAAGCTCACTAATCTGGCCAACGTTCAATGGTCGCATTGGCAAAACCCTTGCGGAGTCGACCCCCCACTGGAACACCCCAAGCCGGGCGCCGGCAGGTGCGCCAAACGTGATCGTGATCCTCATGGATGACATGGGGTATTCAGATCTAGGTTGTTTTGGTGGCGAAATTGAGACCCCAAACATCGATGCGTTGGCTGCCAATGGGCTTCGCTTTACGAACTACACAACCGTGCCGATGTGTACGCCCGCCCGCGCCGCCTTACTGACTGGCAAAAACCCCCACAGCGTTGGTTGTGGTTGGCTCTCACACAATGACCCTGGGTTTCCGGGCTACAAGGGCGAGATCGCCCCCGACGCACCAACCATCGCTGAAGTGATGCGCCAACATCACTATGCGACGATGGCAGCTGGAAAATGGCACAACACCTACGATCGAAATAATTTTCCTGGTGCTGACAATAGCTCTTGGCCTGTTCAACGAGGCTTTGATCAGTTTTATGGCTTCATGGCCCCTGAAACCAGCTACTTTCAGCCCGACAACATGATGGAGGGCAACCAGTTAGCCAGCGCGCTGCGCTATCCAGACGGCTACTTCGCGCCTGACGACTACACCGGACGTGCAATCGACTGGATTGCCCAGCAAAAAAGCTGTGCCCCAGACACACCTTTTTTTCTTTATCTGGCGTTTCAAACGCCCCATGGCCCTTTGCAAGCAAAGCCTGACGACTTGGCACGGTATCGTGGGCGCTACGACTTGGGTTGGGACGCGATGCGCGAGCAACGCTTCGAGCGCCAACGCGCAAATGACCTGATCGAACCTACCGCAGGCTTCGCCCCTCGTAACCCTGGGGTGCCAGCATGGGCAGACATGAACCCAGACGAGCAAGCGTTATTTGCGCGTTATATGGAAGTCTACGCAGCGTTAGTCGATAACGCCGACCAAAACGTTGGACGCCTTGTTCAATGCCTAAAACAAACCGGGCAACTCGACAATACAATCATCATGATCACTTCGGATAACGGCGCAAACTCTGTCGCTGGCCCCAAAGGTGTCATGAACTTAATTGGCCGTCGAGTGGGCGCAGTTGATAACATGGCTTTAAACCTGCAACTACTCAAAGACGGTCAGGTCGGAGGAGAGCACACCTACATTTGCTACCCAACCGGCTGGACACAAGTCAGCAACACGCCCTATCGCTTTTTCAAACGCACCCCAATGGCGGGCGGTATCCGTGTACCACTTGTCGTGCACTGGCCTGCCGGAATTTCTGACCGTGGTGCTCTACGCCGCCAGTGGACCCACGTGACGGATATCTTGCCAACCTTAATGGATGTCACCGGTGCCGCCCGACCCGAACACTTTAAGGGCTATCAAACTCGAGGGCTAGATGGGGTCAGCTTTGCAAGTGCCTTGAAAGATTCAACAGCCCCCGCCAGACGAGAGCGTCAATACTACGAGCTGCAAGGCAATCGTGCCTATATCTCTGGTCAATGGAAAATCGTTTCCCTACAAACCCCAGACAAGGCGATCGACCTCGACAATTGGATGTTGTTCAACTTAGAGCAGGATCCAGCTGAGTTGACTGATCTGGCAAGCACTCTCCCTGAAATCGTAGCCAAACTGATTGCTGAGTTTGACGCAGAGGCAGGCACAAACTACGTCTATCCAATCGACACTCGCAATGAAAGTCGCAACACCACCTTTCCACCGTACGAGCAAAGTCGGCTGTTCATCGAACGTGATTTTTTCCGAACTGCACATTCGACACCTGGGCTGCTTTTAACGCCCATGGTGGGGGATCGCAGTTATGTCATGCGTGCGACCTTCGACTGGCATGCAGGCGATGAAGGCGTGATTTTTGCGCTGGGCGATAGATTTTGCGGGTTGACCTTGTTTGTTGAGCAAGGCGCGTTACATTTTGTGTATCAATGGTGGCATAGCCCAAAAACCATCGCGCCAATCACCTTAACGAGTGGCGCGCAAGTCTTCGAATTCAGCTATCACGCAACGGGTGACCGCAAAGGCAGTGCCGACATCGCGCTCAATGGCGTGCAACACGTTCACAAAGTGGATTTGTCACCAAGCTTGCTACGCGTCCCCAGCTGCGGGCTAAGTGTCGGCATCTCAAGGCGAACCGCCGTCAGCGAGCGCTACAAACATCAAGGCGCCTTTGAGTACACCGGCAAAATTGATCGTCTGCGGATCACGCCTGGTGCCTTAGCGCCAGCAAGCCTAGAAGAGGCTAGCGAAGAAATTTATCAAAATAAGCTGCGCGGCGTGATAAAACAATGAAGTGGTTTGATTGCAGGTTAAACCTTGGGCTTGCGCCCTGAACAGGAGATTAAAAATGGACACATGGGATTCAAAAAAACAACAACAGCAGCAAGATCGTCGTCGATTTTTAGGGCAAACGGCCGCTTTAAGTTTGACTGGTCTGGGTACGACCCAATGGTTAAATTCTGCTCACGCCCAACCCTCAGAACTCGCCGCCTATACCAGCGCCAAGATCAACTGGCGCCAGGCCGAGGGCGAAGCGATTAGTGTCGCGGTCATCCCTGCGAGCTACTTCGATAATCTGATCGGTTTATTACCTCAATTTGAAGCACTCACCGGGATTAAAGTCCGGGCAGAAAAAGTACCGCCTGGCCAAATTCGTCAAAAGGCGATGCTCGATCTGTCTTCAAAAACTGCTACGTTTGCCACGCATGCGGCAGACCCCATGTACTACCCGCTGTATGTTGCCAATAAATGGGTCGAGCCACTCGATAAATATTTAAACGACGCCTCGCTGACTGATCCTGCCTGGTTTAACTACAACGACATTTTAAAATCTTGGCGTGACGCGGATTCTATTGACGGCAAGCCCTACGGTATCCCCTACGACGGCGAAGTCACCGTTCAGGTCTATCGAAAAGATTTGTATACCGCCAAGGGGCTCAAGCCTGCACAGACCTACGACGAATTACTGTCAAACGCCAAGGCACTCAATGATCCCAACAACCGTTCTTATGGCCTCGCCTTAAGGGGGTTTGCTGGTGCAGGTCAGAATATGTACATCTATCCGTCCTTGTTTCGTGGCTTTGGCGGGCAATGGTTCGATGGCAAAAATCTTGTCGTCAATAGCCCCATCGGTGTCGCAGCGCTTGAGTGGTATGTCAATGCGCTAACCAACTACGCGCCACCAGCGGTCCGTAACTGGAACTGGCCTGATATCGCCGACGCCTTCTCACAAGGCACACTCGCTTGTTATGTCGATGCGCACTCGTCTGCCGCTGTCATCACTAACCCTGAAAAATCTAAAGTGGTTGGGAAGATTGCCTATGCACGGTGGCCCAAAGGCCCTGCGGGCAAACGCGTGACCTCTATTTGGAATTGGGGCTTCCCCATCAATGCCGCACTCAGCGAGCGTGCAAAAAAAGCAACCTGGCTCTTTATTGCTTGGGCCACCAGTGCTGAAACACAAGCGCGCACTTCGTGGAAGTTTGCGGGCCCCGCCAAACGCTCAGGGCTCAATCGCTTATCGTTGTGGCAATCTACCGAGTTCGCAAACGCCATGAAGGATGCGGGTGATAACTTCATCCCCGCAGCGCTGGAATCCCTCGAGCAAGATACGGACGTTGAATGGCGCCCTCGTTTACCCCAATGGCCAGCGATCGGTGACACCATGGGCACCGCGATACAGGTCGCGTTAGTCGGGCAGAAGAAGCCGAAAGATGCCCTAGACGAAGCGCAAGCACGTATTACTCAAATCATGCGCGGGTAATCGACAGTCGCAACACTGGCGGACTGTCGATGCTTGATCAACGCAACACTCAGGCTCAACAAGAGCGGCGCTTCGCGCTGGTCTTGTTTCTGCCTGCGCTGTTGTTGTTACTGTTGATCACAACGACTCCACTGATATTTCTTGCCTGGAACAGTCTGCAACAGTTGAATATGAGTATGCCGTGGCTGACTGGCTTTGCCGGTGCAGACAACTATCTAAATATGAATAGCGACCCGCGTTTCTGGAGTTCGCTGCTACTTACCTTTATCTACACAGCCTCTACCGTTGCGCTGCAAGTGCTCTTGGGGCTCTCACTTGCCTTGGTCGTATTGCAAATTCCTCGGGGCCAAGGCCTGCTTCGTATTGCGGCTATCTTGCCTATCGTCTTGGCCCCTGTGGTGGTCGGCCTATTTTGGCGAACCTTGGTGTTGGCCCCAGACTTCGGCCTGGTAGACGTCGTCACCAGAAGTCTAAATCTTGGTAGTCACAACTGGTTAGGAGACCCTCAGCTTGCACTCATCTCTGTGATCGCGATCCACACTTGGCAATGGACACCCTTCGCCTTTTTGGTGCTCTTGGCAAGTCTGGCCTCCTTACCCCCAGATATCTATGAAGCGGCACGACTTGATCGTGCGAGTGCGTGGCAAAGATTTCGGTACATCACCCTGCCCTTGATTCGCCCAGCCATTGTCATGGTGGTGATCCTCAGAACCATGACTGCGCTCTCGGCGTTCGCAGCAATCTTCGCAGCGACCGGTGGTGGGCCAGGGACGGCAACAGAAATACTGAATCTGTACGCCTATCGCACCTCGTTTACAGAACTCAATATTGGTTATGGTTCTGCCTTAGCCATGGTGTTATTGACGCTAACCGTTTTCGTATCGTGGGTGTTGTTTAGACGACGCCGGGCCGCCTCATGAAAAAGATGACTCGCCTGACCTTGCTGTACTTGGCGGCTGGATTGCTGGTATCGGTATGGGTGTTCCCGGTACTCTGGGCGTTTTTGACGTCTTTCAAAACAGAACGCGATGTGTTGGCTTATCCGCCCGTGTTTTTTTTCACGCCAACGTTCGCAAACTACCATGAGGTTCTCTTTGGCAACGCTTCCATCTTGCCCAATTTATGGTCAAGTCTGGTCGTTACCTGTGCGACGGTGGTGCTGACACTTTGTATCGCTGTGCCGGCAGCCTATGCGCTGGCTCGTTTACGTTACCCCTTCAAACGGGCGAGCGGCTTTTATATTCTAGTCACTCAAATGTTGCCTCCGGTGGGCTTAGTGATCCCCTATTACCTAGCTTTGCAGCGCCTTGGCTGGCTTGACACCTACACCGGCCTGATTCTGATTTATCTGACCTTCTCCCTGCCCTTTGCCATCTGGCTGCTAGTGTCATACTTCGAAGATATCCCTTTTGAAATGGAAGAGGCCGCTCTGCTTGATCGAGCCGGCAGATGGGGCGCCTTCTGGCACATTGTTTTACCTCAAGTCCGTGGCGGGATTGCCGTTACCACAGTCTTCGTGTTTCTCAACGCCTGGAACGAATTCATGTTCGCTGTCCTGTTAGGCGGTAATCGAGTGCGGCCGATCACCGTTGCCATGTTCAACTTTATTTCAGTCGAGCAAACCCAGTGGGCCAAACTTGCAGCTGGGGCGATGGTGGCAATGGCCCCAGTCATTGTGCTTGGCATACTTGCTCAAAGACACATCGTCAAAGGTCTGACCGTCGGCGCAGTCAAAGGAGGTGGTAGGCGATGAAAACCAGTGGCAACGTTCGCTTACAACAAGTCGTGAAAAGACACGGCGAAACCACCGTCCTGCACGGCATAGATTTAGAGATTGAAGCTGCCGAGTTTTTTGTCTTGCTTGGCCCCTCTGGCTCAGGCAAGACCACCACCTTGCGTATTCTTGCGGGGTTAGAAGAAGTTAGCGGTGGCGAGGTCTGGTTCGGCGGAAAAAACATCACGCATACTGACCCAGGAGAACGTGACGTTGCCATGGTGTTTCAAAGCTATGCGCTTTATCCCCACATGACGGTCGAAAAAAATATTGGCTTTCCTTTAAAAATGATCGGTGCGTCAGTCACAGAGATTAAGCGCTCAGTTGAGGATGCTGCACAGCGGGTTGGCATCAAGCATTTGCTGGAACGGCGCCCTGGACAACTGTCTGGCGGGCAACAACAGCGCGTCGCGTTGGCCCGCGCAATCGTGCGTGAGCCACGGCTATTTCTTCTGGATGAGCCGCTTTCTAATCTAGATGCCAAACTGCGGCTTGAAACTCGACTAGAGCTGCACCAACTGCAGCGCGACTTGGGCGTGACGACAGTCTATGTCACGCATGATCAAGAGGAGGCTATGACGCTTGCGGACCGCATCGCGGTTTTTATGGATGGGCGTATCGTGCAAGTGGGAACACCCAGAGAAATCTTTGGTCAGCCGGCGCAGATATCGGTTGCTGGTTTTATTGGTACGCCGCCCATGAACTTGATCCCTGCCGTTTGGCACCAACAGCACGTAGACGTCTTAGGCGAAAAATTTAAGGTCACCGCCAACGGCGCGCAAATACGCGAGGTGACGCTGGGCATTCGACCAACCGATCTGCGCCTCACCAATGTGGGTTTAACAGCTCAGGTGCGATACATTGAAGATCTGGGCGACTATTCCATTTTGAACCTGAAGGTTCAGGGTCAGTCGCTCAAAGCCAAGGTGCAAGGGCTCACGGTATTACATGAAGGTGATACTGTGCAACTCGGCTTTGCCCCAGACGCAGCCCACCTGTTTGATCGTAGCACTGGGCTGCGGTTGAACTAAGCAAATTATTTTCTCACGAGGCATTTATGACAAAACGTCCTAATATCTTGCTCATCCTCAACGACGACATGGGCTATTCTGATATCGGCTGCTACGGTGGCGAGATTCACACGCCCAATTTAGATCGGCTGGCGCAAGGTGGGTTACGCTTCACGCAGTTCTACAACACCGCAAGGTGCAGCCCTTCGCGAGCCTCTTTACTCACCGGCTTGCATCCGCATCAAACAGGTATTGGCATCCTGACGTACGACTCGGGCCCAGAGGGCTACGCTGGTAACTTGAACCAGCGTTGCGCCACGATCGCAGAGGTGTTAAAGCCCGCTGGCTATCGCACCTATCTGAGTGGTAAATGGCATGTCTCAAGCAACTTGACTCAGCCCACCGATTCTTGGCCACTACAACGCGGCTTTGATGCGTTTTTTGGCACCATCATCGGAGCGGGCAGCTTTTATGATCCCAATACTCTGACGCGTGGCAACACCAATGCTGAGGCCGAGGCGCGCCGCCCTGGCTTCTTTTATACCGATGCGATTAGTGACGAAGCAGTCAAGTTTCTGCAAACACATCACACCGAACACAAAGACAAACCCTTCTTTGAGTATGTGGCCTACACAGCGCCGCATTGGCCACTACACGCTCATGATGAAGATATTGCCAAATACAAAGGTCGCTTTGACTCAGGTTGGGATACGCTGCGCGAAGAACGGCTAGAGCGTTTGGTTCGCTGGGGCCTGCTTGACCCCAAATGGAAACTCACCGGTCGCGATCCGTCTCAACCGGCTTGGTCTGAGGCACAGAATCAGGCTTGGTTACTACGTTGCATGGAAGTCTATGCGGCGCAAGTCGATCGCATGGATCAAGGCATTGGCAGGATACTCGCTGAGCTAGAGAAACAAGGCGAGCTCGACAACACGCTGGTGATCTTTCTTGCCGATAACGGTGCTTGCGCCGAGGCGATCCCAGAGGATGTCGGCGTCGACGAGTTGGTCAACAAGTTGATGATTGCTCGGTCACATACACGCGAGGGCGCAGTGGTGCATTTTGGCAACAACCCTGAACTCATGCCCGGGCCAGAAAACACCTACCAAAGTTACGGCACTGCCTGGGCAAATCTTTCTAATGCGCCGTTCCGCTTCTACAAACATTGGGCGCACGAGGGCGGTATTTCTACCCCTTTGATTATGCATTGGCCGCAAGGCATTAGCGACCGCGGTGATCTTCGCCATACACCAGGCTATTTGCCTGACATCATGGCAACCATTCTGGATGTGGCCCAGACCGCTTACCCCTCAACGCTGGCGGGTCGAGAGATTCTGCCACTTGAAGGGCATTCATTACAGCAGGCCTTCAAGGCTGATTTGGCAAGCCGTCCGCCAATGTTCTGGGAGCATGAAGGCAACGCTGCCATGCGCATTGGACACTGGAAGCTCGTGCGAGACTATCCCAATGCCTGGGAGCTCTACAACATGGAAGAAGACCGCACTGAACTGCACAACCTGGCGACGCAGCTGCCTGAACGAGTCGCTGCGATGAGCCTTGAGTACGAAGCCTGGGCCAAGCGCTGTGGTGTGCTGCCACGCGAAGGGGTCGTTGCGCTGATGCGCAGTCAAGGCGTCACGCGTGCGTTCTGGGAAGACGAGTGAAACCCTGTTGCACGCCTTCAGTGCTGGCACAAAGCGTGTCTGCACCCTTGGCGTCAGCAGCACCAACGTCACAAGCGGTGGCAGCCGCCGCTGCAGGCACCGCGGTCACCTCCACCTCGGTGCTCGTCACTGTGCCAGGCGGCTCGTTTGTGATGGGAACCGACTCTCACGAGGGCTTCGCTGAAGATGGCGAAGGGCCCGCACGGGCAGTGCAAATCAGTGGCTTCAGTCTTGCAGACACGGCAGTCACAAACGTTGAGTTTCGCGAGTTTGTGCGAGCGACTCGCTATATTACCGAGGCTGAACAACTTGGTTCGTCCTTTGTGTTCTATCTGCAGGTTCCAGCACTGCAAAGGGCAACGCAACGACCAGCGTCACGAGAACTTGTCTGGTGGCTGGATGTTGAAGGCGCTTGCTGGCAGCGTCCCAACGGCCCCGGTAGCAATATTTTGAATGTCCTAGAACATCCTGTCGTCCATGTCACCTGGAACGACGCTTCAAATTATTGCGCTTGGGCTGGCGTGCGCTTGCCAACTGAAGCAGAGTGGGAATACGCCGCTGGCGCGGGGCAGTCGTCGCCACGCTACCCTTGGGGCGATGACTTGCAGCCTGAAGGTGAACCAGTTTGTAATATTTGGCAAGGCGAGTTCCCGGGCCGTCCGGGTGACAGCTGGGTGCCGAGGCCACTGGCGGCAAAGTCCTACAAGCCCAACGCCTGGGGCTTCTATCAGCAAGCTGGCAATGTGTGGGAATGGGTTGCTGATTCGTTTCACGCCGATTATCACACTGCAACCAGCAACACAGATCCTCTAGATCAACGACCCTCCACGAATCGTTCAATGCGTGGGGGCTCGTTTCTATGCCATGAGTCGTACTGCAATCGCTATCGACTCGCTGCGCGGGGGTCTAACACCCCAAACACATCAGCTAGCAACATCGGCTTCAGGGTCGCAAAGTGACTATCTTCCCTCAGCCTTTCTTCGCTTGTCGAGCCGCCTTTTTATCCATAAAGTCTTTGATAATGACGGCATGCTCGGGCGTTTTATGCGCGATGGCTTGATAAGCCGCTGAGAGCTCAAGCAGGTTTGAGAGCGAAGACGTCTGACCTTCGCGCAACAGGCGTTTGGTCATCCGCATGACTGAGGGTGAGTTCACCGCCATCTTGCGCGCAAGCGTGTGCGCCGTGCTCAACAAGTCTGCGGCTGGCACTAAGCGCGATACCAGCCCCCAGCTCAAGGCAGTTTGGGCGTCAATGGGCTCACCCGTAAACGACATCTCAGCTGCGCGTGCCATACCGATCACGCGTGGCAAAAACCAGGCGCCGCCGTCACCTGCCACGATTCCGACTTTGACAAAACTTTCGGCAAAGGTCGCGGTATCGGTGGCAATGCGCATGTCGCACATGCAAGTTAAGTCAAAGCCCGCACCAATAGCTGGGCCATTGACCGCAGCAATCGTTGGCACTTCAAGTTGGTGAATCGCCAACGGCAAGCGCTGAATGCCATGCCGATACTCTTGGCGCAACACCTCGCTACCAAACTCTGGGCCGATCTGACGCTGCATTTCGTCGATTTTGCCACCCGACGAAAAAATAGTGCCTGTGGCAGTGATCACCACCGCACGTACCGAGGGGTCGCACTCAATGCGATGGCAGGCGTCAAGCATCGCCTCAACGATGCCAGTGCCTGTTAACGCGTTGCGAGTTTCAGGGTGATTCAGCGTGAGTGTCACCACGCCCAGATCGTCTTGTTCATACAATAAAACTGAAGACATCGCGTTTATCTCCCGGCCGCTTTTGCGGTGAGGCCACCAGCGACACCCACATCGGTCGTTGGCAGATCAAACAAAATCGAGCGCACGTTTTGGGTCGACACACCGATCGCAGACTCTACCGCCTTTGCCATGGCGGCAATCAGCGATGACTTCAGTTCATCGGTGCGCCCGTGAATCAGACCGACTGTGATCATGACCATTTCGTGACCGATTTCGCCGCCCACAATCACATTTTCATGGGGTACCTCTTGCAGGACGACCCGGATTGAAGCCAAGGGCGCCTGTACACCGTCAATCACAGACTGCGTCAGCTTTTTCAATAAATCTGTTTTTTGCGCCGAGTTGTAACCCTGCATAATTTGTACATTGAGCATTGGCATGGTGTGCTATCTTCCTTTTAGCTTTGAGGGATCCTTCTGCCCCCTACGATAAACCAAGTTTGAGATCATGGCCCCACATCCTTCGCCTTATAAAAGCACCGGCGGCTTCAAACGGGTCGCCAACGCGGTGCGTTATTCGATGCAAGGGCTGGTCGCGGCGCTACGTTACGAGTCAGCCTTCAGACAAGAGCTCATGCTCGCTGCGGTCTTGACGCCCGCCGCGTTCTGGGTCGGGCAAAACGCCGGCCAAGTCCTGCTACTTGTCGGTTCGCTCGTTTTAGTGCTGATCGTTGAGCTCTTAAACTCGGCTATCGAGGCTGTGGCCGATGCCGTATCGCTTGAAACCAATCAGCTCATTGGTCGCGCCAAAGATCTTGGCAGCGCGGCAGTGTTTTTGAGCCTTTTGCTCTGTGCAATGGTCTGGCTAGTACTGTTTGCAAACCGTTGGCTTGCCTTAATCTGACACAATAGCGGTATCCGATCTCTCTAGTTGCCTTTACAGACATGTCTTTCATTCAAAAACTCAATGCCGCCTGGACCTCGTCGCAATCACTTTTGATGGTGGGACTTGACCCTGACTTGCCGCGTTTGCCAGCAGAATTGCAGGGTAAACCGACTGCCATTTTTGAATTTTGCCGCCAAATCGTGGATGCAACTGCACCCTTTGTGTGTGGCTTTAAGCCGCAGATTGCTTATTTTGCGGCTGCGCGCGCCGAAGGGCAACTTGAGGACTTGTGCGCCTATATTCGCGAGCAATACCCCCACCTACCCTTGGTGCTTGACGCTAAGCGTGGCGACATTGGTGCCACAGCCACGCAATATGCTCAAGAAGTCTTCGGTCGTTATCAGGCCGATGCAGTCACCGTGAGCCCGTACTTAGGCGGCGATTCAGTTGAACCTTACCTTGAGTGGGAAGATCGCGGCGTGATCGTGCTGTGCCGCACCTCAAATCCAGGCGGCTCTGACCTTCAGTTTTTAGTCACAGACGGCGTACCGCTTTATTTGCGTGTGGCGGATTTGGTCGCGAATAAATGGAACAAAACGGGGCAATGTGGCTTAGTCGTTGGGGCGACGTTTCCGAATGAGTTGGCGGCGGTGCGCAAGGCGGTAGGCGACAGCGTACCCTTACTGGTGCCGGGCATTGGTGCGCAAGGGGGTGACATTGCGGCGACCTGTGCGGCAGGCTGTAATGCGCAAAAAACTGGGATGATGATTAATTCGTCACGCGCGATTTTGTACGCAAAGGGTGCGGGCCACTGGACTGAAGCGGCAGCGGCGGTGGCGCGTCAAACGCGTGATGAGATCAACGCGCAGCGCTAAACAGAGCAACCGCGCGCTTAGATGCACCGCCTGTGGCTCAGCCGATTAAAGAGCGTCTATCGCTCAGGTTTCTTTTAAAAGCATCTGGCCCGACATCAACGAGAAGGCCACCGAGGCTTCACGTACGGCTTTACGATCGCCCTCAAATATTTTAGAAATCGCATGCACCATCACGCCAGAGGGCCGGCGCTGTGCAAAACCAAACCACACCAAACCGACGGGTTTGCCGGGTGAACCGCCACCAGGACCGGCGATGCCCGTCGTGGTTAAGGCCAACGTGGCGCGAGGCGCCATCGTCAGCACGCCAGCCGCCATCTGATGCGCAACCTCTTCACTCACTGCGCCAAATTGCAGCAAGGCTTGTGGCGTGACCCCTAATTGAGTCTGCTTAGCCGCGTTGCTATACGTGACCCAACCCTGGTCAAACCAAGCGCTTGAGCCCGCAATCGCCGTCGCGGCACCAGACAGCAAGCCGCCCGTGCAGGACTCGGCCGTCGCGAGTAGACCCTTGTGTTTTAAAAGAAGCTCGCCGAGCTCGGTTGCGAGTTGCTCGATTTGTATTGACATATTTTTGCCTGTGAACGCGTAAACAGCACTAGGAAATTAAAGAACAACACCAAAACGAATGACAAGCGCCATCACTAAAAGCGTGTAACCCGCGGCCAGCAAATCATCGAGCATCACACCAACACCACCTTTAAAGCGCGCATCAACTTGCCGTATCGGTGGAGGCTTGACGACATCAAAAAATCTAAACAACACAAAGGCAAGTGCTTGAGCGGGCAAGCTTTGGGGCACGAGCCACAGCACCAACCAAAACGCCACAAACTCATCCCAGACAAGGCCGACATGGTCGGGCACACCAAGTTGCTTGGCCACGCGCTCGGCAGCCCAACAACCGTAAACAAAACAGACCAGCAAGAAAATACCGATGTAGAGGTCGTTGACGCCAGGCGAGGCGACACTCCAGAGTAACCAGGCCAGTAGTGTTGCCCAGGTGCCAGAGCCAGGACGTAACAAACCAGAGCCCATACCAAACATCAACATTCGGCCCGGATCAGAAAACACCCACGCCGCCCTGGGCCAGCTTGTGCGGTGTCTTTTGGATACGTCAGTCATCGTGGGTCAAATCCTAAAGTGATCGAAGCCGCTCGGCAATCCAGAGATCGCAGTGCCGGTCTGATCATAAACGACTAGCCCTGGCTCTTTACGAATCGTGCCGATACAAGTCAGGGCAATACCAAGCGTTTGACCGATTTTTTCAAGCTGTGTACGCTGAGTGGGTGCCGCAGTAAAACAAAGCTCATAGACGTCACCACCGGCAAGCACGGCACGTCGCAGCACCTCAGACGATAGCGTTTGCTTCGACAACGCAGTTAAAGCAGGGTGCAAGGGCAAGCTCGGCTCGTGCAGTTCTGCACCAACACCGCTTGCGGTAAGGATATGCCCAAGGTCTTGCAGCAGACCATCTGACACATCAATCGCCGCATGGGCGTGCGTGCGCAACTGTTGCCCCAACTCAACACGCGGCGTTGGCCACTCAAGTGCACGGCGCGTGGCCTGCAAGAGCGCGGAATCAAGTGGGATTTCACCTGCGAGCATCCGACAGGCGACATCTGCTGCACCTAGGGCACCCGACACCCAGATGTCGTCGCCAGCCTGCGCAGCGTTGCGTCGGAGCGCCAAGCTTGATTCGACTTCGCCAAACACGGTCACGCTTAGCGTGATGCCTTGCTGGCTTCGGGTGGTGTCGCCACCAATCAATTCGCAGCCATGCTGAGCGGCCAGCGCGTAAAAGCCCTCGGCAAACTGCTCAACCCATGTCTCGTCGATCGCGGGCAAGCCTAGTCCAAGCAGGCAACCCAGCGGGCGGGCGCCAATGGCCGCCAAATCTGAGAGATTGACTGCAAGGGCTTTGTGCCCTAAGGACTGCGGGTCAACGTTTGAAAAAAAATGGCGCCCTTCAAGAAGAAGGTCCGTGCTAGTCGCTACCTGCAAACCGGGGGTGACACCAAACAAAGCACAATCATCGCCGCCCCCTAACAAACCTGCAGAGACAGGCCTGCTAAAGAACCGTTTGATCAAGTCAAATTCGGTTGCCACACGCGGGCTCAGCGACGCACAGGTGCTCGCGCTTCGGCGGCGCGTGTTTCGGCGGCGAGCTTGTCAAGCACACCGTTGACGAACTTAAAACCATCGGTGCCACCAAAAGACTTAGCAAGTTCAACCGCCTCGTTGATCGCGACGCGGTAAGGCACTTCAACACGATGAATTAACTCGAAGCTGCCGATCAGCAAAATGCCGTGTTCGATTGGCGACAGTTCAACCAAAGGTCGATCGACAAACGGAGCAAATTTTTCGCGCAAGCCTGGTGCTTCTTTCATCGAACCATGCAACAAGGTTTTAAACCAGGCCTCGTCGGCGAGTTCAAACTCTTCTTCTTCGTGCAAGTGGGCTTCGATTTCGCCAGCGTCTTGCAAACTATCTGTACCACTGACCAACCAGGCGTACAAACCTTGTAACGCTAGCTCGCGCGCCCGCCTGCGCGCACTGCGCACAGGCTGCACACCGGCTGAATTAGCGTCGTGTGTCGGCTTGTTCAAGATCTTCGCCCTCTTCGTCTTCGTCAGCTTCGGGTTCAAGCGCTGCGACCAAGTTAGCCATCTCAACCGCACACTGTGCGCAATCACGACCTTTGTCTGCAGCTCGGGCCTCAGCCTGCTCGTCGTTCTCGGTCGTTAGCACGCCGTTGGCGACCGGAATGCCGGTCTCGAGTGCAACGCGGGCAATCGCCGAAGCACTTTCGTTACTGACGATTTCAAAATGATAGGTTTCGCCCCGAATCACCGCGCCCAAGGCAATCAGCGCATCAAATTCAAAGGTTTCTGCCATACGGGCGAGAGTCACGCCGAGTTCGAGTGCACCTGGCACGGTCACGACCATGATGTCGCGCTCATCAACGCCAAGAGCCTCAAGCTCTTGCAAGCAAGTGTCGAGTTCGATTAAGCCGATGTCTTCGTTAAAGCGAGCACGTACGATACCGATGTGCAAGCCTTCTCCGTTCATGTCTGGCTCTAGGGTAAAAGGGCTCATGATGTGCTTCCTATGTGTTGCGAGTGGGGGGGTGATGGTCATAGCCTGTAATGTCCAGACCAAAACCAGGCATGATGCTTGGCATTTTGCGTGGGCGCGCCATCAGTCTCATTTGACCGACTTTTAAATCGCGCAAAATCTGTGCGCCCATTCCATAGGTGCGCAAATCCATACGACCTGCGTCACGTTTAACAGCCGCTGTTTCTTGCCCAGGCCAAGCACTGACTTGGCCAAACAAATGTTCGGCAGAACCCTGGCAATTTAAAAACACCATCACGCCTGCGGGCGCACCTTTGATCGCTTGTAAAGCTTCGGTCACACCCCAGGTGTGGCCCGCGCTGTGCACATCAAGCATATCGAGCATTGAGGTCGGCTCGTGCACACGCACCAGCGTTTCAGTGAGCGGATCGACTTGACCCGAGATCAACGCGATGTGAGGGTTACCCGCCACCGTGTCGCGGTAAGCCACCATCTGAAACGTGCCCCAGGGGGTTTGAATTTCGCGCGCACCGACTCGCTCGATGACAGATTCGTGCTCACTGCGGTAATGAATCAGGTCAGCAATTGTGCCAATTTTTAACTTGTGGGCACGACCGTATTCGATCAGATCAGGCAGGCGCGCCATTGTGCCGTCGGCTTTAAGGATTTCGCAGATGACAGCGGCTGGCGTTAAGCCTGCCATACGCGTGAGATCGCAACCGGCTTCGGTGTGCCCGGCACGCACCAAAACGCCCCCCGCCACAGCTTTAAGTGGAAAGATGTGCCCGGGTTGTACAAGATCCGCGGCTTTGGCGTCGCGTGCAACGGCCACTTGCACGGTGCGCGCCCGATCGGCCACAGAAATGCCGGTTTCGACGCCCTCTGCAGCCTCGATCGAGACCGTGAAGTTGGTGCCATAAGCCGTGCCATTGCGCGCCGACATTAACGGCAGTTCGAGTTGATCGCAACGCTCTTCGGTAAGCGTCAAACAGACCAGGCCACGCCCGTGGGTCACCATAAAATTAATGGCCTCGGGGGTGACAAATTCAGCGGCCATCACCAGATCACCTTCGTTTTCGCGATCTTCTTCGTCAACCAAAATCACCATCCGCCCGGCACGAAGCTCGGCGATGATCTCTGAAACAGGCGAAATCGCCGAGGCCGGTACGGGGTCAGAAGAGCTTGCGAGCGAAATTTTGGCAGACATAGGGTTCAAATATTCAGACCTGAGGAGACGCCTATTATAGAATCGTTCAGCAGGATCCCTTCGATCCCCACCAAAACTCTTGAAAAACCCCATGCAAGCACTTCAAACATTGGCTTTAAGCGTGGCGAAACAGATCCGCTTTGTCTTGACGGATATTGACGACACCGTCACAACCGATGGCAGACTGACGGCAGACGCCTACACCGCGCTTGAACGCTTATCCGCTGCGGGGATTACCGTGATCCCGATTACGGGACGTCCTGCGGGGTGGTGTGATCATATCGCCAGAATGTGGCCAGTTTTTGCCGTAGTCGGTGAAAACGGCGCTTTTTATATGCGCTACGACCGTGCGGCGCGCAAAATGGCTACCCATCACTTTGCAAGCGAAATACACCTTCAAAGCAATCGGCAAAAACTTGACCGACTCGCTCTTGAGATTCTGCAGCAGGTGCCAGGCTCGGCCCTCGCAAGCGATCAACAATACAGGCTGGCCGACTTGGCGATTGATTTTTGTGAAGATGTTGCGCCCTTGTCCGAGCGTGCTGTTCAGCAAATTGTTGCCATGTTTAAGGCTGCAGGCGCACAAGCCAAGGTCAGTTCAATCCACGTCAACGGCTGGTTTGGCGCGTATGACAAGTTATCCATGACCAAAACGTTGTTTGCGCGCGAGTTCGACATCGATCTGCAAAACGACAACGAAAACGTTTTGTTTATTGGGGATTCGCCCAACGACGAGCCCCTGTTTGAGTTTTTTAAATATTCTTTAGGTGTCGCGAATATTCAACACCACTTACATCGCTTGACGCATCACCCAAAGTTTGTCACCCCGTCTGAGGGTGGCAAAGGTTTTGTTGAAATGGCCCACCGGTTGCTGCTTACACGTAAAGTGTAATTTCAATGATCCAGATTAAATGCGCCCACGCTTGTTATAAAGAAAATCTTTGTTCAAGCCTCTTTCTTGCAGATTTATGACAGATCATCATTTTGGCCACGTAAGTGTCTACAATATGTCGTGTCTCTCACATTAGAGCGAGTCATGGCAGAACAAGAACTCAAGTTACACGTACCAAAAGGAGCGCACGCAGGCGTTGAAAAAGACCTGTTGCGCGGCAAGGTCACGCGGTTGCGGTTGCAAGCTTTTTATTTCGATACGCCTGACCGCGATCTAGTGCGCGCCAGAATTGCGTTGCGTTTACGGCGCGAGGGTGAGCAGTGGGTGCAAACCCTCAAAATGCCGGGTGAAAATTCGCTATCGCGCATTGAAATCAACCACGACCGCCCTTCGCCTGATCTCGATCTGAGCTTCTACGCGACAGAACCTTTTGCAGCCGTGCTGGCAAAGCACGCTGAGGCGCTGTCAATTTGTTACGAAACTGACGTACAACGGATTTTCAGGCAAACGCGTACCGAATTAGGCTTAGTAGAAATTGCGTTTGATACAGGGCTGCTGCGTGCTGGCGCGCTTGAACTCCCCATTTCTGAAGTTGAATTCGAACTCAAACGCGGCGTGCTTGCCGCAGTGTTTGCGCTTGGCAAAAAATGGCAACAGGCGCACGGCTTGATTTTAGATGTGCGCAGCAAGTCTGAACGGGGCGATCGCTTGGCGTTACTGAACGCCGAGTTGAGAACGATTGATGAGCAGACGGCAGAGCGCCAAGAACCATCTCGGTGCCGCGCAATCGCTCAGTTTTGGGGCGCACGCACCGCTGAAAACATTACCCTACATCCAAAAATACAGGCGCATTCTGCACTCGTAGCCGTCAGTGCAGAATGTCTGGATCAGATCATTCGCAATACAGCGGTGTTGGCTGAGGTCGACACCGCCGGTATTTATCAGGCTAGCGGCGCCGAGCATGTGCATCAGTTGCGCGTAGGCATTCGCCGTTTGCGCTCTGCATGGTCGTTTTTTAACGGGATTGCAACGCTACCTTTAGAGCAACTTCGTACAGACATCAAAATACATTTCGGCAAGCTTGGGGGTACGCGTGACGCTGATGTGCTGAAAGAGACCTTACTGCCAGTGCTCAGTGCAGCCGGGCAACCCCCGCTGATTCTTGACGATGGGCTCGCACCACCAGACACCGAAAACGTCGCCCTGAGTCGCAGTTTTCAAAGTTGGCTGCTCGACCTGCTTGCGTGGACTGTGCTGCCGGCCGAGCCCGTTGCACCTCCAATGCCGACTCCAGAGCCGACCATGGTTGCCCCATCGGAAGCCAGTGCGTCGACAGAAGCGATTGCAGAGGTCACGACAGACGTGACAACGGCAATAAGCACTAAGATTCAAAAGCCACTCACGCTCAAAGACACTCTCGTTAAAAAACTCAAGAAGTGGCATCGACGCCTTTTACAAGACGGCTTGCAGTTTGATCAGCTCAGTATCGAGTCGCGTCATGAACTCAGAAAGCTCGGAAAAAAATTGCGTTATGCCCTCCAGTTCACTGAGTCACTATTGCCAGCTACCAGACTCAAGGCGTACCGCAAACAACTCGCAGCTGTGCAGGATATTTTGGGTGAGATGAACGACTTAGCCGTCGCACGGGATCGCTTTATCCTCTTGCGCGACGCGCAACCTAGCGCTTGGTTTGCCTGCGGCTGGATCACCTCAAGGCTTGACGCATTGACCCACGAGGCCTGCGCAGCGTTTAAGCAGCTGTCTCGCACCGAGACGTTTTGGCGTTAGCTTACTGACCCACAACCGCCGCTGCAAACTCGGCCGCCACAAACGGCTGCAAGTCTTCAATCCGCTCACCCACGCCAATCCAATACACCGGAATCGGCCTGACGCCTTGCGCACCGGCAGCCACTGCGGCGAGCGTGCCGCCTTTGGCCGTACCGTCAAGTTTGGTCACGATCAGCCCTGTTAAGCCAACCGCTGCATCAAACGCACGAATCTGAGACAACACGTTTTGGCCTTGATTACCATCGACCACCAATAAGACTTCGTGTGGTGCAGTGGGGTCAGCTTTGGCAATCACTCGGCGAATTTTTTTAAGCTCGTCCATCAAGTGTAGCTGGGTAGGCAAGCGCCCTGCAGTATCCACCATCACCACATCCATGCCACGTGCGCGACCAGCGTTCACCGCATCAAACGCCACCGCTGCAGGGTCGCCGCCGTCTTGAGCAATCACATCGACGTTGTTGCGCGAACCCC
This sequence comes from Bordetella parapertussis, assembly GCA_945872285.1. Taxonomy (GTDB): domain Bacteria; phylum Pseudomonadota; class Gammaproteobacteria; order Burkholderiales; family Burkholderiaceae_B; genus Zwartia; species Zwartia parapertussis_D. The sequence goes on along the minus strand of CAMBZR010000033.1, from coordinate 8,729 downwards.
ATTCAACGAGTTGCTGACGTGCTGCTGCTCTGAAGGTATCGCCTGCGGCAAGCAGCACGCGTGCGCCCTCTTTTTGTAGGCAAAAAGCCAGTTTGCCAATCGAGGTGGTTTTGCCTGCGCCGTTCACACCCGTCATCATCACAACCAAAGGTTTGACGCGACCCACTTCAAAGGGTTTTTCGAGCACGCGCAAGTGCTCTGCCAAGACGTCGCGCAAGGCTTGCTTGACCCCAGGCGCATCTTCGATGCGCTCTTGCTTGACCCGCATTCTTAGGGCAATCAACAGCTGCTCGGTCGCCTCAACGCCTGTATCCGCCATGATCAGAGCGGTCTCGAGCTCTTCGAATAAGGCCTCATCAACACGTACACCAACAAAAATCCCACCAATGCTTTTGCCAGTTTTAGCTAAACCACCACGCAGCTTGGCCAGCCACGATGATTTTTGTTCAGCCTCTTCTGACTCTTCTGAATCTTCTGACTCTTCTGAATCTTCTGACTTTTCTGCCTCTTCTGACTCTTCTGCCTGCTCGTCCAGGGGATCGCCTTTCCAGGCGTCACCTATGAGGTCATCCTCCTCAGCCGCGTCAGGGGCTGTCGCCACCGCCTCGTCATCAGCCGAATCCTCTGACTTTGGCTCGACGTCACCACCACTCGGGGGCTGCTCTGGGTTACGCTTAAACCAGCGGCTCAACAAACCCACACGTGGAGACTCTGTCGCCAGGTCCTCGACCGCAGGGGCCGTCTGGTCAGAGGTCTGAATGCCTTCATCGGCAAGTGGTGGATCGCCGTTGGACACGGGTACGTGATCGATCCCCACGCCTTGGTCGGCCTTTAGCGCCTCAGGCGCAGGCTGACTCGCCTCGGGATCAGGTTGCTGATCGGCGGCACTTGGGTCGGATTGGTCGGGTTTTTTCTTAAAGAAGCGAAACATAGTGAAGAAGTATATTCGGATCGTCGCCGGTCAGTATCGTCGCACACCAATCGAGGTCATCGAGGCCGAAGGTTTGCGGCCCACCCCTGACCGGGTGCGTGAAACATTGTTCAATTGGCTAAACCATTTTTGGGGTGGCGAATTTTCGGATAAGCACGTCTTAGACCTGTTTGCCGGCACCGGTGCGCTGGGTTTTGAGGCTGCTTCACGGGGTGTGGCACACGTGCAGATGATCGAACAAGAGCCCAAAGCGCTTGCGGCCCTGCGGGCCTTGCGTGACAAAATCGGGGCCGACATGGTGCATATTCATGCCGGCGATGTAAAGTTAGCGTTAGACCGCCTGGAGGCAGCTCGTTTTGACTTAATCTTTCTTGACCCCCCTTTTGGTCAAAATTGGCTCGATTTCGTAGGCCCCAAGCTAGGCGATTTGTTAGAACCCCACGGACTTGTATATATTGAGGCTGAAAAACCAATAATTATGCCCTCGGAGTACAGCTTATTGCGCCAAGACCGCGCGGGGGCCGTACACTATCACCTCTTTCAAATTGCTGCATTGCAAAAATGATTACTGCTATCTACCCTGGTACCTTCGACCCCTTGACCCGCGGTCACGAAGATTTAGTGCGTCGCGCGGCGAGCTTGTTTGACCGCGTTGTGGTAGGTGTCGCCCATAGCCGCAACAAAAAACCTTTCTTCTCTATTGACGAACGCGTTGAAATTGCGCGCGAAGTCTTGGGACACTATCCGAACGTCAAGGTCGCAAGCTTTGCCGGCTTATTAAAAGACTTTGTGCGCGAACAAGAAGGTCGAGTTATTGTGCGCGGTTTGCGTGCAGTGTCTGACTTTGAGTACGAGTTTCAAATGGCCGGCATGAATCGCCATCTGTTGCCTGAAGTCGAGACCTTGTTCATGACGCCCTCCGACCAATACCAGTTCATCTCGGGCACCATCGTGCGCGAAATCGCCGAACTCGGTGGGGATGTCAGCAAGTTTGTGTTTCCATCGGTCGACCGCTGGCTGCAAGCCAAAGCCAAAGAGCGCCGCGAACTGGGCATGACGCCCCCACTGGGCAGCTAAGCGTCATGGCCCTGCGCATCACCGACGAATGTATCAATTGCGACGTGTGCGAACCACAATGTCCCAATGATGCCATCTCGATGGGCTCAGAGATTTACGTGATCAATCCAAGTTCATGTACCGAGTGCGTCGGGCACCACGACGAACCTCAATGCAAGGTCGTCTGCCCCGTTGATTGCATTGAAGTACACCCTGAGTTTGAAGAAAGCGCCGAGGCGCTACTCATAAAATATCACGTACTGACACGCTTAACGGCTTAAACGCTACCAGAACGAGTTTGCTGAGGCTAAGTCGCTCTACCTGGGTTTACTTAGCGGGCCAAATTACCGGCTTTGCCTCAGGATGCACTTTCACTAGCCGACTCGGCTGACCCGTCACATGGGTGAACCAAGCGGCAGCAACTTCACCCTCATCGACCACATCGACCGTCTGGGCTGCAACCTGCGCCGTTTGACGCACGCTGTCATCATCTTCGATCACATCCATTGGGATGTCCATGCGCAACATACCAGGCGCGCGCAACACCAAATACCCCATACGGACATCGGTACTGACACCACTCAGCCCAGGGCATTGCGCCGCACTCAGCCAGCCGCCCTTCGCATCGACCACGAACCAACGCTGGTGATATTGTGCAGCCTCGCGATGATCTGAGCCGGCACAGCCGACTAACGGGAAAGACATTTCTTTTGACATGAATAGCGCCCTAGCTTGGTTTAACCTAACGCACAGTCTAGCCCAATCCAAACTTTTATCTCTGAGGCCTTCAACGTTATGAAAATCGACCACCTAGATCATCTTGTTTTAACCGTTGCCAGCCTCGAGCGCACCTGCGATTTTTATGGTCGCATCTTGGGCTTTGAGGTCATTACCTTTTTGGGCGACCGCAAAGCCCTGAGGTTTGGGCAGCAAAAAATCAATTTGCATCAGGTTGACAAGATGTTCGACCCAAAAGCCAAGACGCCCACAGCCGGGTCGGGCGACCTGTGCTTCATTGCGGCAACCCCGGTCGATGACATCGTCAACGAACTGAACGCCGCGGGCGTCACGATCGAACTCGGGCCGGTCGAGCGCACCGGCGCTGTTGGCAAAATCATATCCGTGTACCTGCGTGACCCAGATGACAATCTGATCGAATTATCGAACTATCAACCTTAGGTATTCTAGGGTTAATCGGAATTCAGACTGGGGACCTGAGGTGGGTATCTACCGACATCCTCATTTTCCCTTATATCGCAACTCTCTAACTTGGGATAAAGTCGGGCGTTGCATTTAAAACTCTGGAGACAAACATGAGCAATACGATCAAAAAGACCACCGTTCAGGCCTCGCGCCGTAGGCTGTTGCAAGGCGCCGCCGGGTTAGCCGCCATGGGCTTGCCTGCGATTTCGCTGGCGCAAAACAAACCGATCAAAATCGGCATGCCCACTATTTTGTCGGGTCGCGTGGCGATGTTGGGCCTTTCATCACGAAACGGCGCGATGTTTGAAATTGAAAAATTCAATGCTGCAGGCGGCCTAGGTGGACGCATGCTTGAGTTGGTTGTGCGTGATTCAAAAGGTCAACCCCAAGAAGCGGCCCGTGTTGCCCGCGAACTTGTTACCAGCGATGGCTGTGAACTGCTGTGGGATGCCGAGGCATCATCGGGCGCGTTTGCCGTGCACGAAGTGGCAAAAGACCTGGGCGTGTTTGTGATGCACACCAATTCAGAAACCTCTTCACTGACTGCTGATCCCAAGCTACGCGTCGCGACCGCCTTTCGTTGCGCACGCCAAGGTATCCATGATGCGATCGCCGGTGGTTCTTATGGCGCGCAGGTTGCGAAAGAACTTAAACTCAGGCGTTGGATGAGCATTTCGCCTGACTATGCCTACGGCCGTGATACAACGACTGAATATTTTGAATATCTGAAGCACTTCAATAAAGACATCGAAGTGGTTGGCGAAGTTTGGCCAAAATTGTTTCAGGCAGACTACACCGAAAACATTACACGCATGGTGCAAGGTAAGCCACAAGCGATTTATTCGTGCTTGTGGGGTGGCGATATGACGTCGTTTGTTGATCAGGCGGGCATTTATGCATTGTTTAAAGATAAACAATTCTTCTCGCCAAACATTGCTGAATACGCGGTGCTGAAGGCACTTAAAAATGTACCGCCAAACCTGCACTCTGGTAACCGGTATCTAAAGACCTTTCCGAACACCCCGGCCAACGCCGCCTGGGCAGAGGGCTATATCGCCAAGTTTAAAGAGGATCCCCTGAACTGGTCATGGGAAAACGCGGTCGGGATGGGCTTTTTAACCGCTGCCATGAAAAAAGCCAACAGCTCAGACGGCAAAAAAATTGCCGAAGCAATGCGCGGTATGAAAATCAACTCGCCCTTTGGCGTCGACGGCACAATTACAATGCGTGCTGAAGACAACACCATTATCAACTACGCCATCGGTTATGGCCCCTTGATCAGCAAAGAGCCGTTTGTCACCAAGCAAACCGTTGGCGACTGGAAGCAGATCCTCGAACTTGAACTCGAGTGGAAGAAACGCAAAGGCTGGGCATAACACTCAGAGAGTATTGCACTGAGGTCTAAAGGCCTTTGCCTGAGCGTTCATGCAGAGGCCTTTTTCTTATACTTGCCGTTTGTTCTTGCTTTAACTGCACCCGTCTGCACAGTCCAGTCAGTTGCGGTTGTATCAACCGTATACCCCCCTCTCGGAGACCCTCGTGGATCCCATCGCCTTATATGAGTGCGTGACCTCAATGTCGTGCATCGTCACTCAAACCAGCACTGGTTTGATTGTTGGCTCGCTGCTGTTTTTAGTCGCAGCTGGCCTAACCTTAATCTTTGGTGTGCTAGGCGTGATTAATTTTGCGCACGGCTCGCTCTATATGCTGGGCGCCTACCTGGCCCTGTCAGCCTATCGCATCACAGACAGCTACGTGCTATCAGCCGTGATTTCCGGTATAGGCGTCGGTTTGTTCAGTCTGATTTTTGAACGCTTTTTTATGCGGCGCGTCTATCAGGCCGAGGTGTTACTGCAACTGCTTGTGTGCTACGCCTTGATCCTCATCATGGACGATGCGGTCAAAATCATTTGGGGCGCAGAGTTTCAATCGATGGGCATGCCGGCGGCTTTTCAAGCGCCACCGCTGTTTATCTTTGACGGCATCGTGCCAGTTTTTTATGTGTTCATGATTTGTGCTTCAGGGGTGATCGCCTTAGTGATGTGGTATTTGCTGACACGCACTCGCATCGGTAAGGTGGTGCGCGCAGCGGCGCACAACCCGACGATGACCTCGGTACTCGGTTTAAACACCACTTGGATCTACGCGGGTGTGTTTGCCTTTGGTGGCGCGCTTGCGGGCTTAGCCGGTGCGCTTGCTGCGCCGGTGCGTTCAATGTCACCCGGCATGGGCTTCTCGATTTTGATTGAGTCCTTTATTGTGACGGTCATTGGTGGAATGGGCTCGGTAAGTGGCGCGTTAGTGGGTGCCCTGGTAATTGGTCTGGTGCGCTCGTTTGGCTCGATTGGGTTTCCGCTCTTCGTTGAAGGCATCATGTTCTTGGCGATGGCGCTGATTTTGATTCTCAAGCCGAGCGGCCTCTTAGGTAAGGAGCCACGTTAATGAACACGACTTTCAAAAAAGAATTGCTCTTTGGGCTTGTTGTACTCGCTCTATTAGCGGCGCTGCCCCTGCTATCGCCCGGTCGCGTCACGCTTGACTTTGTGATTCGCCTGGCCGCGTTAGGCGTGTTCGCCACCTCGCTGAATGTTTTGGTGGGTTACGGGGGAATGGTATCTTTTGGTCACGCTATGTTTTTTGGCGGCGGCGCTTATACCTTTGGCCTGTTAATGCAACGCACTGAAGTATCGATACCCGTCGCGCTGTTAGGCGCAATTGTGTTTTGCTCACTGCTGGCGTGGGTAATCGGGATGATTTGCGTCAAACTCAAAGAGATCTATTTCTCGTTCTTGACTCTTGCGTTTCAGATGTTGATTCACAGTGTGATTATCACTTGGACCTCACTGACAGGCGGTGATCAAGGTTTGATGGGTGGTATCCCACGCAGACCGTTCTGGGGTGGCATTAATGTGGCCGATCCCAACACGCTGTACTGGTTTTGTGTCGTCATCGGCGTGGTCAGCCTACTCATCATGCGCTACGTGTTGCAATCGCCGTTTGGCTATACCCTGCGGATGGTTCGCGACAACGCAGATCGGGCGCGCTTCTTAGGAATTGATGTATGGCGCATTCGTCTGTACGCCTTTATTTTGGCAGGTGCCTTTGCCGGCATCGGCGGCTCGCTGATGGCGTTATTTGTCTCGGGAGCCTACCCAGAGTTTAGTTATTGGACAATGTCGGGCGAAGCTGTATTTATGATCATGATGGGTGGCATCAATGTTTTCTTGGGCCCGATCATCGGCGCAGGTTTGTTGAACATCTTTAACGACATCATCACACGCACGACCGAGTATCACGGCTTAGCGTTAGGCGTCATCGTCTTGATCTTTGCCTTAGGCTTTAAACGCGGCATCACTGACTTTGTGGGAGAGTTGTATAACGCTCTCACCAAGAAGCGAGTGCAATCATGACTAAAAAATATCTCAGTGTGGTCACTGGTGGGTCGAGTGGCATTGGTGCGGCCTGCGTCAGGCATTTAGCCAGGCGCGGCGATTTAGTGGTTGCGCTCGATCTGCCTGGCACTTGGTCTGAAGCAAAAATGAAAGAACTAGGCGTACACGCCTACCCCTGCAATGTCACTGACGAGCAAGCGGTGCGCGACACGGCCGCAATGATCGAGGCCAAGCACGGTCAAATCTCGGCCTTGGTCAACAGCGCGGGGATTTTGCAACGCCGCTTAACGCCCGACAAACTCACCATGACAGAATGGGATCGCGTGGTCGCTGTTGATCAACGTGGCACTTACCTCGCCTGCGCAGTGTTTGGCTCTCGCATGGCTGAGCTAGGCGCTGGCGCGATCGTGAATATCGCTTCGATCACCTCGATGCGGTCGGTTCCTTTGCATGCCTATGCGCCTGCAAAGGCTGCTGTGGCCTCAATGACAGCCTGCCTAGCTGCTGAGTGGGGCCGCGCCGGTGTGCGCGTCAACGCTATTTCGCCTGGATACGTACTTACCGAGGCGTTGCAAGCCGCGATTGATCAGGGTGATCGCAACCCCGAAGACCTCACATCGCAAGCCGCCATGGGGCGCATGGTCACACCAGACGAAATTGCTGACTCGGTTGGCTTCTTATTGTCGCCTGCCGCCAAGGCAATCACTGGCATCAATTTGCCGGTTGACGCAGGTTGGCTAGCCGGCTCGACCTGGCAAACCTATGGCGGTGTACCACCCGCTCAAACCAACACCTCAGGAGGCCACTAATGCTTAAGATCGAAAACCTCCACAAGGCCTTTGGTGGTGTCGTTGCAACCTCTGATGTCTCGATTCACTTTAAGACTGAGTCACTCACGGCTGTGATTGGCCCCAATGGCGCTGGCAAAACAACGTTCTTTAATTTAATTTCAGGTGCGCTCAAACCCGACTCGGGTCGCATTTTGTTAGACGGCGAAGACATCGTTGGCATGACGAGCGCCGCGATCGTACACAAGGGAATCGGTCGCGCGTTTCAAGTGGCCAAACTCTTTAAGACTCTGACTGTTGAAGAGTCGCTGCGCGGTGCTTTGATGTCGCCTCTGGGGCGTTCGGCGCAAATGCACGGGCGGTTTCCCTTAGCGCAGACGCGTGATCGGGCCTTTGAAGTGATGGAACAACTTGGCTTGCACACCAAAGCGCATTTGATTAGCGGCAATTTGTCGCACGGCGATCAAAAGCTCTTGGATATGGCCTTGGCGCTAGTGTTAAAGCCCAAAGTGCTTTTGCTAGACGAACCCGTTGCCGGCATGGGCCCTGAAGAACGAGAGCAAATGATTGAGACCGTTTACGGTCTCTGGAAAAAAGGTGGCTTAACTGTGGTGCTGATCGAGCACGACATGGAGATCGTCTTCAGAGTCTCGCAATACATCCACGTTTTATCTTACGGCAAGCTCTTGGCTGAGGGTAACCCAGAGCAAATCCGCAACAACCCGGCCGTCATTGAGGCCTACTTGGGTAAACCCCGCGAGGAGCACGCATGAGCGACCACGTGCTAAAAGTGCAAGACATCGATGTCTTTTATGGCACTAGTCAGGCATTGTTCAAATTATCCTTTGAAGTGAACCGGGGCGAAATCTTGGCTTTGCTCGGGCGAAACGGCGCCGGCAAAAGCACCACCATGAAGACCATCGCTGGTGTGAATCCTACAAAAAGGGGTAGCGTCGAGTTGTACGGCAAGGTCATCACCGGGCGCTCTGCACATTTAATTGCCCGAGCAGGTATTGGCTATGTGCCAGAAGACCGGCAGATATTTCCAGATCTTAGCGTCGACGACAATCTCACCATCGCAATCAAAAAAGGTGCGAAGGGTGAAGACGACTGGAGCCTTGAGCGCGTGTATGACACGCTGCCGCTCTTAGCCCCTCTCAAAGACCGAATGGGCGGGCAATTATCTGGCGGCGAACAACAAATGCTGACTGTCGGCCGCGCCTTGATGGGAAACCCTGATGTCTTGCTGCTTGACGAGCCCAGCGAGGGCTTAGCCCCCCTCATGGTGCAAAAGATCGGTGATTTGATCGCCACCTTGCACAAGCTAGGAAAAACGATTGTCTTGGCCGAGCAAAATCT
>CAMBZR010000032.1 GCA_945872285.1 Bordetella parapertussis | reverse complement strand
GTCGGGCAGCGAGGCAAAATGATTCAAGGCGGCTGCACCCACAACGCCGCTCGCCCCGACAATTAGTATGGTGTGTTTTTTTCTCATCACAAGGTCAGACGCAAAGTTCTATTGATAAACAATCAGGTGTTCGCCAGCAAATGTTGGCCACGTAATGAAGAGCGCAATGCCTCGGGCACTTCAATTTCAAAACCAAGAATCGCAGCCGACAACGCCTTGCCATAGTTGTCTAAGCAAAGGCTTCTCGAGACGCCGCCCCCTAACGCGCCTTGCGCAACAAAATTCATTGCGTGCAAGTTTTCAACTTCGTAGCGTGTCACTGGGCCTTTAATCGCACCTTTGTAAAAGGCTTTGAGCTTCTCGGCAGTCAGCTGCTCTTTGAGCAAGGGATAAAACGCTGGCACATAGGCATAGACAGCAATATTTGAGGTGTCACCCTTGTCGCCAGAGCGCGCATGCGCGACATGTTGTAGTTTGACTTTCATGGCTTAGCTCACAAAATAATTTACAGAGGCGAACACCTTTTCGCGTGCTACCAATGATGACCACACGCCAATCACTTCGCGGGTGCGATCCTGATGTGGCACCCGTTTGCCCGTATGAGCAATACCCGACACAGCCATACCATCGATTTCACGACCCACCTTAGCCGCCTCTTCACGGGTCTTGGTGCGGGCAGCCACACGCACGGCCACTTCATAAGGCTCGGGGGCATCGGCAGGTGTTGCTGCGCCGTGAATCGCATTCAAACCCAAGTAATCAATTCGAATCTCTTCGGCTTGCAACTTAACGATTTTGAAGCGCTCTTCAAGAATCTTCTTGGCTAACTCGGCGCGACGCAAAGCGCCAGGGCCCGCGTAAAAAAACATATCCTCGCCAATGAAACCCTCGGTACACCCAATCGAGACTTTCAAGGTTGGTGTACGTGGCTTTCCACCGATATTGCTGACACGGACACGATCTGCTCCAACCTGCTCGATGTGCACGGTGGTGAAATCAACCACCACATCGGGGGTCAGATAGTTAGCCGGATCATGTACTTCGTACAACATCTGTTCTTTAATTGTTTCGAGCGTAATCGCGCCTCCCGTACCGGCCACTTTGGTGATGACCGCAGTGCCATCGCGACTGACTTCAGCAATCGGAAAACCAAAGTTCCAGGGCTCTGGCACATCTTTAAACCCTGGATCTGAAAAATACCCGCCCGTCGCCTGCGCGCCGCACTCAAGCAAGTGACCAATGCCATTACCTTGACCCAGTTTGACGTGATCGAGTGGATCCCAATCAAACTCATACATCATCGGCGCCATAAAAATTGAGGGGTCAGCGACACGGCCCGTAATCACGATTTGAGCACCCGCTTTCAGGGCTTCGACAATCGGCTCGGCGCCTTGATAGACTTCAGCCGAAATCAAATTCGACTTCAACGTCGAGGTGGGTAGACCATTTTCTAAAATCACGTCAGTCAAATCCAGCACGTGTTCGGTAATTAAGCTGCCATTGACCGAGGCGACCTTGATGCCTTTAAAACCAAACTCATTCAGCCAATACACAATCCGTTTGGCAGCGGCATCTGGATTGATCCAGCCTTGATTGGTGATGATCTTGGTGCCGTTTTTCATGCAAGCGGGCAATACCGCCTTCATCCGATCATCTAGATAGGTGTCATAGCCTGGAAAGGAGGGGTCACGCCGTGCGCGCACTTGAGCGGCCGAGACAGTCGCCTCGGCCATCGTTTCAAAGCACAGATAATCTAGCTGACCTTTCTCGGCATTGAGCGCAGCGGGTTCAACGCGGTCGCCCCACCACGCCGCACCTGAACCGATTCGGATGACGTCTTTCATTAAACAGTCGCCACCGCCGTTGAGGGTGAGCCCACCGCACCAGGTAAACGCAAAGGCGGTGCAGTCAGCAAGAAGCGATTACGACCATTTTTACGCAACCATTGCGCCAGTTGTGTCAAATAAAACATTTCTCCCAAGTGCACGCCCAGCTTAAACAAGCAATGCTCGTGAATCGGCAAGGTGGCGCAACAACCAATGTGACTCGTTGCCGGATGCGCTTCAACCGCATAGTTATCGGCCATCAACACCACCAACTGACTGTCGGTGATCCAGTTCAACAGCTTTTTATCGCGACCGTCTAAGGCTGCGCAACTATTATTTAAAAGCTTGAGATCGGGCTTGCCGTTCATGTCCATCAACATCTGCGCAAAGCCCGTATGCAGGCAAACCATATCGCCTTTCTCAACGACCACTTTGTCTTGCTCCATGATGCGCATCAAGGTGTCGTAACTAATGTTTTCACGCTTGTTGCCAAAGTGCGCATGAAAATCTATCATCACGCCGCGGCCTTGTACGCAAGACTCGGCCATATTCTGTATCCCTAGAGCAATCGCGTTCGAGGTGCTGCGCTGATCACCTGGTGGGGGCACGCCCGCATCTTTTCCGTCGGTCGGACCTTGAATATCTTTCCCGGCGCGATAGCCGTTGTAGTAGACGGCTTCAGGGATGCCGTCGCCATTCGCATCAAACAACGAACCAACGTGCGCCAGACTGTCCCATTGGGTTGAGTACTGCAGATGCATCACGACCAGATCGTCGCTGATGACATCAGTGTGCTGATCATTGTCGCTAAACAGGCGATAGTTCATGTTTGGGCGCCCGTCGCGTAGGGTCGGACGGATGACGGGCGGAAAACGGCGCGGGTTCAGTAAATTGCCGCCAGGCAGATCAAGCGGCAGGCTCAAACAAAAGGCAAGACCGTGCTCGACCTCGGCCACGCCCTGTTTGATTTTTTCAGGGGTCAGCAAGTTAATGCGGCCGCGCTGATCATCGGGTCCGAAGTCGCCCCAGGTTGAGCCTTCTGGACGCTTTACCCATCTTGTTGAGCTGCTCATGCTGATATCTCCGTTTGTTTTATTGATTGATCGATTATCACTCGCGGCGTGGGTGCAAAATGCCCACGAGGCACCTAGGGATAACCCTTGTCACCCAACAAACCCAACCGATGCGCGATCGATTCAGTACGCTGGGGAAAATGGCATTCAAAAGCGCCAGGCTATGGCGAAACGGCTTAAGTGGACAACATGAGGCCCAACTGTTTGGCCACACCAAAATAAAAGCCCAGTCATTTTCATGACTGAGCCTTTAGCTCACCAAAAAAGACCCTATAAAACTTAGGCTTTTTTGACTTTTTCAAGCATTTTGAACACGCCTTTAGGGGCGTTGACGAACAGGCGCTTGAAGGCCTTGCCTAAGCAACGGCGCTCGAGCGTGTTGCGGCGCGTACGTTTTGTTTCTGAAGCCATAGCAATTCTCCGGTAGGGAACAAGTAATAGTACTCTAAAACCGCTAACAACAGGGTTTGGGCCCGCTTTAGGGGTATTGCTAGTTTGGAAAGCAAGAACTCTGGCACCCGCCTTAAAATCGCACCATGAACCCAACGATCCGCATTACTGGCGCGCGCCAGAACAATCTCAAAAATCTTGACTTGACCCTGAACACTGGCGACTTGACCGTGATTACGGGCGTGAGCGGCTCGGGCAAGAGTTCACTGGCCTTTGATACGCTTTACGCCGAGGGGCAGCGGCGCTACGTCGAAACCTTTTCGCCCTACGCGCGACAGTTTTTAGACCGCATGGACAAGCCGGTCGTTGATCGCATTGAGGGCATCTTGCCCGCGATCGCGATTGATCAGACCAACCCAGTGCGCAGCTCACGCAGCACCGTGGGCACCATGACCGAGCTCAATGATCATTTGAAGCTGCTTTTTGCGCGCGGTGCGCACTTAATTTGTCGCGGCTGTGGGCAAGCGGTTTGTCGCGACAGCACGGCCTCGATTTTTTCTGCCATGGCTCAACGCGCTGCCCAGGTTGGCAATCCACGCTTGGTCGTGACGTTTCCCGTGCAAGTCCCAGCCAACTTTACCGAGGATGAGGTGCGGGGCTTTTTGGACCAACAAGGCTACACCCGTGTGCATGCGGACGAGAGCCCGACGCAGCCAAACGCAGTCGCTGCTGCCGTCTCAGCCAAGCCCGCCAAAAAGACTTCAAAAAAATCAGCGATGCTATCGCCTCAATTACGCACGCTTCGCGTGGTGCAAGACCGGTTTCGCTTTGAAGGGGCTGAGGCGTCACGCGTAATGGAGGCCTTTGATATTGCCTTGAAAATGGGCAATGGTTTGATCGCCGTGCATGCGCTTGATCAAGAGGACGCTGACACAGAGGTCTGGAAATTCAGCGACAAGCTGCACTGCGCTGACTGCAACATCAGTTACAGCGACCCTTTGCCTAGCACGTTTTCGTTTAACTCGCCGCTTGGCGCCTGCGAGGCCTGTCGCGGTTTTGGTCGCGTCATCGGAATCGATTTTGGCTTAGTCATCCCCGACGAGAACAAAACCCTCGAGCAAGGTGCTGTGAAGCCCTGGCAAACGCCAAGCTACAAAGAATGCCACGAAGAGATGTTGAAGTACGCCAAACGTGCCAACGTTTCGGTCAACACGCCCTGGCGTCATTTGCCTCAAGAGCACAAAGACTGGGTGCTTGATGGCGACCCACTCTGGAAAGGTGGCAGCGGTGCCTGGAAAACCCAATGGTACGGCGTACAAAAATTCTTTAACTGGCTTGAGACTAAGTCGTACAAAATGCACGTGCGGGTATTGCTTTCAAAGTATCGAAGCTATACCCTCTGCCCCACCTGCCATGGCGCACGCCTGAAGCCCGACGCGCTGCTCTGGAAAATCGAACACAAATCGATTCAAGATTTGATGTTGACCCCGATCGTTCAATTACGCGCCTTTGCCGATACGCTGAAGTTTGACGGTGGCCTGGATGCCGCGATGGATCTGGTGTTAACCGAAGTGCGTGCACGACTAAAGTTTTTGTGCGACGTTGGCTTAGGGTACCTGACGCTTGATCGACAAAGTCGCACGCTCTCGGGCGGTGAGGTGCAACGGATTAATTTAACCACTGCGCTGGGCACGTCGCTCGTCAATACACTCTTTGTGCTGGATGAGCCCTCAATTGGCCTGCACCCACGCGACATTCATCGGGTCGTTGAAGTGATGCATCGCTTGCGTGACGCGGGCAATACCTTGGTTGTGGTCGAGCATGATCCACAGGTCATGATCGCTGCCGACCGTGTCATTGACGTGGGTCCGGGCCCCGGCGAGCGTGGTGGCCAAATCGTCTTTGATGGCACCCCACTTGAACTGCGCGACGCCACAACCTTAACCGGCAAATACATGGGCGGCCGCATGAAGGTCGAGGCCCCCCGGCCTTTACCCGTTGCGCCCAACACCCCTCGCCTGCTACTTGAAGGCGTGACTGCCAATAATCTCAAAAACGTTTCAATCGAAATCCCGCTTGGTCGTTTGGTTTGTGTCACAGGCGTCTCGGGTTCGGGAAAGTCAACCTTGATCCAAGATGTGCTTTATCCAGGGTTACTCAAGATCATGGGTAAACCCACCGAGTCGCCCGGCGCTTTTGACCGGCTTCTAGGTGCCGAGCAACTTGCCGAAGTCGTCATGGTCAATCAGGCCCAGATTGGCAAAACTGCTCGCTCGAATCCAGCCAGCTACGTAGGCGCGTTTGATCCGATTCGCAAACTGTTTTCTCAAGCGCCGGTCGCTCGCGAGCGGGGTTACACCGCGGGCACCTTTAGTTTTAACAGTGGCGACGGGCGCTGCCCGACCTGTGGTGGCACGGGCTTTGAACACGTCGAGATGCAGTTTTTATCTGACGTTTATATTCGTTGCCCAGATTGCGATGGCAAGCGCTTTAGACCCGAAGTACGTGAAGTTGAAATCGAGCATCTGGGCCGACGCGCGTCGATCGATGCCGTGCTCGACATGACGGTCTCTGAAGCACTTGAATTTTTTAAGGGTCTGCGCGATGTGCAGTTAGGCTTAGCGCCGCTTGAGGATGTGGGCCTTGAATACGTCAAGCTCGGCCAGCCTGTGCCCACGCTCTCGGGCGGCGAAGCGCAACGTTTAAAGCTCGCGGGTCACTTAGCCGAAGCCGCGCGCAGCGGCATCTCGACTGCCAAACTTGCCAAAAAAGGCAGTTTATTTTTATTCGATGAGCCGACTACTGGTTTGCACTTTGACGATGTGGCGCGCTTGATGCGTGCCTTTAGAAAATTACTCGGTGCCGGCCACACGCTGTTAATCATTGAGCACAACCTTGATGTGATTCGTGCTGCAGACTGGGTGATTGATTTAGGACCAGAAGGTGGCGATGCGGGCGGTGAGCTCATTGTTTCAGGCAGCCCTGAACAAGTCATGGCACACCCTACTTCGCATACCGGCGCAGCGCTACGCGATTATGCGGTCGCCATGACGCCTGACGCGATTGGTGCGTCGATGCTCGACGTTCTTGCAACCGACGATCCTCGACAAGCAGCCCGTCCGTTGCGCGAGCCCGCTGGCGCAACGGGCAACTCCTCAGGCCGTTCGCTGCAAACCGTCTTAAAAGAAAAACGTCGGGCCGCCACCATTGATATCTTGCACGCGCGCGAACACAATCTTAAAAATATCAACGTCAGTATTCCGCACGATAAGTTCACCGTCATTACAGGCGTATCGGGTTCGGGCAAGTCAACGCTGGCGTTCGATATCTTATTTAACGAAGGGCAGCGCCGTTATCTTGAATCGCTAAACGCCTATGCGCGCGCGA
Source organism: Bordetella parapertussis (assembly GCA_945872285.1). Taxonomy (GTDB): domain Bacteria; phylum Pseudomonadota; class Gammaproteobacteria; order Burkholderiales; family Burkholderiaceae_B; genus Zwartia; species Zwartia parapertussis_D. The sequence goes on along the minus strand of CAMBZR010000032.1, from coordinate 27,641 downwards.
TTGTGCAACCTGCAGGCAAGCCAGACGTCGACGCTATTTTTGGTATCCCACCGACAGTAGCAATCGAGCAGCGCACCAGCCGCGGCGGTCGAAAATCCACTGTCGCCACGATGACTGAAATCCATCATTTCTTGCGTCTGTTGTACATGAAGCTGGGCACGCAAATGTGCCCGCAATGTCAGGTCAGCGTCGAACCACAAAGTGCCGATCAGATCGTCGCTCGGATCATGCGCGACCATAAGGGCCAGCGCATCGGTTTGCTGGCACCGTTAGTCACAGCCCGTAAAGGCTTCTATACCGATCTGGCAAAATGGGCTGCCGGCAAGGGTTACACCCATCTGCGGGTCGATGACGAATTTATTGGTACCGCAAAGTGGCCGCGTTTAGATCGGTTTAAAGAGCACACCATTGAGTTGCCCGTGGCTGACCTAGTTGTCGGTACCGACAACGAAGCACAACTGCGTGAGGGCGTGCGCAGTGCGCTTGAACACGGCCAAGGCATCATGAGTGTGGTGTCGTCGCTCGACAGACTGCATACGAATATGTCAGCCAAGCTCGATCAAACGCATTTCTCGGTCAAGCGTGCCTGCCCAAGCTGTGGCACAAGCTTTCCAGAGCCTGACCCACGTATGTTTTCGTACAACTCAAAGCACGGCTGGTGTCACGGTTGTTTTGGCACCGGTTTAAAGTTACAGGGCTTTGACGAAGCACAAACCGGCGAAGAAACGGCCTGGAACGCCTGGTTCGAAGGCGAGGCAACGACCTGCACGAGTTGTCAGGGTGCACGCTTGAACCCTATTTCGCGCGCAGTGCTGTGGCGCGACAAATCGATTGCCGAGCTTGCGGGCCTGGCCGTCTCGGATGCTCACACTTTTTTTACGGCGTTAGTTTTGCGTGGTCGTGACGCAGAGATTGCACGCGACATCTTGTCTGAAATTCGTGGTCGTCTCCAATTTATGCAAGAAGTTGGGCTTGGCTACCTGGCGCTAGATCGCGCCGCACCAACGCTGTCTGGTGGCGAAGCGCAGCGCATACGACTGGCCGCTCAGCTAGGTTCAAACATGCAAGGCGTTTGCTACGTGCTTGACGAACCCACGATTGGTTTACATCCACGCGACAATCGAATCTTGCTGGGCGCCTTGTCGCGACTTGAAAAAAATGGCAATACCTTGGTAGTGGTTGAGCACGACGATGACACCATTCGCCGCGCCGAACACATCATTGATATTGGTCCCGGCGCAGGCATTCGCGGCGGGCGCGTGGTAGCCCAAGGCAGTTTGCAAGACTTGATGGATGCGCCAGAGTCTACAACTGGGCATTACTTAAAGCACCCCTTGGCGCACCCTCTGCAGCCACGCAGGCCGGTCGCAAAAGATACGCCAATGATCACCGTCAAAGGTGCAAAACTGCATAACTTGCGTCACCTCACGGCACATTTCCCAATCGGACGCCTGAGCGTGGTCACAGGTGTATCAGGCTCAGGCAAGTCTACGCTCGCCCGTGAAGTATTACTCGATAATCTGGGTGCTGCGGTTTCGCTACGTGCAGATCCTCAGTGGCACGGCTGTGAAAGCATTGAGGGTTGGAACTCTATCGATCGCGTACTTGAAGTCGATCAGACTCCGATCGGTAAGACGCCACGCTCTTGCCCCGCAACCTATATTGGCTTTTGGGATGACGTGCGCAAGCAATTTGCCGACACCCAAGAGGCGCGGATCCGTGGCTGGGGCGCGGGAAGATTTTCGTTCAACACTGGCGATGGCCGCTGCCCGCTGTGCGAAGGACAAGGCATGCGCACCCTTGAGATGAGCTTTTTGCCAGACATCAAGGTGCCCTGCGATGCGTGCAGTGGTGCACGCTTTAATACCGACACCTTAGGCGTACGTATGCGCGAGAGGCATGCTGGCGCTGTGCTATCGCTCGAGGTAGATGATGCGATTGGCTACTTTGCCGCGCATCCGAAAATTCGGCACCCCCTGCAATTGATGCAGGACGTAGGCTTGGGCTATATCACGCTCGGCCAGCCCTCCCCGACGCTGTCCGGTGGCGAGGCGCAACGGATTAAATTAGTGACCGAGCTTGCCAAGGCTAGGATGACAGAAGGCGTGATTACAACAGGTCGTGCCTCGCGCCTGCCCCACACCCTTTACGTCTTGGATGAGCCAACCGTTGGCCTCTCGATGGCGGACGTCGAGAAGTTGATCCGTGTTTTACATCGACTCGTAGAAGCTGGTAACACCGTAGTCGTCATCGAGCACAATCTTGACATTATTGCTGAGGCCGACTGGCTGCTGGATTTGGGTCCAGAGGGTGGCACGGGTGGTGGCAAGCTTGTGATCGAAGGCACGCCTGAGGAGGTAATGAAGGTGCGTTCAAAATCGCACACGGGCGAAGTGCTCTATGAATTCATGCACCGTGTTTGACGTCATTCTGCGGCGACACAGCGGTGCCGCTCACGCCACACGCGTGCGTCAATGACGGAGTCAAGCGTGAATCACAAGACGCTATTTTTCAAAACAAGGCGGCCAGCGTGACTCAGTGCCGTTTTGAAGATCGACTGGCGGGCGAAGCGAAGGTCTTGTCTGGGTTGCGCCAACGTATTACAGCACGCAGCTCGGCCGAACTGCCTGCGGCCTTCGTCGCCATGCAAACCGCACAAGGCGCCGGCCACTGGATCGCCCTCATGCTCGACTACGAGCTCGGCGAGTGGTTCGAGCCAGCGCTGCAACCAACCGCACGCGCGGCGCAGGCTCAACTGCCAACACCCGCTGGCGCTTCGCAAACTCATCTCAAGCCGCGTAGCCGTTTAACCGCCTTGGTCTTCGATTCAGTCACCGTTGAAAAACCTTGGGATAGCAGCGGCTCTGCCTCGGCCGCATCCAAGGCGTGCATTACCTCAGTCACGGCAAGCCTGTCGCAAACCGATTACTTTGACAGAATTCAAAAAATCAAAGAATGGATCGCGCAGGGCGAGGTCTATCAAATCAATAGCACTTTTGCCCTGAACGTAGCCACGCAAGGCTCCGCACGAGAGCTGTATCGCCAGCTCGCCAATCAACACCCTAGCGCACATGCCGCGTTTATCGAAGACGATGAGCAAACGGTTTTATCGTTTTCACCAGAGTTATTCTTGCAACGTCGCGGTACAACGTTAATCACTCGCCCCATGAAAGGAACCGCACCTCGCTCAAACGACCCGCTTGAAGATCAGCGTCTTGGGCAGCGTTTACAAGCGAGCGCAAAAGACCGTGCTGAAAATCTGATGATCGTCGATCTGTTGCGTAACGATCTTGGCCGCATCGCATTACCCGGTAGTGTCGTTGCAGAGCCCTTGTTCTCACTTGAGGCCTACCCTTCAGTTTGGACGATGACTTCGACCATTCAAGCCACGATTGCACCCGAGACCTCACTTGAACAGATCTTGCGGGCACTATTTCCGTGTGGCTCAATCACCGGTGCACCTAAAATAGCAGCGATGAAACGTATTCAACAAACTGAAGCACAACCTCGAGGCTTGTATTGTGGCAGCCTGGGCTGGCTGGCTCCCAGCGGTGACTTCTCGCTCAATGTCGCCATTCGCACGCTGCTGCTCAAGCAAGACGGCAGCGGTCTGTATCACGTTGGCGGCGGCATTGTCCACGACTCTGTCGCGGCCCTTGAGTGGGACGAATGCCACTGGAAAGCGCGTATCGTGATTGACCACTGCGAAACAAAATGAACACCGAACGCCACCGCTTTGAATTAATCGAAACCATGCGCGCTGACCCGCAAGGTCAAATCCCAATGCTTGTCGGGCATTTGCAACGCCTGCACGCGTCTGCGCTGAACCTGGGGTTTAACTGGCCTGGCCGCGTCGCCGTTGAGCAAGCGATTCAAGCGGCGTTATTGAAGATGACGACGTCAACTGGTAGCACCCGGGTTCGGCTCTTAATGACACCCGACGGACAGCTTCACATCACGACCGCGCCGTTGCCTGCGCTGCAAACACGCCCTTTGGTGGCGCTTGCCTCACTCACGCTTGATAGCCATGAAGCACTACTTCAACACAAAACAACCCAGCGGCCTTGGTACGACCCAGCGACACAGTGGCTTGCCGCGCATCATGATTTTTTTGATTTGATTTTTTTAAACGAGCGCGCTGAGTTATGCGAAGGTAGTCGCTCAAATATTTACGTTAAACAAAACAACGCTTGGGTGACGCCGCCCTTAGCCTGCGGCTTACTGGGCGGTGTCATGCGAGAGCATTTGTTAAGCACGCATCAAGTACGAGAAGCCGTACTGACGCGCACCGATTTTGAACAACCGGCAACTAGCCTCAGGCTATCCAACGGGCTGCGCGGTTGGTTTGACGTCCAGCGAGCAGAATCACTCTTTCCAGGGCGCGCGTTTCCATAACTCGAGCAGGTCTTTTTCGGTAGAGAGCAGTTCTTTTTCATAAGCCGCTGGGGCTAGGTAGCGCACAGGGGCAAACAACAAAGCCGCTTGCTTTAAATAGCCAGGATCCGCGGCGGCTTGAGCAACGGCCTTGACCAGTTTCTCGCGAATATCAACGGGCAACCCTTTCGGTGCCGCAAGCCCACGCAGCGACGCGCTCTCCATCTGAAACCCCTGCTCCGCAAACGTGGGGGTGTCAGGTGCCAAGTTTGTACGCTTCAGCGACATCTGACCCAACATACGCATTGGGACGCCACCTTGCATGAATTGCAACGCTTCTCCGACGTTGATCGCCCCAACCACTAACTGCCCGGTCAGCAGGCCGGTACGCACTTCGGCCGATCCTTTGTAAGGGATGTGCGTCATTTTGACGCCTGCAGCGCGTTCAAAAAATAGCATCGCTAAATGATCATCAGAACCAACGCCTGTCGAGCCCACGGTCACTTTACCGGGATTGGCCTTCGCGTATGTCACGAGGTCTTTTAGGTCTTTCATGGGGCTGGCGCTGTTCACAGTGAAAGCACCAGGATCATCTACCAAATTGCCGATCAGATCGAAACCCCTCCAGGTATAGTTAGCCTGACGCTCGATTGGAATCGAAATTAGATTGGGAGTGTTCAAAAAGCCGATCGTGTATCCGTCGGGTGCAGCCTTTGCGAGTTCTGTAAATCCGATCGCACCGCCCGCCCCCGCTTTATTACTCACGACAACTCGCGCATCGTTACCCAGATATTTTTCAAGATAGGGCGTAATCAGTCGAGCGATTAAATCGGTGCCGCCGCCAGGCCCATAGGCGACGAGCATCGTGATGGGTTTCTCGGGATAGCCCGCAGCACTCGCCCCTGCAGTCAGGCCTAACAACAGCGCACCAGAGATTAATGCTCGCTGAACAAAGTTCTTCAAAAAATTTTTCATCGTAAAGTCCCCATGTTAAGTAAAGTTACGTACTAACCAAACATCTTTTTATACCGTTCAAAAAACACTGGCCAGACTTCTGGGTTAGCCATGCGAGGTGCGCGCTGTCCTTTCAACATACCCTCAATTTGCTCAGCCGCCATCGAGGCCGCGTTACGTCGCGCCTCGTGGGTGACACCAGCAATGTGATAGGTTGCCGTCACGTTTGGCAAAGACAGTAAAGGGTTATCTTGTGCGGGTGGTTCAACCGACCATACATCCAACCCAGCGCCCGACAAATGACCGTCACGCAACGCCTCGTATAACGCCTTTTCGTCATGAATCCCACCACGCGCTGTTGACATAAACACAGCACCTTTTTTCATGGCGCGATATTGCTCGGCACCAAAATAGTTCAACGTTTCTGGCGAACGTGGGCAGTGCACGGTGATCACATCCGCTTGCGCCAACAACTCATTAAACGTCACAGACTTTGCGCCACGCGCTTGAATTTCATCGGCAGATAAAAATGGATCATGGCTAATAATAGTCATGCCAAACGCTTTTGCCAGTTGAGCTACACGTCGTCCGATATTACCCATTCCAACGATACCAAGCGTCAAGCCACGAATTTCGTTGCCCATCAAGTCTTCACGGGTGGTGTAAGCGTTGGCACGCATGATGCGATCACAAGCCGTGATGCGATGCTTAACTGACAGCAACAAACCCATCGCATGTTCGGCCACCGAGTCGGCATTGCAACTCGATTGATTCACAACCAACACGCCATGGCGGTTACAGGCCGCCAGATCAATCGGATCGTAGCCCGCGCCCGAAGCCGAGGCGCACAACAAGTTGGGACTCTTTTTAAGCAAGTCTTCGTTGACCCACCACTGGGTTGGCACCTCGTCGCGCGCTGCACAGATGTGATACACGTGAGTATTTTTAAATACCTCTAGCGTTTTCTTTTTGTCATCTGAATAACGACAAACGGTGAGATCAATATCAGCGACTCCTTTCAGATGCTGATCGAACACAGGATTTATCCAAAAATCAAAACGTACGACTTGCTTTTTCATGTTGTCTCTCAAAATTATGCTTAAATTTTTTGATTGAATTATTTCAAAACACCCTTGGCACGCAGTGCTTGGTCAACCCACGAGCGATCAAGCGTACCCTTTGCAATTTGTGCAAGGATATTTTTTTCTTTTTTCTCAACAGCCTCGACAAGCTTGGCCAACGCATCGGCACCTTGCGGACGAATTGCAAACAAGCCGTCATCGTCGCCCACAATGATATCGCCGGGGTGCACAACCATGCCGTCGATCGACACTGTCACGTTAATTTCGCCAGGGCCCTCTTTATAAGGACCACGATGCGAAATCGAACGGGCAAAGACCGGAAATTTATTTTTACTAATACTATCGACATCGCGGATCGGGCCGTCAATGACCATACCCGCAATCTTGCGACTCGCGGCCAGCGTTGACATAATCTCGCCGATGATGGCGTTACGCTGCAGACCACCCGCATCCACTACGATCACGTCGCCCGGGGCCGCCATATCAATCGCTTTGTGCACCATCAAATTATCACCAGGTGCTGTCTTAACGGTAAAGGCGCGACCCAGAATTTTGCCGCCCTTATGAAAGGGGCGCAAGTCCACGGTTCCGTTGGTGCGACTCATGACGTCGCTGATATTTGCAACTGCGAGCTTTGCAAAACGCTTAAGCGTAGCATCACTGACCGTGTGCTTGTGTGTATAAATGGCGAATCCGAGTTGTGACATATCTACTCCGGTATGGTGTGTTTAAGTATAAAAGTCTGAAGGAAGAACGTTCGACTGACTTGTTGGGTGAAGCAATGCCTCAAGAGCTCTTACCTACGCGCAGGCCCCACAAACAGCAACGACTCGGGCGTCAGTTCACTGAGTTGATTGATGCCCATCATTGCCATATTACGCATGACCTCTTGTTGCAGCAACGAAATCCCATGGGCAACACCCTCTGGCCCACCGACTGCCGCTGCATAATTAAAGGGTCGCCCTAAAAACACACTGCGAGCACCCAAGGCCAAGGCCTTCATCATGTCGCTGCCGCGACGCACGCCGCTATCAAGCATGACCGGGCCATCTTTGAATTGCTCAACAATCTGTGGCAAGACCCGCAGCGGTGCGACTGCCCCATCCAATTGCCGACCACCATGGTTCGAAACGATCACACCGTCCATCCCGTACTGTCTGGCAAGCGCCGCATCGCCAGGATGCAAAATCCCCTTAATCACGAGCGAACCTTTCCAACGCTTACGAATGTCGCGCACATGATCCCAACTTAATTGACCACGAGCTGAAAAATCGCGGGCCACATTTGCTGAAATCACCGGTGCGCCGCGAGTCGCAAACGAATTCTCAAAGTGCGGCATCCCGTGATGCCACAACGTTTTAAGCAGCGTACCAAACAGCCAGCGCGGGTGCATCACGCCCTGCCAGGCTAAGCGCAAGTTGGGTCGCAACGGCGTTGAGAAGCCGGTGCGAACATTATTCTCGCGATTCGATGAGGCAGGTGTGTCAACCGTTATCACGAGAGTTTTGAAACCGGCCACATCCACCCGATCGATCAAAGGTGAGATGTCTTCGGTCTTGCCATGTAAATAAGCCTGAAACCATGCATCGGGTGCGCGCTCAATGAGTTCTTCCATTTTGATCAATGACGAACCACTCATGATCATCGGGATATTGGCTTGCTTAGCCGCTTCGGCCAAGACGATGTCTCCGCGGTACGCCGACATCGCGGTGATCCCCATCGGTGCCATACCAAAAGGAGCGCTATAGGTCTTGCCAAAAATTTCAACTTGCTGGCTGCGGCTTGAAACATCGACCAGCGTGCGCGAAATAAATTCGTACTCTGCGAACACATCCCGATTGGCACGCAACGACTGACAATCTTCACAGGCGCCCGACACATATCCAAAGATCGGCCGCGGCAAGCGTTTTTCAGCCTCGCGTTCAAAGTCGGCCATCGATAAAATTTTTGCTAATGCTTTGCGTTGGGTCATGTCGTTATCGTTATTCGTGATTTATTGTTAAAGCGTGGCCCCAGCATGCGCGTGCAGGATAATATTCACTGCTTGTGCCGCAGCCGCAAATCCCATCGCTGCTGTGACAGTAACCGTTGAACCATACCCAGCGCAAGACAGCCCTTGCAAAGGCTGCCCCTCTGCCGGTTGCTGCCACGCTTCAGGCAACCGGGTGGGTTGATCAACCCACAGCACGCGTACCCCCATTTTAGGCACGCGCTTGAGCGCTTTGCCCGCGGCATTCGACGCACGCGCAAAATGATGGTCCCGTCTTAAGATACTGCGCGCTCGGGCCAATAAGGCGTCATGCGTGGCTTGGGCCAGGTCGCCTACCTGCAAAGCTAATGAATTGGTTTTTCCGCCAGCCCCACCGCACACGATTAAGGCTTGCTGACGTGCTCGCGACTGTAGCACCATCGCGATCTTGGCTGCAACTTGATCGGTACAGTCAAGCACAACACTCAGCCCAACAGGCAGCAGCTGCTGGACATTGTCAGGTGTTAAAAAATCATCCACTAACGTCAAGCGACAGTCGGGATGAATGCTTTGAATTCTTTGGGCCATCGCCGCAATCTTTGACTGACCCAAGGTCTCAGTCAGAGCGTGCACCTGCCGGTTAATGTTAGATTCGGCCACATGGTCAAGATCGATCAGCGTGAGCGCCCCCACACCGCTGCGGGCCAGCGCTTCTGCAGCCCAAGACCCCACGCCGCCAATGCCCACCACGGCCACATGAGCGTGCTGCAGCGCAACGCTCGTCTGTGCACCGTAAAGTCGCTCAAGTCCGCCGAAGCGGCGCTCGGCATCAGAAGTGTGGCTCAATTGCTCTGTTAAGAGGTCTTTTTGCATGATCTACCCAAAAAACCGCACGGCACGCTCGACAAGAGCGCATCAGAGGAACACAATTTACCCTTAATACTGTGAGCATGTCGCCCCCCCAACCTTCGCCCCAACCTCTACCGTCTGCTTTTGCCAGCGCGGGGGTGCTGTGTCTGTTGATCATGCTAGTGCACATTGCGATTTCAGGCGGAAGAGTCGCCGTTACCCTGACCGCACTTGAACTCGGACGCTCGACTCTTGAGGTGGGCGTACTGATCGCAGTGTTTGCGCTTTTACCGATGCTCTGTTCGGTCCAGGCCGGCCGCTTAATTGACTCGATCGGGCCCTACAAGCCGATGCGGGCGAGCGCGATCATGGTCATCGCCGGGGCCTTACTGCCTTTCGCTTGGCAAAGCCTACCGTCTCTCATGATTGCGGCAGTTTTGATTGGTTCAGGTCACATGACCTTTCAGATCGCGGTGCAGCGCCAGATGGGTCAAAGCAGCGGCGAAGAACGCTTGCGCAATTTTTCGTGGCTCTCCTTGTCAATGGCCACCTCGGGGCTAATCGGCCCGCTTGTCGCCGGCATCTCGATTGACCATCTCGGGCACCGAAGCGTCTTTGCCTTGTTAGCCATCTCGCCAATCCTGTGTTTTGTGGGTGTCCTGCGCATGAAGCGCTACTTAATCACCTCTCATATCAAAGCGCCCCCCAGCGAAGTCAAGCGCAGCGTCACCGACCTGTTTGCCAGCAAAGAACTGCGCAGAGTGTTTATCGCGAACATGCTGCTTTCAAGTGCCTGGGATACGCATGGCTTTGTCGTTCCAATTTTTGGCGTTAGTGCGGGTTTGTCCGCCACAACCATTGGGCTCATTTTGGCGGCTTTTGCGTGCGCCACGATCGTCATCCGCATCGTGCTGCCCTGGATTCAACGCCATGTTCGCCCGTGGCAACTGATTCATGCCGCCTTGCTCGCCTCGGGCATTAACTTTTTGTTGTACCCGTTCTTCTCGCAAGTTTGGATTTTGATGTCAATGTCTTTTGTGCTTGGGCTGGCGCTAGGCTCGACGCAACCCGGGATTTTGGCGCTGTTGCAGCACCATGCCCCGTCGGGTCGCGCAGGCGAGGCCTTTGGTTTGCGCATGGCCTTGATTAACGGTTGTCAAGTCACGTTACCACTGGCCTTTGGTGCCTTGGGTACCGTCATGGGGGGCGTCATGCCGTTGTTTTGGATCACCGCCGCAGCGCTTGGTGCAGGCCGTTGGTTCACCCGCGATGCCAAAGACGAAAACCGCAGCACAACTGATACGCCCCCGCCCACAACACCACCTCCATAACGCACATGTCTTTAACCCATCCCGCCCCGCCACCCGCAAATACCTTCCTGCGCTGGACTGAACAAGAGCGACTGGCCTCACTTGAGACTGCGCTAAAAGATTGGCGCCCGGGGCAAGATCTCTGGATTTTTGGCTATGGTTCGCTGATTTGGCGACCCGAATTTGAATTCATTGAGCAGCGTGCGGCTTCGCTAGAGGGCTATCACCGCTCGTTATGCCTTTGGTCGCGTATTAATCGGGGCACCCCTGAAACCCCCGGTCTGGTATTTGGCCTGGAGCAAACCGGTGTCTGCCAAGGGATGGTATTCAAAATTGCTGGGCAAAACGTCGAGCAGACCTTTGATGCCGTCTGGAAACGCGAAATGGGAACCGGCGCTTACTTACCAAGCTGGCTCACGTGTGCGACGCCTCTGGGCAATGTCAAAGCAATGGCTTTTGTGATCGATAGAAACGGTCCTGCCTATGTCAAACAACCCCCTGAGGATGACTTAGTTGAGATTATCTGTCGAGCGCATGGCACGTATGGCTCGTGCCTCGATTATGTGACACAAACTGCAGTGTCGCTCAAATCCGCTGGAATTTGCGATGAGCACCTGGCTGCCTTGACCGAACGTCTGACACACCGGCGCAAACACCCAAACCAAAATCAGCAGCAGCAATAACCATCCAGCAACCTCAACAGCGATCGCGCTAGCAGAAACGGCCACTGATCGCCAACAATCCCTTTGGCAAGACGATGGTTCCCCACGTTACACTTGACCTAATCGTGTGCGCTGTGCACCCGTCTGAATCTTTTCTTAGCATTTAGTCACCTCTTTTGGATTTATTATGTCGATCGCGCATTTGCGTCAAAGCTACGAAAAAGGGACCCTTCTTGAACAAGATGCCAAGACCTCGCCCTTCGAACAGTTTGGTCTTTGGTTTGAGCAAGCGCTAGAACAAAATGTCGCTGAGCCCACCGCCATGACGCTTGCCACCGCCGACGCGCAAGGTCGCCCTTCAGCACGGGTTGTCTTGCTTAAGGGCTTTGACGAGGCTGGCTTTGTTTTTTATACCAACTACCACTCACGCAAGGGCCAAGAGCTTGCCACACAACCCTGGGCGAGTCTGAACTTTTTTTGGCAGCTACTTGAGCGGCAAGTCCGTATCGACGGTTTAGTGACCAAGGTGTCGGCGCAAGAGTCTGACGACTACTTTCATAGCCGCCCGCTTGGTTCGCGTTTAGGCGCCTGGGTGTCGGCCCAAAGCCAGCCAACCACTCTGGCCGAACTCGAAGCGAACACCGCCGCCGTACAGCAACAGTATGGCGAACAACCTCCGCGCCCCCCTCACTGGGGAGGCTATCGTTTAAACCCCGACTGTTTCGAATTTTGGCAAGGGCGTCCATCTCGCTTGCACGATCGACTCACCTATCAACGCTCTGGCACTGGCTGGACACTTGGACGTATCTCGCCCTGACATGACAGCATCTGCACCTAGTTTTGATTCCGCCTTTTTTCGCGCGACACTCGGTCGCTTTCCAACCGGTGTCGCGGTCATTACCGCAAGGCTGGCCGGGCAGGCGCCCGTGGGCCTCACCGTTAGCTCTTTTAACTCAGTGTCTCTTGACCCGCCGCTGGTGCTGTTTAGCCTCTCACGTAGCTCGTCCTCGCTGGCAACTCTGCTGAACTGCGAACGCTATGTCATCCACGTCATGAGCCACGAACAGCTTGGCGTTTCTCACCGCTTTACCAAAGGCACCGCGGCTGAGCGCTTTTCTGACGTGCCACTCGTACAGGCGCCAGGCGGCTCGCCTCGGCTAGGGTTACCATGCGCAGCCTGGTTTGAATGTTTTAACCGCAGTCGTTACGACGAAGGCGATCACGTCATTTTTATCGGCGAAGTCGAGCACTGCGAACGCACCGAAAGCCTGCCTTTGGTCTATCACGCAGGCGGTTACGACCTCACTCCTAATCTTCAAAAATAAATCGAAGTCATGAGCACAGATATTGATTGCATTGTGATCGGAGCAGGCGTAGTCGGTTTAGCCATCGCCCGAGCCTTAGCCCAAAGCGGGCGCGAGGTCATGGTGGTTGAAGCGGCCGAAGGGATCGGCACCGGCACCAGCGCTCGTAACTCAGAAGTCATCCACGCCGGTATTTATTACCCCGCTGGCAGCCTCAAAGCCCGCCTGTGCGTTGAAGGTCGCCATCTGTTGTACGACTACTGCGCCGAATACGGCGTCAAGCACAAGCGCTTGGGCAAACTCATCGTGGCAACCAGCGACGAAGAAATCCCAACGCTCACTGAAATTGCAAAAAAAGCCCACATCAACGGCGTGTCTGACCTGGAACTGTTATCGTCTGACCAAGCCCAGGCGCTTGAACCTGCCTTGTTTTGTACTGCAGCCTTACTCTCACCCTCGACCGGAATCATTGACAGCCATGGCTTGATGCTGGCTTACCAAGGCGATGCCGAAAACGCTGGCGCACAATGTGTATTTCATACGCCGCTTTTATCGGGTAGTGTGCGCGGCGATGGTGGTTTTAATTTGCAGTTTGGTGGCGCTGACGCGATGGAGTTATCTTGCAACGTGCTGATTAACGCCTCGGGCTTGCACGCACCAACACTGGCGCGCCGAATCAAAGGGATCCCTGAGTCTTCCATCCCCATAGAATATCTGTGCAAGGGCAGCTACTTTAGCCTGCAAGGCCGCGCACCATTTACCCGCCTGATTTACCCGACCCCGCACCATGCAGGCTTGGGCGTGCACCTCACGCTTGATCTGGGTGGGCAAGCAAAATTTGGGCCCGACGTGCAATGGATCGATCACGTCGACTACGCGGTCGATCCAGACCGCTGCTTAGGATTTTATGAAGCCGTGCGCACCTACTGGCCGGGCATGCAAGACGGCACCTTATCTCCCAGCTATTCTGGTATTCGGCCTAAGATTTCTGGACCACACGAAGCCGCAGCAGATTTCATGATTGCCGGGCCCGCCACCCACGGGATTCCCGGCTTAGTGAATTTATTCGGCATTGAATCGCCGGGCTTAACCTCGAGCCTGGCCATCGCAAAAGAGACACTGGCATACCTGTCCAAAACTGCATCCTAAACTGAGATGGCGCACCCCGTACCCGACACGCTATGATGTTGGATTCGTTCACCCCCTCCCCTCCAGAGCAAAAACATGAGCCAAGCCCCTTCTCCCAGCGCCCCACGTACCGGCGGTCAACTTCTTGTTGGTCAACTTGTCAGTCACGGCGTCAAACACGTATTTTGTGTGCCGGGCGAAAGCTTTCTGGCGGTGCTGGATGCGCTGGTCGATGTCAATATTGATGTGACCGTGTGTCGGCAAGAGGGCGGTGCAGCCATGATGGCCGCTGCCCAGGGTCAGCTGAATGGCGAGCCCGGTATTTGCATGGTGACCCGCGGCCCCGGTGCTTCAAACGCACTAGCGGGCATTCACATCGCTAAGCAGGATTCGACCCCGCTGATTGTTTTTGTTGGTCAAATCGAACGCGGCATGCGCGAGCGCGAAGCCTTTCAAGAGATGGATTACCGCGCTGTCTTCGGTACCGCGGCCAAGTGGGCGACCGAGATTGATGACGCAGCGCGTATCCCTGAGATCTTGTCGCGCGCCTTCCATGTCGCCACCTCAGGGCGTCCAGGCCCAGTTGTGATTGCTTTGCCTGAAGACATGTTGGTCGAGTTCGCTACCAAGCCGGATGCCCCGCGCTACGAAGCGGTGGATTCTGCCCCCACAAAAGGACAAATGGCAGAGCTGGCCGCACGTCTGGCAAAGGCTAAGGCACCGGTTGCGATTTTGGGTGGGACTCGCTGGAATGCTCAAGCAGTCAATGAGTTTGCCACCTTTGCAGAGCGATGCAAACTACCGGTTGCGGTATCGTTCAGGCGCCAGATGCTGTTCCCGGCCACACACCCCTGTTTTATCGGCGACGTGGGTATTGGCTTGAATCCCGCTTTGCTCAAACGTGTTGCCGAGGCAGACTTGGTCTTGTTAGTCGGCGGGCGCATGTCAGAGATGCCAAGCCAAGCTTACACCCTGTTTGATATCCCCGTGCCCAAGCAAGCGCTGGTGCACGTTCACCCAGATAGCGGCGAACTCGGCCGGGTCTATCGTGCGTCGCTAGCAATTAACGCCTCACCGATTTCATTTGCCTCAGAATTAGCTTCAGTTGCGACCCCAGCCTCACAGCCTTGGGCGGCAGATACGCCCGCCATGCATCAAAGCTATCTAGCCTGGAGCGACCCCGCACCGATTCAAACGCCCGGCACCCTGCAAATGGGCGGCGTCATGCAGTATCTTGAGGCCAACTTACCCGCCGATGCCATTATGGCAAACGGCGCAGGCAACTTTGCGACCTGGCTTCATCGCTTTCACCGCTTTACCCAGTTTGCAACCCAAGTCGCACCAACCTCGGGCTCGATGGGCTATGGCTTACCCGCCGCCGTCGGCGCCAAGCGCCTGTGGCCTGAAAGAACCGTGGTCTGCTTTGCTGGTGACGGCTGCTTCATGATGCACGGACAAGAATTCGCTACGGCCGTGCAATACAACTTGCCGATTATTGTCTTGATCATCGATAACGGCATGTACGGCACCATCCGTATGCATCAAGAAAAGAACTACCCTGGCCGCGTGTCAGCGACCAAACTGCAAAATCCTGATTTCGCAGCCTACGCCCGCGCCTTTGGTGGCCATGGCGAACGCGTCGAAACGACCGAGCAATTCGGCCCCGCCTACGAACGCGCGGTGGCAAGCAAGCAACCCGCAATCATTCATTGCCTGATTGACCCAGAGACAATTACCCCAACCACCACGATTTCAAAACTACGGGCGGCTGCACTCAAGAAATAATTTCAACGCGTCACCGAGCAAAGATGGCGCCTGGCAAGCGTTTGAAAAGCTTCGCTTGAACGAAAAAATCCTTGTAAACGAGTCGGAGGGTCACCTCGCGTTTGCATATGGGTATTCAGGACAACTTCGACCGAGCCTTGGTATCGTTTAATCATTGCATTGCAACAGGAGCACGACATGGCCGCTGAAGCCTCATTTAACTGGGAAGACCCCCTTTTGCTGGACAGCCAGCTCACTGACGAAGAGCGCATGGTGCGCGACGCCGCGCGCGCGTATTGCCAAGACAAGCTTGCACCTCGCGTAGTCAACGCGTTTCGCAACGAAAAAACCGACGTCGAGATTTTTCCTGAGATGGGTGAGCTTGGCCTGTTGGGCGCAACGATCCCCACACAATACGGTGGCTCTGGCCTGAACTATGTCAGCTACGGCTTGATTGCGCGCGAGGTCGAACGTGTTGATTCAGGCTATCGCTCGATGATGTCCGTGCAGTCCTCGCTCGTCATGCTGCCGATCAATGAATTTGGCACCGAGGAGCAAAAGCAAAAATATTTGCCCAAACTTGCCCGCGGTGAGTGGATTGGCTGTTTTGGCCTGACAGAGCCCGACCATGGCTCTGATCCAGCTGGCATGGAAACCCGCGCCGTGAAAACTGCCAATGGCTATACGGTGACCGGCAACAAAATGTGGATTTCGAACTCGCCGATCGCCGACGTGTTCGTCGTGTGGGGCAAGTGTGTGGGCGGTGACTACGACGGTCGTATTCGTGGCTTTATCCTTGAGAAGGGTATGAAGGGTCTGTCTGCACCTGCTATCCACGGTAAAGTCGGTTTACGCGCCTCAATCACAGGCCAAATCGTCATGGAAGGTGTCGAGATTGGCGACGAACAAATGTTGCCTGGCGTGTCGGGTCTGAAGGGCCCCTTTACCTGCTTAAACTCAGCCCGTTTCGGGATTGCCTGGGGTGCACTCGGTGCGGCAGAGTTCTGCTGGCACATGGCGCGTCAGTACACGCTTGACCGCAAACAGTTTGGTCGCCCCTTGGCTGCCAACCAACTGATCCAGAAAAAACTGGCAGATATGCAAACCGAGATCACGCTCGCGTTGCAAGGTTGCCTGCGCTTAGGCCGCATGAAAGACGAAGGCACAGCCGCAGTTGAAATCACCTCAATCATGAAACGCAACTCCTGCGGCAAGTCGCTTGACATCGCCCGCATGGCGCGCGACATGTTAGGTGGCAACGGTATCTCGGACGAGTACGGTGTGGCCCGTCACTTAGTCAATCTTGAAGTCGTGAACACCTACGAAGGCACCCACGATGTGCACGCCCTGATTTTAGGTCGCGCACAAACAGGGATTCAGGCGTTTTTCTAAGCGAGTTTTACTGTGCATTAAAAAGCAGCGTGCGCACTTAAATGCGGACGCTGCTTTTTAATGCAGTAAAATTAAATGCGGGTTCCATCAGCGCGATCTCTGCTGAGCTCAGTTTCAAACTGCGTGCTTGTGCTTTCCAAGTCTGCACAACGGCCTTTATCTCAAGGATTATTTTTTGAGCTTGTGACTCGTTTAAATCGTAGTACGAAGCGGTACTCGCAACAATCTCCAAATCAGGCCGATTGGTCACCGCATCCAAATTAAGCACATGCTCAGCCTTTGCTAAATTCGGATTGACGTCAAAGGCTGGCGACAGTCGCCAGTTTTTCCCGTCAAACAGAAAGCCGTGATTACGTAAATGGTCATCGCGATTAGATACGCAGACGTTAAACACGACGCGGCGAAATAACTGTTCAAGATCATGCTTGAGGGTTGCTGGATTGCCTTGCGTTAACAACAATCTTGCGAGGTCTACATAACTGCTACCCTCGCTCTCTCGTCGCCCTAAAAGCGTCATAGCCGAGGCATAAAAAACTCGCCGACCCTGCGATCGATCAAAACGCTTGACGCAAAATGTATGAAAGTATTTGCCGAATTTAAAGACTTTGGCATCAGGCACATCAAGCTTGGCTTGTAAGGCAAGTGCATGCACAACGCCCTCCCATCCGCCGATATCCATGTCATCTTCTCGCGATGGAAACTTCGCAATCCACAACGAGCCATCGGTCTGAGTAAAATTTGCCTTCGGTCGAGCACCGCCCAGCGATGCGCCTGGTGCCACAAGAACGCTGAGCCAGCGACGCAAAGCACTGAGGTTATCGATGCGTTTGTGACTCAGTTCTTTAGCAACGATTTCGAGTTCAGCTAACTGTGCGAGGGGTGGTGCAGAAAGGCGATGTTGACTGACAAATTGGTCGCGCGAGGCGGAGCGCAAGCGCAAGGCCCCTTGGCGCGTGAGGTCTTGCACACCCGCCATGAAGTCCCACTCGTATAAGTTTCGAGGCTTACGCTTTTCATCTTGCGCCTCTAACATTTCTCTGCGTTTCATTAGCGTTTGCCCCCAACGATCGGGCGAACCATCTAACAAACATCCGAAGTTGCCAGCATCTTTATTGGGAAAATAAACCCCCTGGCTCAAAGGCAAGTCTGGGTCAATGGCAAAGCGGCCAGAATCAGTCAGCCAATCTTGCGAGTACTGAAAACGCAACTGCCCATGATCGTTCGAGATGAACCCGACCGGCATTGGCTTTGCACAAAACTGTGCGTCAAGCCAGACTTCGAGTGGCTCATCTTGCATGGAGAGTTCTTCCGTGAGGCAAGTCAAGATCTTGCAAACTGCGTCCGAGGCGGTCTTCTTTCGCGATCAGACCCAAGTCAGCTTCGAGTTGCAAGGTGGCCAGCACGCGTAAGTAAGTGACCATCAGCACCGAGGGGTCGCCTCGCTCGACACGATAAAGCGTCATGCGAGAGATCGACGAGCGAGCGGCGACAGTTTCTGATGAAAACTTACGCCGCATTCGCGCAAGGCGTAATCGCTCACCAAGCTCAGTCAAGAGCCTTTGTTCGTTTGGATAAACAGGTTGTTTTTTACTGGGCATATCACATATTATACAAAAATCATTTATTTGTCTAACTTGTGATACAAAATTAAATTTCGAATTTTATCGGTGGATACAAGCTTGATAGTTGAGCTCCACCGTGATCTTTGGACGACACCGTGATCGCTGAGACCGGCCGTGATCATCGAACTCTCTAGCAGTCGCCTGAAGTGCGCGGCGCTCAGCCAAAACCAGCAGCAGCTCGGCCAAGTCGATCTTGCACCCCCGCCCACTCAAGCCCTGTCGGGGGTCGTTGCCAGAGCAACTGGCTGTAGCCCTGCTGATCCAGTGCCCGCAGCGTAGCGTAAAGCACCCGACTATAGGCTGCAGGGTCGCTAGGTAGGCTGATCCGCTCTAACTGCTCGCCTAGGTCTGCAGGGACTCCTTCAGGCGTATGAGTTACCACGGCCAGCCGCTGGCTTGATGCGAGTTTGGAGGTTTGTGCAGCCGCTACTGCGCTTTGCAACTCAGCCAAACTGAGCAAGCGTAATGGCGTATGCGGAGCGTAATGCGACTTTAAGGCACCCGAAACGCGCGGCGCCTGAGCGTCGGGCGCGGCGACCTCTTGGTTTAAGACTTCGGCAAGCTGGGCGGCAGTAATGTGCCCCGGGCGCAACAGCACCGGCCCCACCCCTTGCTCAAGGCGCGATAAATCAACGATTGTGGATTCGATCCCGACGTCACTGGCGCCCCCCTCAAGCACAGGCATGCCTTGCGCGACCAGTTCAGCAAACTCACTGCGCACATGCTCGGCGGTGGTGGGTGACACTTGACCAAACTTGTTGGCTGAAGGGCCAGCCACGCCGCCTTGACCTGACGCACGCGTCGCAGCAAACCCACGCAACAAAGCCTGCGCTACTGGGTGCGAAGGGCAACGCAATCCAATACTATCTTGCCCACCGCTGACAACTGAAGAGATGTGTCCAGCGCGCTTCAAAATCAGTGTGAGAGGACCTGGCCAAAACGTATCGATTAACAACTGCGCCTCGGGCGGCACACTCGCAGCCCAATACAACAAATCAGCCTCAGGGGTGACGTGCACGATAACGGGATGATTAGAGGGTCTGCCCTTCGCCTGATAAATGCGCTCAACCGCAAGCGCACTTTCAGCATCGCCCCCGAGGCCATACACAGTTTCTGTTGGAAAGGCGACTAAGCCTTGCTGGGTCAATACTTCGATCGCGCGGGCAAGCTCGCTTGAACTTGAACTTGAACTTGCGCTTACACCTGAACTTATACTTACATCTGAACTTGCACTTGCCTGCGCATTCGCACTCACAACAGGTCGGCCACGCTCTGACACGTCAGGCAGCGACCGGCAAGCGCAACACGTCGACGACCCGATTCGCCGCAGCAATCGCCTCAGCCAAGGTGTTGCCCACGCAATTCACATGGCCCATTTTGCGGCCTCGGCGGGCTTCACGCTTGCCATACAAATGCAGCGAAGCACCCGGTACCGCCAGCACACCCGACCAGTCTGGCTCAGTTTGCGCATCGGTATCGTCGGTGTACCAAACGTCGCCCAAGATATTGAGCATGACCACCGGCGCTAATAGCTGCGTGCTGCCTAACGGCAACCGTGCCATTACGCGCGCCTGCTGTTCAAACTGACTCGTCACGCAAGCATTCATGGTGTAGTGGCCGCTATTGTGTGGACGTGGCGCGATTTCATTGACCAGCAACTGACCATCGCGCAAGATAAAAAATTCAACACACAACACGCCCTGATATTGCAAACCATTGGCAATCGCAAGTGCCGCCTCGGTTGCCAGCTGCGCCGAAGCCGCAGGTTGGCTATCAACCGTCGACACCGCCAAAATGCCCTGATCGTGTACGTTTGAAGCTACTGGAAACACCTTGCACTGACCATCCAAGCCACGCGCCATCACCACCGATAGTTCTTCTTGTAGATCCAGCATTGCCTCAAGCACACAGGGTACAGCGCCAAACTCTTCGAAGGCTGCCACGGCCTGCGCACAGGTGCGTACGCGTGCCTGACCTTTGCCGTCATAGCCCAAGCGGGCAACCTTTAAAATACCCGGAAACAAATGCGCACCGGCTGCGTGTAAGTCAGCTGCGCAACGTATTGGCGCATAAGGTGCGACCGCCACCCCTTGGCTCGCGATGTAAGCCTTTTCAGCGATACGATCTTGCACGACTTCAACAGCCTGAGCACCAGGGGTCACTCGGCAATGTTTAGCCAATATTTTTAAACTAGTAGCCGGAACATTTTCAAATTCAGTGGTAACAGCCCGACACTGGCGGCTTAAGCGCAGCAAACCTTCTTCATCATCGTACTCAGCCTGAATGTGCATATCGGCGACTGAAGCTGCTGGGCCCTCAGGCGCAGGGTCAAGTACTGCGACGCGATACCCTAACGATTGCGCCGCCTGACAAAACATGCGTCCTAACTGACCCCCACCCATCAACCCCAACCATTCACCCGGTACGATCACAGAGGCACCTTCATTGCGCGTGCCGCTTCAGTTTGACGCGCACGAAACGCAAGCAGTTGCTCGCGCAACGCACGATCGGTTGTGGCCAAGTTTGCAATCACATGCAAAGCTGCGTTAGCCGCCCCCGCCTCGCCAATCGCAAAGGTCGCGACGGGAATGCCCTTGGGCATTTGCACAATGGATAGCAACGAATCCTCACCGCGCAGATATTTTGAAGGCACTGGCACGCCAAAGACGGGTACCTCGGTAAGCGCTGCCATCATGCCCGGCAAATGCGCGGCACCACCCGCCCCCGCAATAATCGCCCGCAAGCCGCGACCGGCCGCAGCAGCGCCATAGTCGGCCATCTCTTGCGGCATACGATGGGCCGACACCACACGCGTTTCGCAGGCGATACCGAAATCGTTGAGCATATTGACAGCGTGTTGCATGACTTCCCAATCGCTTGAGGAGCCCATGACAACCCCAACGATTGGCGAGGCGCTGGCTTTATTTGCGGTGCTCATAGTAGAGGTCATTTGCTAGCCTCAAAAAAGGGTTCAAATAGCAATAAAAAGGCTCGTGTCGATTGTGAGGCAGCGAAGAACTAAGCCACCAACCGATCAAGTGCCTCACGATATTTAGCGGCAGTTTTAGCGATAACATCGGCTGGCAATCTTGGTGCAGGCGGGGTCTTGCCCCACGCTTGCGTTTCAAGATAATCGCGCACAAATTGCTTGTCAAAAGACGGAGGACTGATGCCCTCGCGATAGCCATCCGCAGGCCAAAAGCGTGACGAATCTGGCGTGAGCACCTCATCCATCAAATGCAAGGTTCCGTTTGCATCCAGCCCAAACTCGAACTTGGTGTCAGCAATCATGATGCCTTTGGTGGCGGCAAACGTGGCAGCCTCAACATACAAACGCAAGGTGACCTCGCAAATGCGTTCAGCCATTACAAGACCGATTTCTTTAATCACGTAGTCGAAATCAACGTTTTCGTCATGCAAGCCAAACTCGGCTTTGGCTGCTGGTGTAAAAATCGGTGTAGGCAACTTACCGGCTTGCTTGAGTCCGGTCGGTAGCGCGATGCCGCAAACGGCTCCGCTCGCCTGGTAATCTTTCCAGCCCGAGCCAATCAAATACCCACGCGCGACAGCCTCAACCAAAATTGGCTTTAAGCGTTTCACCACAACAGCGCGGCCAACCACCTGCTCGCGCTCGGCAGCGGTCACCACATCTTCAGGGTTAATGCCTGTTGAGTGATTGGGCAATACGTGGGCCAGTTTGGCAAGCCAAAAGTCGGTAAGCTCTTTGAGCACCTGACCTTTGCCTGGGATCGGATCATCCAAAATCACGTCGAAGGCAGAGATACGATCAGTGACAACAATCAGTAACTTGTCATCGCCCACCGCATACATATCGCGAACTTTACCGCGCGCCAGCAGGGGTAGCGACTGGATCGAAGACTGAAGAATCGTGAGGGCCACAGCGAAGCCTATAAAAGTGAAAGCGAGCCTCGCGCCCGCTTAAATCTTGAAGATTCGATGATTTTAACAACAAGTGCGGGGCTCTTACCCGCGCCGCACAATCAGACAACGGCGGGCGACTTCGCTTGCAGCGCTGACCACCTTTACTCTGTCAACGAAGCCCCGGACCGCTTTTCCGTTACTGAACGACCTGCGACAGCTTACCTGCCGTGTACTGCACAGCGATATCTTTAAGCGGCGTCACTTTGATTTTGCTGGCGTTGCCTGCGGTGCCAAACTGCTGATAACGCTGAATGCATATCGCCTTAGCCGCTTCACGGGCAGGCTTGAGGTATTCGCGTGGGTCAAACTTGCCGGGGTTTTCGGCAAAGAAGCGGCGGATCGCGCCCGTCATCGCCAAGCGAATATCGGTGTCGATGTTGATCTTACGCACACCAAACTTGATCGCAGTTTGAATTTCTTCCACTGGCACGCCGTAGGTTTCTTTCATATCCCCGCCAAACTGGCGGATTTCAGCCAACAGGTCTTGCGGCACGCTTGAGCTGCCATGCATGACCAAGTGTGTATTGGGCAGGCGCTTGTTGATTTCTTTGATACGCGAAATCGACAAGATATCGCCCGTGGGCTTGCGCGTAAATTTATAGGCGCCATGGCTGGTGCCGATCGCGATCGCTAAGGCATCAAGTTGCGTTCGACGCACGAAATCGGCAGCCTGCTCAGGATCGGTTAACAATTGATCCATCGTCAATTTACCATCGGCACCATGGCCGTCTTCTTTTTCGCCTTCCATGGTTTCGAGCGAACCCAGACAGCCAAGCTCGCCTTCAACCGTCACGCCTAACTTGTGCGCCATCTCAACCACTTGCTTAGTGACCGCAACGTTGTAGTCATAGTCAGCAATCGACTTGCCGTCTTCTTTTAACGAACCGTCCATCATCACGCTCGAAAAACCAAGGTCGATGGCGCCTTGGCAAATCTTGGGCGATTGGCCATGATCTTGGTGCATCACCACAGGAATATTTGGATACGACTCAACCGCAGCCTGAATCAAATGTTTAAGAAAGCCCTCGCCCGCATATTTGCGCGCGCCCGCTGAGGCTTGCATGATCACTGGGCTGTCGGTTTGCGCGGCCGCCTCCATGATGGCTTGGACCTGTTCGAGGTTATTGACGTTGAAGGCCGGGATGCCATAACCATGCTCAGCGGCATGATCCAAAAGCTGGCGCATAGAGACGAGTGCCATGAGAAATCCTTTTTTAGAGCAAAATGACGGGATGGAGGATGAATTAACTGCGTATTTTACGGCAGCATGACAGTATTTTCCCTAAAAACACCCCAAAGTCGGGTTTCGCCTGAGCCAGATCAACTATCGAGACACTTTTATGCCGCCGAGCAGCCCAAATTCTGCAATTTCCCTTGTGCTCTCTTTTGAAAAAGACGAGGTTACGCAAACACTACCGTGGCGCTCTGAAAACAATTGGGCACCCCCAAAACGCACTGTTTTAGCCGATGACACGATGACCGCCGACATTGCTTACCGTCTCGCGAGCGAAGGGGTCGGACTGATCTGGACGGGTGACTTTCAAAATGCCCGCCAATTACTGCAAGCGCTCGGTCGACGCACCGCAAAGCGTCGGGTCAAGTATGCCGAGCAGCCCTACCCTGAGCGCTTTCATCAAGTCCGCCTGGCCCGTGCTCAGCGGGCACGCACGCTAGGCATGCTGTTGCTGCCGTTCGAAGCCCATCACACCCTGAGCTTGCGTCGCGCGCCCGACGTGGCGACTGCCTGCGTGGCTGCGTATGGCGACCATGCCGAACCCTACGTCATGCCCATGACCGAACTGCTCGGCGTGATCAGCGCCTACGAATGGCGTAAAAAAGGCGTCGAGGTCGCTGCCTTGCAGGATCGTATCCACCCGCATTACGGGGTCTTTGCACCGATTCGCGCAGAGTATCTGGATTTGATCAGCCAAGCCTTCAGAGCGAGTCCCCTGACAATCAACACCGCTTTTGATATTGGGACTGGCACCGGTGTCATCGCTGCTTTGTTGGTTAAACAAGGCGTCAAGCACATCGTTGGCACTGACAACAGCGCGCGCGCTTTGCTGTGCGCGCAAGATAATATCAATCGTCTGAATATGGCAAAGCACATCACGTTGAAACAGGGGGATTTGTTTCCTGAGGGGCAGGCGGATTTGATTGTGTGCAATCCCCCCTGGCTGCCCGGACGCCCTGCGTCAACCCTGGAACAAGCGGTCTATGACCAGGACCAGCATATGTTGCTGGGGTTTCTATCGGGCTTAACAACGCACCTGGCACCCAAGGGGCAGGGTTGGTTGCTTTTGTCGGATTTGGCCGAGCACCTCGGTTTACGCAGCAGAGCGGCCTTGTTAGCGGCCATCGAGCGTGCGGGACTGGTCGTGCTTGAGCGACTCGATACCCGCCCAACTCATCCAAAAACAAAAGAAGAAGCTGATCCGCTGGCCGACGCACGGCGCGCTGAAGTCACTTCGCTCTGGAGGCTTGCGGCCCGTTAGGCGTGGCGACGGGCAGATTTCGGACGAAACCCTTTGACCACCGCGTCATGGGTTTCGATATAGGGCCCGCCGATTAAATCAATGCAATACGGCACTGCGGCAAAAATCCCCGACACCACCACGCTACCATCTTCACGCTTCAGGCCTTCGAGGGTTTCACTGATGGCTTTGGGTTGGCCGGGCAAATTAATGATGAGGGCAGCGTGGCCTTCGATCTCGCGCAACACGGCCACCTGGCGCGACAAGATCGCGGTAGGCACAAACTGCAGACTAATTTGTCGCATTTGTTCGCCAAAGCCGGGTATGTCGCGCGTAGCCACTGCCTGCGTCGCCTCGGGGGTGACGTCGCGACGCGCGGGGCCTGTGCCGCCCGTTGTCAGCACCAGATGACAACGCTCGCTATCCACGAGTTCGATCAAGGTCGCCGAGATCTCAGCGGCGTCATCTTGAATCAGGCGGGTCACTGTTTGTAACGGGGTAGACACGGCGCGCGCAAGCCAAGCCTGCAACGCCGGAATCCCTTGATCCGCATAAACGCCCTGCGAGGCGCGATCTGACACCGAAACAATCCCCACCCGCAAGATGTCTGAAGACGTTGTCACTTGCATCATAAAAAACCCTCGGTCAACCCATTGAAGTCGAATAGTAATTTACCAGCGTCTCAGGGCAGAGGCTTGACCACGCCTAACGCTTCACCACGTTTTACTTAAGTTGCCGACAAATCTCTGCTGTCACGTCAGAGCACGACGCCACTCCGCCCAAATCACGTGGGATCGCCTTGCCACCCGCTAAGGTCGCCTCGACTGCCTGCTCGATGCGTTGTGCGGCATTCATTAAGTTTTGATCGGCATGGCGATCGCCTAACCAACGCAACATAAACGAACCCGACAAAATCGTCGCCAAGGGACTCGCGATATTTTGCCCGGCGATATCTGGTGCCGAGCCATGCGCTCCCTGAAACAGGCCATGGTTGTCGCCTAGTTCACCCGAGGGCGCAATTCCCATTCCACCAACCGTGGCGGCACCCAGATCCGAAATAATGTCACCAAACATATTTTCAGCGACGATCACATCATAGAACTCGGGACGTTTAACCAGATGTACCGTAATCGCGTCAACGTAGGCGTAGTCGATTGCGACATCGGGGTAGTCTTGCGCCACCTCGTCACAGACGGACCTAAAAAAAGCATAGCTGCGCAAAATATTAGCCTTATCGCACACCGTCATACGGCGCACACCATCAGAGGGCGCGCCCTTGCGCTTGCGCGCTAACTCAAAACCAAATTTGGCGATTCGCGACACGCCCTTGCGCGTTAACACCAACGTGTCGGTGGCAACCTCGCCGCGCAACAGTACGCCCGCGCCCCGACTAGCGTATAAGCCTTCGGTGTTTTCACGCACGATGATGTAATCAATGTCACCAGACTGGCGGTTTTTAAGCGGCGAAAAGTCCGCCTGATACAAACGAATCGGCCGCACGTTCGCATACAGATCGAGCTTGAAGCGTAACTGCAGGTGCAAATCGTTACCCACCTCTGTGCCGTCGGGATACGTCACACTGGGCAAACCTGCCGCCCCATGCAACATCGCGTGCGACGTATTGCAGGCATCAAAGGTTTCTTGTGGCAAGACCTGACCGGTTTTGACGTAATGCGATGCCCCTCCAGGGAACTGATTAAAAGCCAGTACGTTTGACCCCAGCGCCTCTTTTAGTACTGTGACGGTGGCGGCGCAAACCTCGGGGCCAATGCCATCACCTTCGATGGTTGCTATGTCGTACTTTGCCATGTCTTCTCCTGAAATCCGTCTATTTGCACCAAAATGGTTCGGTTATATATTTTTAAGTATTTGTTTTTTAAAGCTTATTTATTCATGCGCCAACGTTGTGCTCAGTCGCGTTAAGATACGCCGTCGATTTACACAGTTTTCATGTGCTGCGTTCTAGGTCTAAACGCAAGTCGATACCTTAACAGTATCGCTGGAAGATTGAACGCCTGACGCAAGCGATTTCTTTACCCGGAGCCGAGATGGAAAATATAAAAACAGGTGTCGATGCGCTATTTATTTTATTAGGCGCAATCATGATTTTAGCGATGCACGCCGGCTTTGCGTTTTTAGAGCTCGGCACAGTGCGCGAAAAAAATCAGGTCAACGCGCTGGTCAAAATTCTGGTCGATTTTTCGGTATCAACGATCGCTTACTTTTTTATCGGCTATTCGCTTGCCTATGGTACGAACTTTTTCATGGGGGCCGAAGAGCTTGCTGCGAAAAGTGGCTTTGAACTGGTCAAGTTTTTCTTTTTACTCACCTTTGCCGCAGCGATCCCCGCGATTGTGTCGGGTGGCATTGCCGAGCGTGCAAAATTTAACCCTCAGTTGTTGGCCACCTTTTTATTAGTGGGTTTTATTTATCCAATCTTCGAAGGTATTGCCTGGAACCCCGAACATCCCTTTGGCTTCCAAGCCTGGGTCAAGAGCTTTAGCGGCGAAGAGTTTCACGATTTTGCCGGTTCAGTTGTCGTGCATGCGGTTGGGGGATGGATTGCCTTGCCTGCGATTTTGCTACTAGGTGCACGCCAAGGTCGCTATCGCAAAGACGGTCGCATGGCCGCGCACCCGCCTTCAAATGTTCCTTTCTTGGCCCTAGGCGCTTGGATCCTGACGGTGGGCTGGTTTGGCTTTAACGTCATGAGCGCCCAAACCATCGACAAGATTAGTGGCCTGGTCGCCATGAACTCTTTAATGGCCATGGCGGGTGGCACCTTGGCCGGCTGGTACTTTGGCAAAAATGATGC
>CAMBZR010000031.1 GCA_945872285.1 Bordetella parapertussis | reverse complement strand
ATAAATCGTATTTCCTTGACCCCAGGTTGCCCCAAGGCCGGTTATACGTCGCTGCTCAAAGGAAGTGAGGTTATGACTCATCTAGGCTTTAACACCTAAACTTTTATTTCCTAACTTCTTTGTGAGCACTTGATTTCGTTTGCAATTTGGTGACCTGTTACAGCCACCAAACCTGCGACACTCATTCCAAGCGCCCACACTTATCGGTTGTCAAATTTTTAAAGAACATGGTATTCGGTACTGTTTACTTTACTTTTGAATCAAAGCCAGTTGCCTGTCTTTGGTTTGTCATCCGCAAAGAAGCGAGATTATGAGGGATATTTTTGTCTGTGTCAAATCAAAGTATTCAGTTATTTGAACCACATTGATTTGCAAAACGAGTACAACAATATCCAATAAAACGCTTGACTACCAAGGCTGTAACTTATTTACTGCCAAGCCCGCTACTATAGCACGAATACGTACGTCACATCCAGTCAAAGATACATATGAACGAAAATATCCTCATTAATGTCACCCCTTTCGAGACTCGGGTGGCGCTCGTCGCACAGGGAGTCGTTCAAGAACTGCATATTGAGCGTGCGATTCAGCGCGGCCAGGTTGGCAATGTCTACTTAGGTAAAGTGGTTCGGGTTTTGCCGGGTATGCAGAGCGCGTTTATCGATATTGGCCTTGAAAAGGCGGCGTTTTTGCACATTGCCGACTTACGTGAAAATCGGCAGGCGCGCACCCAGAATACGCCACCCATCGCGATCGAAAAACTGCTTTTCGAAGGGCAAAGCCTGATGACACAAGTCATTAAAGACCCACTCGGCAGCAAGGGCGCGCGGCTGTCAACACAAATTAGTATCGCGGGGCGCATGTTGGTGTATTTGCCACACGAGCCGCATATCGGCATCTCGCAGAAGATCGGTTCAGAGACCGAGCGCCAGGCGCTGCGTGAACGCGTGCAGGCGCTCGTGCCTAAAGAAGAGAAAGGCGGGTTTATTGTGCGCACGCAGGCAGAACTTGCCAGCGATGACGAACTTAGCGCCGATCTTGGGTACTTAAAAAAGCTTTGGACGAACTTACAAACTGCCGCCCGCACGCTGCCCGCGACCAGCCTGCTTCACCAAGACCTGAGCCTGGCGCAACGGGTGCTACGCGATATGGTGTCGCCCCACACGCAACAGATTATGGTGGATTCGCGTGCAACCTACGCCGAGCTTGAGGCTTGGGCCAATACCTATACGCCTTCTGTCACAGAGCGCCTGATGCATTACAGCGGCGAGCGACCGTTGTTTGATACCGCCAACATTGAACAAGAAATCAAACTTGCGCTGTCGCGGCGGGTTGACCTAAAGTCTGGCGGTTATTTGATTATCGATCAGACCGAGGCTCTGACGACGGTCGATGTCAACACCGGGGGCTTCGTTGGCGGTCGTAACTTTGACGATACGATCTTCAAAACAAATCTGGAAGCTGCGCAGGCGGCCGCGCGTCAATTGCGTCTGCGTAATCTTGGTGGAATCATCATTCTGGATTTTATTGATATGGATGAGCCGGGCCACCGCGAGGCGGTCATGGCAGAGCTGCAAAAGGCTTTAGCGCCCGATCGCACGCGCATGACCATCAATGGCTTTACGCAGTTAGGTCTCGTTGAGATGACGCGTAAACGCACGCGTGATTCTTTGACGCATCAACTGTGTGAGCCCTGCCCGACCTGTCAAGGTCGCGGCAATGTGCGAACCAACCGCAGCATCTGCTACGAGATTTTGCGCGAGATTTTGCGTGAGGCGCGGCAGTTTAATCCTCGGGAATTTAAGATTCTTGCTTCCCAAAATGTTGTAGATTTATTCTTGGAAGAAGAGAGCCAACATTTGGCCGTGCTAGGCGACTTTGTTGGCAAACGCATTTCATTAGAAGTCGCAAGCGGCTACACGCAAGAACAATACGATATTGTTTTGCTTTAGCGACGCAGCCTGCGTGTTTGTTTGTTCTGCGCAACGATCTGCTTACTTCAAACTAAATTTTTGAGTGCGTATGTACTCGCCAAAGCCTGCGCGTTCGGGTTGAGAGTAGTGACGCGCCTTATCTTCAGACCAGCCGTTAAATTCAACATCGGGATACAGCGCCGCGTAACGCTGCTGGCGCAATGGAAACACTGCGTGCCTGCGCTGATCATAGGCATCGACTTGAGCGCGCAGGTCGGTCTCGTCAAAGACATCAGTGTGCACCGTCACGCTGAGGGGTAGGCGAGGAATAATACGACCGCCCTCGGTTGGGTAACCCACGCACAAGCCCGCAACGGGGAATACGGCCTCTGGCAAACCGAGTAGTTCGCTGGTCTCGCGTGCATGATTGCGCACGGCACTGATCGGCACGGTGCCCAAACCAACGCTTTGGGCCGCGGCAATAAATTGCGCGAGAACCAAGCCCGCATCGACAGCGGCATTCATAAAATGATCAAGGTGCTCATTAACAAAGGGTTTGCCGCGCCACTCTGAGAGCTGGCGAAGACGTCGGTTATTGCCGCAAAATATCAAAAAAACTGGGGCGTTATTGATCCAAGGCATATCTGGGATAAACGCTGCGATCGCTTTGATTTTTTCGCGATCACGAACCTCGATAATATCGGCCTGCTGCAGGTCAGATTTAGAGGGAGCGGCCAAGGCGCAAGCAAACAACAGCTTGAGCAACTCGGGCGCCACCGTCTGTTCTGTCCAGCGGCGATGTGAGCTGTGTGTCAACAGGCGCAAAAGTTCTGTCGCCTGCGTCAGGCCAGCGGGCACCTTGAAGGGCTCGCCAAACCTCGCTTGGGCCGCGCGGACAAGTTGCTCAGTCAGTTGCTCATCTTGGTGACTCATGTTTTACCTTTTTTGTCTGGGGATGTTCGCAGACAGGCGACTAAGCCTCGCGAAACTGCATTTGATACAAGCCGGCGTAAGCGCCGCCACGCGCCAGCAGTTCTGTGTGCGAGCCCTGCTCTACCACCCTGCCCTGATCCATCACGACGATCGAATCTGCGTTTTGCACAGTCGATAAGCGATGCGCGATCACCAGCGTTGTGCGGCCTTTCATCAGGGTTTCGAGTGAGGCTTGAACCTGACGCTCGGATTCGTTATCTAGAGCCGACGTTGCCTCATCTAGGATCAAGATCGGCGCGTTTTTAATCAGCGCCCGCGCAATCGCAAGGCGCTGCCGTTGTCCTCCAGACAAACGCGTCGCGTTTTCACCGACTCGGGTCTGCAGACCAAGCGGCAAGCTATCCACAAATTCAAGCAGGTTGGCAGCGTGCAGTGCCCGACGGATTTCGGTTTCAGACGCCTCGTGCAACGCACCGTAACCCACGTTAACCGCGATCGTGTCATCAAAGAGCACGACATCCTGACTGACCAGCGACAATTGCTCGCGCAAGTCGCGCAAAGAAATCGACTCAATATCGCGGTCATCAATCAGAACTTGCCCGCCAGACGGCCCCACGAAACGAGGCAACATATTGACCAACGTGGTCTTGCCACTTCCAGAGCGCCCGACCAGTGCAATCGTCTGACCGGGTTCGGCCACGATGCTGACTTGGTCGAGGGTGTTGACTTCGGCGTCGGGAAACCGATGCGAGACGAGCTTGAATTCAACGCGCCCTTTTACCCGACCGTCAAACGTGCCGG
Organism: Bordetella parapertussis; assembly: GCA_945872285.1. Lineage (GTDB taxonomy): Bacteria > Pseudomonadota > Gammaproteobacteria > Burkholderiales > Burkholderiaceae_B > Zwartia > Zwartia parapertussis_D. The sequence goes on along the minus strand of CAMBZR010000031.1, from coordinate 30,937 downwards.
TCGCGGTGTCTGTCTCTGACACCTGATCCACCAGAATGAATACACTTTCTGCCGATACCAGCATTTTTTGCGTACGACTGGCGACCTTGGTTAAACGCTTAATTGGATCAAAAATTTGTGCAAGCGCTGCCATGAACGCGGCAAAGCTTCCCACTGTCAGGGCACCTGCGTTCGCCTGATTCAGTGCAACCGCAATCACCGCCGCAACGGCAAGTGCCGTCACCACCTGGGTAATCGGTGTCAGTGCGGCATCCGAGGTTGCCGCCCGCATGTCAAAGCGACGCAAGCGACCACTGACATAAGCAAAGCGCTTACGCTCAAACGCATAACCGTCAAAGAGTTTTACGACGCGCTGACCGTCGATTCCTTCGTTGACCACGCGCGTGAGCTCGGCATTCATGTTGACCGTATCGCGATTAATCCGTCGCAGCCGATCGATAAAGCCGCGAGAAATCAGCACTGAAACGGGCATGGTCAATAAAATAATCAGCGTGAGTTGCCAGGACATGTAGAGCAACACCCCGATCATCGCCACCACCACCAACGACTCACGCACCACCACCGTCAGCACATCGGTCGCGTAGCTTGTCACGTTACCTGCATCGACCGTGAAGCGATTTAGCAATCGGCCGGTATCGCCTTTTTTGAACTCGCTGTCGGGCATCGACAGCAGTTTTTCAAACATATCCGCGCGTACGCCGAGCAACACATTATTCGCCACCCAGGCCAGCAAATAATCGCTAAAAAAATTGCAGACCCCTCGCAAAGAAATGAGCGCGATAATGGCCAACGGCACCTGCCACACGTATTCTGGCTTGGCACCAGAAAACCCCTCGTCTAGCAGGGGCTTCATTGCCACCGCGAGCGTGGGTTGCGTTGCTGCCGCACCCGCCATAAAAAACACCGCGACGGCCAAGCCTTTCCAGTAGGCACCCACGCGCTCGTAGATGCGGCGCCAAAGGGTCGCACTCAGGGCAGACGAGGAGTTGGCCGCTGGGCCGATCGGTGGAGTCAACATAACGCTCTGATTAGCCTGAAACCTAAAGTTTACCCCCTTCACTGCTCAAACCTGATGTCTGACGCCCTCGGCCTTTGGCTTCGGATCTTTGCACGCATCGCCCGCTAAACTTGTCGTATCCTTGCGTAATTGACTTCAGACGAAAGACACGATGCAACAAGAACCAATTTTGATCCGTTTGCCGAACTGGGTGGGGGATGTCTGTATGAGCCTGCCCGTCTTAGATATGCTGCACCGACTCAATATACCCTTTGCGGTCTGCGCACGTGGCTGGGCGCGCGATCTGTTGGCGGGCATGGAACTAGAAGGGTTCCTGCTCATGTCTGGCCGGCTGCTTGAGGATATCTTTGAGACGCGAGACTGGCGCAAAAAAAACCCGCAGTATCGCCGGGCGTTGCTGTTGCCCGATTCGTTTTCAAGTGCTTTATGTTTTCGGCTGGCAGGCCTTAAAAGTGCAGGCTGGCGCGATGATGGCCGCAGCTTGCTGCTGAAGTGGCCGCTAAACAAGCCCACTGAACCTTTACATGTGGTTCAAAGCAGCTTTGCTTTGGCCAAACAAGCCCTGCAGGCCTGGGGAACCGAGGCAAGCCCGCAGACCTTGCCCGACCGACTGCACCTGCCCCTGACCCGAGCGCAGACGCAAAGCGCCCACGATCACTTAAGCGCTGCCGGGCTCAAAGCGGGTGATTTTGTCCTGATCGCACCGACTGCCACTGGGACGCATCACGGCCAGCAGAAGGTGTGGCCTCAGTTTGACGCGCTCACCCGAATCCTTCAAAACAATGGGGTGCGGGTGGCGATGTGTCCACCAAAGTCTGAACAAGCGGCCGCCTTGCGTGCTGTACCCACCGCCGATATGATCGACCCGTTGCGCTTGGGGGGCTTTTGTGCCCTGACGCGTTTAGCCCGGGTCGTCGTGTGTAATGATTCGGGGGTCTCGCACCTGTGCGCGGCGGCCGGTGCCAAGCAGGTGACTCTTTTTGGCGTAACCGACCCCGCTCGCACGCGGGCTTGGGCCCCCGACAGCATCAACCTGGGTCGCTCGGGTCAATGGCCAACCGTTGGAGAAGTCGTCAGCCGTTTGCAACACGTTTTTTTATCGAAACCAGCGTGACGCAGTCTTTCGTCGGTGAGTCGTCAGGAGCAAAGCCCCTTGCTTGCACAGATACCATTCTCTAACCTGTTTTTATATCCCCCGAGTCTTGGGCTTTTGCTCTTGGTGCTTGCGGTGCTTTTTGCGTTGTGGTCTCACAAGCGCACGGCGGTGTTGTTTTCGCTTTTAGGGCTTAGCTGGATGTTGCTTTGGTCGCTGCCCATCACATCGCTTTATTTTGGCGGCAAACTCGAACGGCACTATGCCTATGTCGAGGCGGCGCGTGCGCCTCGAGCCGATGTCATTGTGGTGTTGGGCGGAAACACTCAAGCCAACCGTGCAAACTGGTTTGAACCCTATAACCGCGCGACGGCCTTAGACCGTATTGACCGCGCTGCCGCGCTGTATTTTGCGGGGCGCGCCCCAAAAATTTTATTATCGGGCGGCGCGCTCGAGGGAAAAATCAGCGAGGCCGCCATCATGGCCAGAAGCTTGCGCCAACGCGGTGTGCCAGAAGCGGCCCTGATCCTGGAAAATGATAGCCGCCACACCTACGAAAATGCGCAGTTTTCAGATCGCGTGATGCAACGCATGCAGTTAAAACGGGCACTTTTGGTGACGTCTGCTTTACACATGCCACGCGCCTTAGCAACCTTTATCAAGCGCGGGGTGGATGCGTCACCGGCCTCAAGCGCCCCTCAGATTATTCTGCCCGAAGACGAAGACCTGAACCCTTGGCTGCCGCAGATTCGCAGTCTTGAGGCCAGTCGCACCATCATTAAAGAGTATTTGGGACTTTTAGGCTATTGGCTTAGAGGCTGGGCTTAGCCTGAGCCACTTTTAGCGACGCGCTTCGATACTTTCGGCGTAGAGGGCTTCGAATTTTTGAGCAGCCTGCGCCCAGGATAAAGACTCGACCAACTTTAGACTGTTGGTCAAAATCTTAGCGCGCAAGACAGGATCTGTCATGAGTTGCTCAAGGCCCTGCGCAATTTCACCGGCATCTTCGGGGTCGGTTAGCACCCACGCATCATGGCGGTGCGTGACGTAACGACCAAAACCGCAGTACTGAGGCCCACTCATTAGCACAGGCAGGCCGTGTGCCATCGCCTCAAGCGGAGCCAGACCAAAACTGTCGAGCAAGGTTGGGTGAACGTAAACGTCGGCGGCCTGATAGTACGGCGACACGTCGGGCGTCGGCGCCACCAGACTGATTCGCGACACGAGCCCAGGGTGATTGACACCGACATAATCTTTTATGTGCGGCTTCGCACCCACAACAATCAGACGAAAGTGCTCTGGCAGACGCTCTAGAGCGCACAAGACAGCAGCCAAGCCTTTGCGCAAGGGGTTGCGTGCAACGAGCAAACAAACAACCTCAGTTGGCGCACAACGAAGCTCGTTGCGCACACGCGCGCGCACCAGCGGATTAGGGGCGACAAACGAGGCGCCCGGGGCAATCGTTTGAACGGCCAGGGGGGTACCGTAAGCCTCGTGTATGCGATCTTTTAACCAAGGGGATACGGCAACGACGCAACTGCCTGGCTTGGGTCGCACTGCCGCCGCCTCAAGAAGCAGATACACCACATTGCTGGGCTGAAGATAGACCGCTATTTTTTGCCACCAGGTCTTAGCAAAGATACGTCGATGACGAATCGGCACGACATGAATCACGTGGATCTGCCCCGCACCGCCATTCATATGCGAATGCACCACATCGTAATTGTCACGCGTCAGACGTGCTGCCACGCGCGCAAAATGCCAGACCCGAATCCAGCTCGGCCACCTGCGACTGCTGCTGACTGTAATTTGTTTAACAGGTAAGGTGTGCTCAAAGTCGTGTGCGATGACGGTCACGTCATGCCTCTGTGCCAGAACCTCAAATACGTTCACTCCGTAGGCCTCGGCGCCACCAAAGCGACGACCAAAACGATCAATCAACAAGGCGATACGCAGGCGCTCAGGCACGTCGACGATTCTCGTGCTGAGACAAGCATTGGTATAAAAAACGCAACAAAGTCGTGCTGCGCCAGATCCCGACGCGTGGGATCGCAAACACGTCATCTGTCATTCTGGCAAGACCGCGTTCGGTCGTGGTGGCACTGGTGTAACCCGCGTCTTGAGCCAACTGCTGGAGTGCGACGTTAAAGTCGCCATAGGGATAGCAAAATGCGGTCACGTCGGCGCCGAGCGCCTCAACCAGTTTTTGTCGGGAACCAACAAGTTGCTCACGCGCCTGCGCCAAAGACAACTCGAGCAAATGCACGTGATCCAAAGTGTGCGAGCCAACCTCTTGCCCGGCCTGCGCCCACGCCCGCATCTCGGCAAGCGACATCAGCTCGGCGCGCGGCACGCCTCTGTCCTTATCCCAAGAGTTTGTTTGGGAAAAAAGATTGGCCACCAGGTAATTTGTCGACGTGAAGTTGTATTTTAACAATATCGGCAAGGCGTTTTGAAAGACGTTACGAAAGCCATCATCAAAGGTGATGCCAAACACCTTACCGACTTTTTCTCGTTTAAGGTATGGTAACAAGTCGCGCATGCTTAATCCCCGATACCCAAACTGGTGCATCGCCCACATTTGCCTGGCGAAACTTTTGGGGTGTACGGTAAGCCCGCGATAAGACGAGTGTCGAGGTGGCGTTGGGCCAACCTGGTGATACATCAGAATAGGGATTGACGGCATCGTGAAGACAATCAAACGTAGGCGTTAAACAAAGCGGTTAAACCTGATCTTTATACACAGCAATCGTCGCATCCACAAACGCCTGCAAACCGAACTCTTGGGCCGCGTGCACCCGGGCTAGCTGCCCCATTTGAGCGAGCCGCTCGGGTTGCTGAAGCAACTCAAGAAGAACTTTTGTAATGAACTCGGGGGAGCGTGGCGGTACCACCCAGCCTTCACTGTTGCTGGGGAGACCCGCGCCTTGTTGCGCAGGAAGGTTTTCAGGTAACCCACCCACTCGCGTAATCAGCACCGGCAAACCAAGTGCCATCAATTCTCGGCAGGCAAACGATAGGGTCTCTTCGTAGGACAACACAAAGCCAAGATCGCAGGCACGAAGCCAAGGGCGCACATCGTCAAGCAGCCCGGGCATACTCACCTGCGCGGTCATTGCACGCTCTGCCACCTCGGCGCAATGAAAATCACGTGGCCGGTCACCAATTAAGACGATATGAAATCTCTCGCGCTGGCCAGAGGGCAGAGCCGCAACCGCAGCCACCAAATCCAGCCAGCCTTTTGCATATTCTGTTCCGGCAGAACTACCTAGTACGATTTTGCGCTCAAAGTCTGGGCCGAGCAGCCGCTCGCGCAAACGTTGCTTTTCGGCACCATCGACCGGCGAAAAATAGTCTGTGTCAATGCCATGGCGAATCGTCGTAATCGGCTTGCATTTATAGGGCGAGTGCAACAGAAATCGTTTGACGTGATCACTGACTGCGATGACGTGATCGGTCGAGAAGAACACGCGCAAAGCGTGTCCGAAACTATTCAGCGGATGATCATTATGTTTTGTAAAAATAATCCGAGGGCGGTGTCGCATGCCAAACAAGGCCAGCATCACTTGCTTATGGTCGGCCGAGCCATTGACGTGAACGATATCAAAGCCTTCTGAGGCGATCAAGTGGCGCAGAGCTCTGCGATCTTTAAACCAAGAGATCGGGCGCGTGGTAAAGGCCAAATCCACCACGCATACACCAGGGATCAGGCTAGCGAAGCGATACAAACGACTCGAAGCTTGCGTTGCGACCGTACACTGAAAAGAGTCAGGCAGCCCTTGCAATAAATTCATAATGTAGGTGACGTGGCCACCACCATTACGGGGATGAAAATTAGTGAACAAAATTTTCATTTCGATTTTTTTTGCTCGCGCGCTTCATTTAAAAACATTAGTTTGGAATACCGCAAAAAACTACCCGAAGCTGCCGTCACCGCGAGTACAAAACCATGGCGACCATCAAGAAACCCTCTTTTTAGCAAATAGATGCGGATAAACGTCCAGACGCTGTGGCCAATCAACCCAAGCACGCCAACGCGCTTGCCTTGAGCAGCCATCAATTTTGCCGCTTCGCCAGAGTAACGGTTGATTTTAACCACAAGCGCATCGAGATTTTCGAAGGGAAAATGTAACAGACATGTCTTGAGTTTACCCACGCGTCCTGCGAGCACGACTTGTTCGTGTACCGGTACGTCGTCAAAGGCGCCGAGTTCGCGGCGAAACAGGCGTAAGACGTAGTCGGGCCACCAACCGCTGTGATGAATTTGTTTTCCGCAAAACTCTGAGAGTCGGGCAAGCCGATAGCCGTCATAAGCTGGATCACTAAGAGTTTGAATAATTTCAGCTTGTAACTCGGGGGTGACGCGCTCGTCTGCATCAAGCGATAGCACCCAAGGCTGGGTCGCTAAGGCTAAGACACGATTTTTTTGCGGGCCAAAGCCAGGCCAATCGGCAACCTGATGCACTTGCGCGCCCAACGCCCGAGCCACGCTGGCGGTGTCGTCGGTGCTAAAGCCGTCTAGCACGATCACCTCGTCTGCAAAGCAGACAGACGCAAGGCAGTCAGCGATGCGCGTTGCTTCGTTTTTGGTAATGATAATGACCGAAAGCCCTAGGCTTTGGCGCGAAGCGCTCGGTTCCATAGTTTCCATTTGTTGTACAGCGGCCCGACCACGGGGTGGGCGGCAAACCAGATCCGCAATAAGAGCCAGGCTCCGCCCCGGTTGCGCACGGCAAAGCGATAGATATTCGCCGGTGAGACCCCCACCAGATTTTGGCCATGTGCCACAGTTGTATAAAGATATTTAAAACCCACCGACTGCGCTACGGCGACATAGTCCTGCGCAAAATAACCCTGGGGCCAGCAAAAATGCTCTGAGACCGACCCAAGCTGCTGTTGCAGCGTCGCACGAGAATCGCTTAAGTCTTGTGTGAGATTTTTTAGGCAAACCTCACGCACGTCGTCGGTTAAATCCCAGCGCTGATGGGTATGCGTGTGGCTGTGCACCTCAAACGTACCGGCCTCTTGCATTGCCCGAACCTCGGCCCAGCGCAGCATCGCCAAATCGGCTGTACCACTGGCAATCGCCGCCTTACTTTGCAAGTGACCAAGCACCGCTGGAACCCCTGCCCCAGTCTGACCGGCGTGCGGTCGGGCAACATCCTCACCAACCAAACCCGTAATCAAAAAAAGAACAGCCTGCATGGAGTACTTTTGCAAGACGGGGTGAGCATAGACCCAGTTGTCAAGATAGCCATCGTCAAAAGTAATTAAGACCGATTTCGCAGGCGTGGGTGCGCCTGCCAAAAAATCAGCAAACTCCCTAGCCGTAAGAGAGCGATAACCGCGCCTGGCCAGACTGGCAATCTGACTTTCAAAGTTTTCAGGCGACGTGGTGAGCGAACCCGCCGCGGGCGACACGTGGTGATACATTAAGACGGGTACGCAGTAGGCAGTCGTCGTCATGCTTCAGGGTGCCTGGCGCTAGCGCTTGCCGGCGTTGGGGTTTGGGCGTTGGTCAAACCGGACAATTCGTCAAGCCACCGACGATAGAAAACCTCGATGCGCTTAGCGAACGTCTGTTTCGTAAAAATACCCTCAGCCACGTGCATTCGATCGTACCCAGCTTGTCCCATTTTTTTTCTTAAGTCGGGTGAATCGATTAGCTGCACCAAAGCGTTTTGCAACGCTCGTTCGTCATCAAGCGGCACAAGCAAACCCGTCACGCCGGGAATCATGGTTTCGCTCACTCCCCCTACATCGGTGCCGATCACTGGCAAACCACTGGCTGCCGCTTCGAGAAAAACTGTACCCAGCGCTTCTTTGCGAGTCGGCAAACAAAAAATGTCTAGGCCCTTTAATACATTGGGTATGTCGCGACGCGTGCCCAGCAAATGAATGCGCACGCTCAAGCCGCTATGCAAAATATGCGTTAGCAATTGTTCAAACAGGGGAGAGCCACCGCCAGCGATCACCAAATGTAAGTGGGGGCGCGCGCGCAACAAAGGCAACATCGCGTTAATCAACGAGAGGTGACCTTTATCGGGGCGCAGCACGGCTACGCACCCCACTAAGATATCTTGGTTAGAAATTTTTAATTCGCTGCGTAAAGTGGAGTGCTCAACGGGCGCTGCAAAAACTATTGGTGTGTAAATCGTCTCAATGCGCTCAGGCGCAACCCCGCGCAAAATCAATTGTCGTCGCACGGCATTGCTCACTGCAATGACCCGATGCGGTAGCCACGTGTACGTTAAGAGCGAATTCGGCGGACTTGCCAAATGGCGCGTGCGCACAATCAATGGAACTTTAGCCAAACGCCCCGCCGTTGCAGCGATCAACGTGTCTTGTCTGCTATGGGTGTTGAGTACGTCAAACCTACCCGCTTGCAAAATCTTTTTGATCGCGAAAACGCCGCGTACGATGTTGACAGGACCATCCATCGTCATAGTGTGAACCAAAAAACCTGCGTCGCGCAGACGCGCGCCTACTTCGGCGTCCGGCTGGCAAACCAACTCGAGATGATGACCAAGCTCGCGCAAGGCGACTATTTTTTTAAACAGACGATGCTCTTGGCCACCAAAGCTTGTTGCAGCTTCGGAGTGAATGATACGCAGCGCGCGCGTCTGATCCATCAGTAGGCCACCTCGATATCGGAGGCTGACGTCCAGGCAGTCAGTTGTTCTACCAAATGATCAGACAGGCGCACTCTCCACGTCTCGTCTAGCCTGAGCACGCAAGCCAGCCCTGCGTTTTCGTAGAGTACCTCGACGGGTGTACCACGGGCCGGGCCCGTTGCCGTGACGCGAAAGGGGTCTAGCATTTTTTTAAGTAAGAGCGCGTCGGCGTTGCCATTTAGACGAATCCGCAGCGCCTTAGCACGCGCTTCGCGTGCCAATTGCAAATCATAGAGGTTCTCGGCAACAACGCGCGTGCCCTTTGAACGTTCGTTGTTGGTGACTTTGACTTGCAAAATCACTAACTGGTCGTCGCGCAAGCGATGACGATGTTGCTCAAAGAGTTCAGAATAAACAGTAACCTCGACTTGTGCCGTACCATCATCTAGGGTAATGAATTGCAGTTTGCCTTTTGAGCTCATCATGCTGCGCACACCGCTAATCACACCCGCAATCCATTGAGAATCGCGCAAGGGCTCAAGACGGGCCAGCGGTTTGGCGGCAAAGAGCCGGACTTCGTCACGCCAGACATCGAACAGATGACCACTAAAAAAATATCCCAGAGCGGCTTTTTCTTCGGTCAGGAGGGTGTGGAGGTTCCAGGGCGCTATCGAACCAAGCTCATCCGCAACCACCTCGTGGCTATCGTCACCAAACAAAGACACCTGATTGGCGCTGCGCGCGTGCTGCTCTGCCGCCTCGAGGGCTGTGGCTAACGAGGCAAGGAGTGCGCAGCGATTCGGCTCGAGCGTGTCGAAGGCCCCCACTCGGATTAAGGCCTCGATACTGCGTCGATTGACGGCTCGACGATCGATTCTTCGACAAAAATCGAACAGACTAGCGAAGGGGCCGTCTTTGCGCACGCGCAAGATATCTTCGACCGCACCCTGCCCGGTGCCCTTGACCGCACCCATGCCGTAGCGAATCGTACGGGGCGGTAAACCTTTTTGAGTTTTTGCGTCAGCTACGGGTTCAAACCGATAGGCCGAAGCATTGATATCAGGCGGTAAGACCGTGATGCCGTTGGCCAGGCAATCACGCCAAAAGATCTGAACTTTATCGGTGTCGTCCATATCAGACGACAGGGTCGCCGCCAAGAACTCTGCCGGATGATGCGCCTTGAGCCAAGCGGTGTGATACGCAATCAGTGCGTAAGCCGCTGAGTGCGATTTGTTAAAACCGTAGCCTGCGAAGAGTTCCATCAGGTCAAATAATTTGACTGCGACTTTAGGGTCGTAACCTTTTTTAAGCGCGCCCTGTTCAAACAACTCGCGGTGCGCGGCCATCTCTTCGGGCTTTTTCTTGCCCATGGCGCGACGTAGCAAGTCTGCACCACCTAACGAATAGCCGCCAATGATCTGCGAAATCAGCATCACTTGCTCTTGGTAGACAATCACGCCGTAGGTGCTTTTAAGCGTGGATTCGAGGTCGGGATGAAAATAATCTACTGTTGCACGGCCATGCTTACGATTGACAAAATCATCGACCATGCCCGACTCAAGCGGCCCAGGACGAAACAGCGCCAACACAGCGATAATGTCTTCAAACGTGTTGGGGCGAAGCTTTTTGAGCAGGTCTTTCATGCCGCGCGACTCAAGCTGAAAAACCGCTGTGGTGTTTGCCTTGCAAAGAAGCTGATAGGTGACGGGGTCGTCAAGCGACACCGACATGACATCAAAATCAGACAGTTTGTCGTTAAATTTGCGCACAAACCGAACGGCCCAATCTAGCACTGTCAGGTTACGCAAACCCAAAAAGTCGAATTTAACGAGCCCCGCGGCCTCGACATCGTCTTTATCAAACTGGGAAACCGCGCTGCCTTCGTGACCGGGTTGGCAATAAAGCGGACAAAAATCAGTTAGCTTACCGTGTGCAATCAACACGCCACCGGCATGCATCCCCACGTTGCGGGTCAGGCCTTCGAGTGGGCGTGCCAGATCGATCAGGGCGCGCACTTCTTCTTCTTTTTCGTAGCGCTCTTTAAACTGAGGTTCGTCTTTGAGCGCGCGTTCGAGCGTCCAGGGATCCGCCGGATTGTGTGGAATCAGCTTGGATAAGCCATCGCACAGCATGTAGGGCATGTCGAGCACTCGGCCTGCGTCACGAACGACCGCCTTGGCGCCAAGCGTGCCGAAGGTGGCAATCTGGCTGACGGCCGCGCGCCCATATTTGGTTTTGACGTACTCAATCACGCGTTCACGGTTGTCTTGGCAAAAGTCGATGTCAAAGTCGGGCATTGACACGCGCTCGGGATTCAAGAACCGCTCAAACAGCAAATCGTAGCGAATCGGATCTAAGTCGGTAATCCCAAGCGAATAGGCGACCAGAGAGCCAGCACCCGAACCGCGACCGGGCCCCACAGGCACGCCGTTGTTTTTGCCCCAATTGATAAAGTCTTGCACGATCAAAAAGTAGCCCGGAAACCCCATTTTGATAATGGTTTGGCATTCAAGGCTGAGGCGCTCTGAGTATTGCTGCTGTACCTTAGCGCGTTCAAGCGGATCAGGAAACAACTGCAGCATGCGTTTTTCAAGGCCCAACTCAGACAGCTCAATCAGATAATCGTCAAGCGTGACACCCTCGGGGGTCGGAAAATTTGGCAGCTGAGGCTGACCAAGCTCAAGCGTGAGGTTGCAACGCTGAGCAATGGCCACTGAATTCGCCAGCGCTGAGGGCACATCGCTGAAGCGCTTAGCCATCTCATCGGAGGTCAACAGATACTGATCTTCAGTAAACCAACGAGGCCGACGCGGATTGGTCAGGATCTGCCCTTCAGAGATACAAACCCGCGCCTCGTGCGCGCGAAAATCAGAGCGATCAAGAAACTGCACCGGGTGGGTTGCTACAACGGGCAAGCCCAGTTCGGTCGCAACCGACAAGGCGGCTTGCGTGTACGACTGGTCGACCTCGGCTTCGGTGCGCTGCAGCTCAATGTAATAAGAATCAGGAAAGGCAGCCTGCCAGTGGCGCGCATGAGCTAGCGCTGCTTCACGGTTGCCCGCCATCAGCGCCTGCCCCACGTCACCGGCCCGAGCGCCGGACAGCACGATTAAGCCCGACACCTTCACAAGCCATTCGCGCCGCATCTCGGCGCGACCGCGGTGCGCGTTGGTCAGCCAAGCTTGGGTCAAAAGCTCGCACAGGGCCAGATACCCAGCTTTGTTTGAAACCAAAAGTAGCATACGATACGGTTTTTCGCGGTCTTGGTCATTAGTGAGCCAAACGTCGCAACCAGCAATGGGTTTGACGCCCGCGCCACGGGCCGCCTTGTAAAACTTGATCAGACCAAAAACATTAGACAAGTCAGTAAGCGCAACCGCAGGCTGGCCTTGCGAGACCGAACGGCTGATCAGGTCTGGGATACGTAACATGCCATCGACTACCGAAAACTCGGAGTGAACGCGCAAATGTACAAAAGGCGGCGTTTGAACAGCTTTATCCATATCAGGATTGTACCCATTTTGGTGCCTAGCAAACCGTTTTTAGTGTTAGTCAGCGCAGCGCCAGGGGCCGCAAGCGCTAGCAGGTCTTTTATATGAAGTGGCTGCTCCTGGGCGGGTGGTTAGCCGCCATCTTATTTGCTCATTTTTGAGGCAAAGTGCGCTTACCTCTGGGCCGCCAACTGCTTGATCATTCGATACTTTTAGTGCCGATCAACGCGCTGATGGTGCTTAATTCAAAGGTGCCAACCACCCCCTATCTGTCGATTGACCACCTCCCAGAGCTAAAGCTTTTAGAAGAGCACTGGGAGACCATTCGCGACGAAGCGATTCAATTGGCGAATATGCAAGCGATCAAGGCGCCAGACCTGCCTAACGACATTGGGTTTAACTCATTTTTTAAATATGGCTGGAAGCGCTTTTACTTGAAATGGTACGGCGCCAAGCACCCCTCGGCGCAGATCCTTTGCCCCAAAACCGTCGCCCTGCTCAACCGGCTCCCAAGTGTCAAAGCGGCCATGTTTGCCGAGCTACCGCCAGACGGGCAATTAAATCCGCATCGCGATCCTTTTGCCGGCTCTTTGCGCTATCACCTCGGACTGGTCACCCCCAATCATGATCAGTGTTACATCGACGTTGATGGCTTGCGCTACAGCTGGCGCGACGGAGAGAGCGTGATTTTTGATGAAACCTACGTGCATGAGGCTTACAACCGCACAAGCGAGAATCGTATTATTTTGTTTTGTGACATCGAACGCCCACTCAAGTGGGCCTGGGTCGGGCGCTTTAACCACTGGTTTGGACGTGTATTGATGTCTGCCGCTAGCTCTCCAAACGACGCAGGGTCCGATCAGACGGGTTTGATCAACAAACTCTCGCAATATCAATGGCAAGCGGATCAAAAGCGCCGTGCGTTTAAAAAGGCTAATCGCCTCTTGTACAAAGTTACAAGATTTGGGCTCATTGCACTGGCAATTTATCTGTTTTTACGCTTTTGAGTTTGCCGCAACTTGCCGGGCTCGCCAACGCCTCGCTACCGTTGCATAGCATCGAACGCCTTTTGCAGGCGCTTGGCTGAGACAGGCATCGGCGTGCGTAATTCTTGCGCAAACAAGGCCACCCGTAGCTCTTCGAGCAACCAGCGAAACTCGTCCAAACCGCGATCAGGTGCGCCTTTTAGCGCACTCCGGGCACGCGAATACTGCGCTAGCAAAGGCGCCATCTCTGCCACGAGGCGTGCGTCGCGCGTTGGATCGCTACGCAGTTTGTCAATGCGCGCGACCACTGCTTTTAAATAGCGCGGAATATGGACCAGTTGGGCATCTGGGGTGCCCGCAATAAAGTCAGCCGATACCAGTTGCGATAATTGCGCCTGAATATCCTGATACGCCGCCGCGTGGTTTTTTGCCTGGGGCAACTTACGCACTGCTGCAACCCAGGCTTCAAGGATCGCGCCGGCGGTGCGCGCAACGTCTTGGGCCAGCAAGCCAATCTTGGCTTTACCCTCAAGCCGACGCGTCTCAAAGGTTTGCGCGTCGAGCGGCCAAGGCTCGTTGAAGCAGGCCCGTTCAATCGCACAGTCGATCAACTGATCGCGTAACTGCTCTTGCGTGCCAAGGGCTAAGTACAGCATCCCAAGTTTAGTCAGCTCGTGCAGGTTTTTTTCTAAAAACTTGACCTGCTCGCGTAAGGCGATTTTAAACAGGCGTCGCAAACCGCGTCGATGCGCAAGCTTCGCCGCATGCGGATCATCAAACACGTCAAGTGCACAGGTTGCACCTCGGTCGACCAAGGCTGGGTAACCCACAACGGTGCTGTTTTTTCGGCGAATTTCTAAGAGCTCGGGCAAGGTACCAAAGCTCCAGTCAACGATCTCATCTTGCGATAACGCACTGGCGACCTCGTGGTCACGCGTGGCGAGTTGCGCAAAGGTGGCCTGCGCTTGCTTGCCAAACTCGGCCTTGAGTTGCGCCAGATTGCGCCCAGCCCCCAGCATTCGGCCATGTTCGTCGATTACCTTAAACGACATGAACAGGTGCGCGGGCAAGGTCTCAAGCTTGAAATCAGTGAGCACTGGGCGCAGCTTGAGTTGTGACCACATATCCTGGCTAAGCGCCTCGGTGAGCGAGCAACCGGGCGCGCCAAGCTTTTCAAACCAGCGTTCGTAAAATCCGGCGGCATACGCAGGCAGTGGCACACAGTGTCGGCGTATTTTTTGCGGTAATGATTTGAGCAACAGGTTAGTTTTTTCTTTGAGCATGCCTGGCACCAGCCATTCGCAACGTTCGGCCTCAAGTTGGTTCAAAAAAAACAATGGTACGGTCAACGTCACGCCGTCGCGTGGCGAGCCGGGTTCAAAGTGATAATCAAGCGCCAGACGTGTGCCTTGCCAGTCAAAAAACTTTGGGAACACGTCGGTAGTGACGCCCGCGGCTTCGTGTCGCATCAGGGCTTCACGTGTCAAAAATAGCTCTTGCGCCTTCTCTTTAGCTAAACCCTTCACCCAGTGCTCAAGCGTACTTAACTGATGAATATTCGAAGGCAACAAACGATCGTAAAACGCCTGGATCAGACTGTCATCAACCAAAATATCCGGGCGTCGGGTTTGGTGTTCAAGGTGCTCGATTTGCGCAATCAGTTTGCGATTGTGAGCAACAAACGCCAGCGGGCTGTCAAGCTCGCTCGGCACCAAACCTTGCAAAATAAAAATCGCTCGGGCCTCTGTGGGTGCGATCGGGCCGTAATGCACGCGCCGCCCTGAATAAACGTTTAATCCGTAGAGCGTACCTTTTTCATTAGCGACGACTTGCCCAAGTTTTTTCTCCCAGCGCGGCTCGCTCCAGGAGCGTTTGAGCAAATGCTTGGCAACCTTTTCAACCCAGGTCGGATCAATTTTTGCTATGCAGCGGGCGTACACCTTGCTGGTATCGACCAGCTCGGCGGCCATAATCCACTTACCCGCTTTTTTTACCAGACGCGACCCAGGATGAATCCAGAAGCGCAGTTCGCGCGCACCCATGAAGTGCCCCGCCTCGTCAGACTGCAAACCAAGATTACCCAACAAGCCTGACATCAGGGCCAAATGCAATTGATCATAAGTGGCATCGCTTTGATTCAACCGCCAGCCCTGTTCGCCGGCAAGCGCCAACAACTGTCGATGGATGTCGTGCCACTCGCGCAAGCGCACGGGCGATAAAAACTGCTGGCGCAATTGGGCCACCAGCTTACGCTGAGAGGCTTTGTGATCCACCTGTTCGTGATACCAACGCCACAACTTAATGTAAGAGAGGAATTCAGACTTATCGTCGGCAAACTTGGCGTGCGCCAGCTCGGCCGCTTCTCGCGCTTGCATGGGTCGGTCGCGAGGGTCTTGCACTGAGAGCGCCGCAGCAATAATCAGCATCTCGGTCAGGCAGTTTTGTTCTCGGGCGGCCAAAATCATGCGCCCGATACGAGGGTCGACCGGCAATTTAGCCAGAGCTTGGCCTGTGGAAGTCAGGCCGGTATCGGTGCTGGAGTCGGGGTCGATGGCGCCAAGCTCTTGCAGCAAGTGATAGCCATCGGCAATCGCACGACCTGAGGGTGGGTCAACGAACGGAAACTGTTCGATCTCGACCAGGTGCAAGGCCTTCATGCGCAAGATCACACCGGCTAGCGATGAACGCAAGATCTCGGGGTCGGTGAACGGTGGACGCACTTTAAAGCTTGGTTCGTCGTACAAACGAATACAGACTCCGGGGCCCAAACGGCCACAGCGCCCCGCCCTTTGGCTTGCTGAGGCTTGGCTGATGGGCTCGATACGTAACTGTTCGACCTTGTTGCGCCACGAGTAGCGTTTGACGCGTGCCAGGCCCGTATCAATCACAAAGCGGATGCCCGGAACCGTCAGCGATGTCTCGGCGACGTTGGTGGCCAAAATAATGCGCCGTCCGCTACTTTGTGGAGTAAAGATTGCTTCTTGCTCGGTCTGTGACAAGCGCGCATATAAGGGCAACACTTGGGTGCCCGGAGGATGCTGCTTGCGTAACGCTTCAGCCGCCTCGCGGATTTCGCGTTCACCGGGCAAAAAGACCAAGACATCACCAGGCCCGACATGTGCACACTCATCGACGGCATCGACGAGGGCATTGATCAGCTCGCGTTCTTCGTCGCGCGCCAAGCCGCGCTCAGACTGCCCTGCGGAGGGCTGGGTGGTGGTCCCGGCCTCAAGGCGTTCGGGATCATTGACTGGACGATACCGAATATCAACGGGGTAGAGCCGGCCTGAGACTTCAATCACAGGTGCTGGTCGCCCCTGAACGTCAGCAAAATGTTGCGAAAACCGCGTCGCATCGATCGTGGCCGACGTGATAATCAGTTTCAGATCGGGTCGTCGTGGCAGCAGCTGTTTGAGGTAGCCCAGTAAAAAGTCAATATTTAAGCTGCGCTCGTGCGCCTCATCGATGATGATGGTGTCGTAGCGACGCAGCAGAGGGTCACGCTGTGATTCGGCAAGCAAAATGCCGTCGGTCATGAGTTTGATCGCGGTTTGCGCGCTGCTGCGGTCTTGAAAACGTACTTGATAGCCAACCCACTCGCCCAAGGGAGTTTTGAGCTCGTCGGCGATTCGTTTAGCGACGGAACTTGCCGCGATTCGCCGCGGTTGGGTATGCGCGATCATCTTTTTTAGACCCCGCCCGAGCTCTAGGCAAATCTTGGGCAACTGGGTGGTTTTGCCCGAGCCGGTTTCGCCGCTGACAATAATCACTTGATGCTCGGCGATCGCCCGCGCGATCTCGAGCCGGCGCGCGCTGACGGGCAGATCTTCGGGATAAACGATCTGAGGGGGCTGGCGTGGGGAAATGACAACGCTTTCGGGGGTTATTCTGGGCGTTATCCCCGCGTCAGGCTTTGATTGAGACATATTTTCTGATCCGGGCGAGATCGCATTATAAAATTTATCCACATCTTTCACAGCACCCAGAGGTTTTCAATACAAGCCACTATGTCCGACACGCCCGAACAAGAGACCCTATCCGCCCAAGAGGCTCCTGAATTTGCAGCCGCTCAGTTTGTGCGCTGGTTTCGTGAGGTAGCGCCGTACGTGCATGCTTTTAGAGGCAAAACCTTTGTCGTGGCGTTTGGTGGCGAACTGGTTCAGGCCAATGTTTTAAACACGCTGGTACAAGACCTGTCTTTGCTCTCGGCGCTGGGCATTAAGCTGGTGTTAGTGCACGGCTCGCGCCCACAAGTCAATGAACAGCTGCGTTTAAAAGGGTTTGAACAGCAATTCGGTCGTGGACGCGCACCAATGGATGCCAATGCGCTCGAATGCGCCAAAGAAGCCGCTGGCGAGATTCGCCTCGATATTGAAGCCGCGTTTAGTCAGGGCCTGCCAAACACGCCGATGTCGCATGCTCAGATTCGTATACTTTCGGGTAACTTTGTTACCGCAAGGCCCACCGGCATTATTGACGGCGTCGACTACCAGCACACGGGTCAGGTTCGAAAGATTGACGTCGAGGCGCTGCGATTTGCGATCGAACGGGGCTCAATCGTTTTGCTCTCGCCGCTGGGATTTTCGCCCACAGGCGACGCGTTCAACCTGTCGATGGAAGAACTAGCCACCAGCGTCGCGACCGCGTGTCGCGCAGAAAAATTGATTTTTTTGACCGAAACACCCGGGGTGATTTCACCCGACGGCTCGGTTGATACCGAGCTTGCACGGCTCGATGCCGATGCCCTGCTGGCAGAGGGCTCAATCGACCCCGACACCGCTTTTTATTTGCAATATGCCTCGCGTGCAGTCAAGCGCGGCGTGACGCGCGCCCATTTAATTCCGTTTTCGTTGGATGGCGTAGTCTTACTTGAGATTTTTACCCACGATGGGATCGGGACAATGGTGGTCGAAGACACTCTCGATGACTTACGCCCCGCCACTATCGACGATGTCGGCGCGCTCTTGCAACTGATCGAACCGCTCGAACTCGACGGCACGTTGCTGCCTCGCGGCCGCGGCATTATTGAACGCGAGGTTGAGAACTTTACAGTGCTTGAGCACGATGGCGTCATTTATGGCTGTGCCACGCTAAATGATTTTGCCAATGATCAAATGGCCGAAATGGGCTGCCTGATCGTCCACCCTGAATGGCAGGGTACCGGAGAAGGCGAGATCTTGCTGCGACATATGGAGTCGCGTGCCCGTGGGTATGGCGCCAAGCGGCTGTTTGTCTTAACGACCCGTACCTCGCACTGGTTTATCAAACGAGGTTTTGTGCAAGGAGGCGTAGCCGATCTGCCAAAAGAAAAACAGGCCCACTACAATCGGTCGCGCAATAGCCTGATTTTTATCAAACGCCTGTGATTTTTATCTAACGTTTGCCAAGCTGAAGGGTTGTTGCTCGCGTCGCCTTGAATCCCTCTACAATTCACTCTACTTTTTCTTGCAGGATGTTGCCATGAGTCGTACCGTTCAGTGTCTCAAACTCAACAAAGAGGCCCCAGGCCTTGAGTACCCTCCGTACCCTGGCGAGATGGGCGTAAAAATCTGGCAAAGCATCTCGCAAGAGGCTTGGGAAGAATGGAAAGCCGTCCAAACTAGGCTCGTCAATGAAAATCGGCTGAATCTCGCCGACACGCGCGCGCGAAAATACCTCAAAGAGCAAATGGAAAAATTTCTTTTTGAAGGTGGAGATATTGAGGCACAAGGTTTCGTGCCGCCGACGGCTTAACATCAAAAAGCCTGACTGGGTTGCACTTCACGTGCCCAGCAAGACCTTTGGTGCAAACTTAGTCACTTAGCTCTTTGACTAGCTCAGTTACCTAACTCAGTTGCCCGAGCCTGCGCCGGCCTGATCGTTAGCCGCGCGAGCGAACGCCTCTGCCTGTCGCAGCGTTTTAGCTGCAAGCTTTTCATCGGGGGTGGGTTCGGGCTCGCCGCGCACCAGACGCTCTGCCATCTTCAAACCACGATGTCGAACATCGTCACCGTGCACCATGTAAATCACGCGTTCGGCCATATTTTTGCAGTGGTCGCCGATGCGTTCCATCGAGCGCGCAATAAAGAGCAAGTCGATCGACCGAGAAATCATGCGCGGATCTTCGATCATGTAGCTGATTAGGTTGCGCAGGGTGGCTTTCCATTCTTTATCCACTTCTTTGTCGCTGCGCACGACCGCTGCCGCAAGAATCGCATCTTGACGCGCAAACGCATCCATCACCTGTCGTATCATCAATCTGACACTGTTGGCCATGTGACGCAACTCGATATCTGGCATAAACGAGCGGTCATCTTCATGAATACGCCGCGCCATCGTTGCAATTTTTTCGGCCTCGTCGCCCGAGCGCTCCATGTCGGTCAACATCTTGGTTACCGCTAACAACGTGCGCAAGTCGATTGCGGTAGGCTGATGACGCGCCAAAATCTGAGTCACACGCTCGTCAATCTCAACCTCAAACCGATTGACTTCTTTTTCGTGCTCACGCACGATATCGACTAGACTAAGATCGCCCTTGGTGAGCGCTTGCATGCCATCGTAGACCATGGCCTCAACCAACCCACCCATCTGCAGCAACTCGGTGCGGATGCGCTGAAGGTCTACGTCAAATTGTTTATTGGTGTGATCGGTCATGGCGAATCCTATTAAGTCTAAGATTTGAGTGTAAGACGAAACTATGACAGTTTTGTGAATACTACCATCCATCCCTTCGGGTAATCCCCCTGCCCTTAAAGCGTCCGTATCCCTTGTTGTGTCGCCAACAAGGCAACATCCGCAGGGCGGCACGCAAATAGCCCATTCGTCACGACACCGGGCACTTGATTCAAACTGCGCTCAAGCGCAAGCGGCTCGGTAATACTCAAGCCGTGCACATCCAGTATCTGATTGCCGTTATCGGTCGTAAAGCCCACCCGCAAGACGGGCTTGCCGCCAAGCGCCCGGATCTCACGCGCGACCGCCTCGCGCGCTAGCGGCAGCACTTCAACGGGTAGCGCAAAGTTACCCAGGATTTGTACAAGTTTTGATTCGTCTGCAATACACACAAATTTTTTTGCGACCGAGGCGACGATTTTTTCGCGGGTGAGCGCCCCGCCCCCTCCTTTAAGCATCTGTCTTTGGGCGTTGATCTCGTCTGCGCCATCGACATACACCGGCATCGTCTGAACGTCATTGAGATCGAGCACCAGAATACCCAGTGCAGACAGCCTTTTTGCGCTTCGCTCAGAGCTTGCAACCGCCGCACGAAACAAACTGCGATAGCGCGCTAACCCATCAATAAACAAATCCGCAGTCGAACCGGTTCCGACCCCAATCACTGCCTCGGCGCTTAGAAGGGGTTCGAGGTAGGCTAAAGCGGCCTCTGCGGCCTGCTGCTTGAGGTCTTGTTGCGACAACATTTAACGATCCTTTGAAAATAGCTGAGCTGATTTTGTTCGACAATCTACCTGAGCGTCCTAGTCTTTGTCAGCGCCTGGTTGGGGCGTCTGCGCCTCGGTTTGCTCAGATGCTGGCGTGACCTCGTCAAGCGCTTGCGCTTGCGCCTCACTCAAGCCCTCTCGCAAGCGTGTACGAGCCTCATCGTCAGGAAGCGCTTCTACTGTTTTTAACGTTTTTAGCATGGCGCGGGTGCGGATTTCAGTTTGCCCGAGCTTATTGCTAGCGGTCTCAAGCGATTTTTTAACGCTCGCCAAGGTGTCGCCAAATTTATTGAACTCAGTTTTAACCGCAGCCAACACCTGCCAAACCTGAGAGGATTGATGCTGAATCGCCAACGTACGAAATCCCATTTGCAAGCTATTGAGCAAGGCCGCCAAGTTGGCCGGACCCGCCACATTGACACGTAGGTCATGGAGCTTATCAAGTAAGCCAGGCTGGCGTAACACTTCGGCGTACAGGCTTTCGCTCGGTAAAAACATAATCGCAAAATCAGTGGTGTACGGCGGCGACACGTATTTTGAAACAATCAACTTTGCCTGCGTTTCAACTGCTTTACCGAGTGCTAAACCCGCCGCTTTGATGCCGTCGCGGTCTGACAGCTCGTGAGCATCCATTAGGCGCTCATATTCTTCTTTTGGAAACTTAGCATCAATCGGAAGCCAAACGACTTGCTCAAGCTCAGTGCTGCCCGGCAGACGAATCGCAAACTCGACCTGTGCGTCGCTACCGGGCACCGTTTTGACATTGCGACCATACTGTTCAGGCGTCATCCCGTCTTCGATCAGACGCGCTAACTGCACTTCACCCCAGGTACCGCGGGTCTTTACATTGGTTAACACCCGCTTTAAATCCCCCACACCGGTCGCCAGGGTCTGCATCTCACCGAGCCCTCTTTGCACGGCTTCGAGTCGTTCAGACACTTGTTTGAACGACTCGCCCAGCCGTAACTCAAGCGTGGCGTGCAGCTTTTCGTCAACGGTGCGCCGTATTTCGTCAAGTTTGCTGGCATTGTCGGTTTGCAACGCCAGCAAACGCTGCTCGACCGCTGCGCGCAATTCAGTCATCCGTTGATCGTTTGTTTGAATCAAGCCCTGCCATTGCGCCGTAAAGCCCGCAGTAAACCGCGCGAGCGAGTCGGCGCTTTCGCTGCGCCCAGCTGCAGCATCGCGCGCCACAGCCGACCTGAACTCGGCATCAGCCTGGGAGAGTTCAAGGCGCAAGGCGCGCGACGACCCCGATAGTTCGTCACGCAACTGGCGCTGACTGTCTAGTTGTTCGGCGCGCTGCGTGCGCTCAAAGCGCTCTTGTGCGGCAAGAATTTGATCAAGTTTAGGATCTGAGGGAGCGGCCACCGGTGCCCGAACTTTGAGCCAGATCAGAACAGCCACACCGGCGGCGATTGCAGCCGCTGCCGCGCAAACGCTTAGCAACCAAGTGGCTTCTAACATGTTAGGCCCAGCTTTTCGATCAAACGTTTTTCGTTGAAACCCACAGTCACTGACCCATCTGGGTAGCTTATCAAGGGCCGCCGAATCAAGGTCGGATACGCTGCAATCAGTGCCAGCCATTGCGCGACGGTTTGCGGATTTTTTGAAGTCTCTTCTAGCTGACGCCAAGTCATCGACGCTCGGTTCACTAGCTTTTCAAACCCCCCAAGTGCTTGCGCCCAATTTGAGAGTGCCTCGGGGGGCAAAGGCTGCACCCGATAATCCGCAAACTGATAAGCCACACCCTGTTGCTCAAGCCAGGCGCGTACTTTTAAGCAGGTACTGCACTGGGCAAGCCCAAACACTTTTAAAGACATTCGCTGTGTTCCAAGTATGTTTGAAATGATAGTGTTTTTTAGACGTCGAGGTTCAATGATTGGTAACCTTGTTTGAATGCCCCCCAGCAACTATCCTCAAGCTCAGGGCACACCTTGCGCAACGATCGTAACAACCGCGACAGGTTTTCGGCCCGCAGTACCTCTGTCAGCCCGTTGTGACGGCCGCGATCAAGATCAATCAGCCAGACCTTGTCCTGCGAATCAACCAACAGATTAAAGACGTTCAAATCGGCATGCCAGACGCCAAACTGATGCATCTGCGCCACGACAAAGCCGGCAGCAAACCAAACCGCGGGCTCGGAGCGTTTACCAAGAGGCTTCGCATCAGGGATGCGCTGCGTTAACACCGCCGCGCGGTACGTAAACCACTTGCGCCACACCGCCGCCCCCAACGGCCGGGGGACAGGCAAACCCGCCAGCCACAGCATGCGCAGTAAATCAAATTCTGCGAACGACCGCGTACGAGCCAAGCCAGTCCAGACATAGCGCTCGCGCACCAAATGCGCGATGACGCCACCGCGCCTAAAGTGCCGCAAGACCCCCTCAAGGCTCGACAGCTGAACATACCAGGCCGCTGCACGACCACCCGAGGCCACCTTCTGCGCCTGCAAGGGCGCAAAGGTAGGATCAAAATTATTTAACACGGGTGTTGTCAAGACGCTGTCATAGCGCAGGTGAACCTGAGCGAGTGTCTGTTCAAGCACCGTAAACGCCTGTGCGTCTTGGCTAGCACCCACAAGCACAGAGTTCGCGAGGGATACGGAAGGCGTCATGGGTCAGTTTGCCTTAGGCTTGGACTTGACGCAAAATAGTCAAGGGCGGTGTCTGTAACACCCCACGCAACGCCAGAGCGCCAGCAAGCCACGCAGCAAACATACAGAGCGTCACCCCAAGCGCCCAAGGCCAGAACGTGAAGCGCATATTGAATTCAAACAGCCAAGTGGATAAAGCCCAAGCCGCTAGCGTGGCCCCGCCCGCCGCCAACAAGCCCGCAAGCGCTCCGACCGCTAACAACTCTAGGCGTTGAGCGGTCGCTAACTGATGCCGCGACGCGCCGAGCGCGCGCATCAAGGCGGCTTCGCGCACACGTTCGTCGCGCGTCGCAGACAACGCCGCCGCCAGAACAAGGGCCCCGGCGAACAGCGAAAATACGAACAGGCCCTGGACTGCCACGGACACTTTATCCAGAATACTTTGTAGTTGCCCCAAAATCGCACCCACATCAAACACCGTCAAATTTGGAAACTCGCGCACGAGCGTTTGAAGTCGCTCGGTTTGATCGAGCGGCAAATAAAGTGCGGTCATAAAGGTTTGCGGGGCAAGCTGTAAGGCTTTAGGCGTCATGATGGCAAAGAAGTTTGCGCGCATTGAATCCCAATCGACTCGACGCAAGCTTGTGACTGTGACGCTCAGACGTTCGCCCGCCACGTCAAAATCCAACACGTCACCAAGCTCGAGTCTGAGCGTCTTCGCCAGGCCGGTTTCAAGCGACACTTCAAGAGCCTCGGGGCGAAGGTCGCGCCCGGCAACGATTTGACTCTTTTCAGGCAGCTGCTCTGCATAGGACAGATTGAATTCTCTTTCGATCAGACGCTGAGCGCGTTCTTGACTGTAATCTGAGGCGCTTAACTCCTGACCGTTGCGCGCCAGCAAGCGCCCTCTGATCATAGGCGACATGACAAGCTCGTCTGAGCCCAAGCCTTGCAAGAACCGACTGACGGGCACGACTTGATCGGGTTGGACGTTGATCAGAAACCGATTCGGCGCCTCGGGGGGCAAGGTACGCTGCCAGCCCGCCAATAGGTCGGTGCGCACAATCGTCAACAACAGAATCGCCATCATGCCCACGGCTAGAGCACTCGTTTGCGCGATGGTCGCCGCGCGACGGCGTACAACGCCTGTTATCGCAAAGCGCAACACCGGAAAGGCACTCAAATGTGTACGCAACAGCGCCAAGGCCCAAAGCGCACCCGCACTGACGCCGCCAAAAATCAAAGACGCCCCGATAAAACCGAGAGCCAGACCGACACCTAGCTTTAGATCATGAGCGATCCACCACATCAGTACCGTAAACCCGCTCACACCAATTGCGTAGCCCAGCAGAGTACTTTTAGGCATCCGTACGCGGGCAGCTCTAAAAATCTGCGAAGGTGCGACATGACGCAGTGACTGCAAGGGTGGCCAGGCAAACGCGAGCAACAGCCATAAGCCCGCGAACAAGCCCTGCAAAGCCGGCATCAAAGACGCCGCAGGCAAATCGGCGCCGAGCAAGTCTCCCAGGGCTCCGATCATTAAAAATTGCGCACACCAACCCAAGATTGTGCCTGCCAGGGAACCCACAACGCCGACCAGCACAAACTCACCCACAAGGATGACCGACACCGCAGACTGGGTGGCCCCCAGGCAGCGCATTAACGCCACGCTTTGGCGATGACGCTGCCCGAAGCGGCGCGCAGCAAGCGCCACGGCGACCGCAGCGATTAAGACGGCTAACATCGCCACGAGCGCTAAAAACTGTTGCGCCCGGTCAAGCGAGCGACGGATTTCAGGGCGGCCGGCCTCGACCGAGAGAATTTTTTGACCGCTTTTGATTTCGGTCTCGAGCCAGCTGCGGTAAGCCTGAACGGCCTGTGCCTCACCGGCGACTAACAAGGCGTGGCGCACACGACTACCTGGCGCAATCAGCCCGGTGCGCGCTAAATCTTCAGCCCGCAACATGACGCGCGGCGCTAAATTGACGAACTGTGGTCCGCGATCGGGCTCATAGGTGATGATCCGCGTGAGTGTTAACTTGATGTCGCCGACGTTGATTTGCTGGCCCAACTGCAAGCTGGTTTGGCCCAAAATTTGTGCATCGACCCAAACCTGTCCTAAAGCAGGCGCCTCTTGAGTCTGATGATCCGGGCCTGCGATTTGCGTCGCGGTACGTAAACTGCCGCGCAAGGGGTAGTCAGCCTGAACGGCCTTGAGCGAAGACAGCACTAGGTTTGCACTTGAGCCAACCATCGACGGAAACTGCCAAGTCAAAGCTGTGTTCAGCCCACGTACCTGCGCCTGCGCTAAAAGCCCTTCGGGTATCGGCGCATCAGATTCAAACACCAGATCTGCGCCCAGCATTTGAGCGGCATCGCGTTCAAGCGCCCTGCCCACGCGATCGGCTAAAAACCCAACGCTGGTGATGGCGCCAACCGCCACCACGACCGCGAGCAGCAACAAGCGCAGATCGCCCGCCCTGGCATCGCGCCAAGCTTGCTTCAAAGCGAGTCTGAGGTATTTCATTTTTTCTCCGCCATTCCTCTCGCTCGAGTGAACGAGAGCACTTCAACGCGCTGACGCAACTTAGCGTAAACGATCAAGGGCCTCTTGCAAACGCTCAACTGCCCAAACGTCTAGTCCTTCGATGGGCTGGCGCGGCGCGTTAGCCTTAGGAATAATTGCCACTGAAAAACCCAGCTTAGCGGCCTCGCGCAGACGCTCTTGGCCGCGCGGTGCCGGCCGAACCTCACCCGTCAAGCCCACTTCACCAAAGACAATTAAGCCTTTAGGCAAGGGTCGATCGCGCAGCGACGAAATAATCGCTAACAACACCGCAAGGTCAGCAGCGGGCTCGGTTATGCGAACGCCCCCGACTGCGTTGACGAAAACATCTTGGTCAAACGTTGACACCCCTGCATGGCGATGCAGCACCGCCAGTAGCATTGCCAGGCGATTGCCCTCGAGCCCCACAGACAGGCGGCGCGGATTGGGCACGTGCGCGGTGTCGACCAAGGCTTGAATTTCGACCAAGAGCGGGCGAGTTCCTTCTTGGGTGGCCATCACGCAAGAGCCCGACACTTCGTTGGTGTGCTGAGATAAAAACAAGGCAGAGGGATTGGAGACTCCGCGCAAACCGCGGTCGGTCATGGCGAACACACCTAACTCGTTGACCGCACCGAAACGGTTTTTAAACGCTCGCACTAAACGAAACGACGAGTGTGTATCGCCTTCGAAGTAGAGCACTGTATCAACCATGTGCTCGAGCACTCTGGGGCCGGCCAGGCTGCCATCTTTTGTCACGTGCCCAATCATCACAATCGGAATCCCAGCCTGTTTGGATAAGCGCGTGAGTTGAGCCGCACACTCTTTGACCTGCGAAACTGACCCGGGTGCTGCACTGAGCTCGCTGGAGTAAATCGTTTGAATCGAATCGATCACCGCAACCGCCGGCTTTTGTTCAAGCAAGGCGTGTTGAATGGCCTCTAGACGGATTTCAGCGAACAGGTCGACTGACCCGCCGGTTAACCCCAAACGCCGAGCACGCAACGCAACTTGCTCTGCAGACTCTTCGCCTGTGACGTATAGCACGCGTGACTGACCCGACATGGCCACCAGCGCTTGCAGCAACAAGGTTGATTTTCCGATGCCGGGATCGCCGCCGATTAATACAACCGCACCCGCCACCAAGCCGCCGCCAAGCACGCGATCGAATTCGGGGATGCCAGTGGACATGCGCGGCAGTTCGAGCGCCTCGACATCTGACAGGCTGCGCAGCGGCGCCGAAGCGGTGAGTGGGGCATAACGATGTTCGGAGTGCCTGCCCGAGCTTGGCGCCTCGAGCGACTCTTCGAGCGTATTCCAGGCGTGGCAATGCGGGCACTGGCCCAACCATTTTGGACTAATACCGCCACACTCGGTGCACGTGAAAATCGTTTTAACTTTAGCCATGCGCTAGTTTAACAAGGCTGGGGGCCGCCAAAGGCTAAGCTCGACGAATTGAGTGACTCAGGAGGCCTGACTGTGTCTTACGAAGCTGTGCTGCCTAAGCTGCCGCCGCCATCAATCCCGATAATCTGACCGGTGATAAAACCGGCCTCGGCCGACAATAAAAATCCGATCAACGCCGCCACCTCGTTGGCCGTACCCAAGCGCCCCATGGGCACCATCGAGGGTGCAGCGCTGGCGACATCGGCAGCGGGCATTGCATTCATGAAAAGTTCGGTATCAATAGCGCCTGGGGCCACGGCATTGACGGTGATGCCATACTCCGCCAAATCCAAGGCCCAAGTCTTTGTGCAGCCAATGATGGCGCTTTTTGCAGCCGCGTAGCTGGTCGCATCTCGGGCACCACGTACTGCCAGACTGCACAAGTTGATGATGCGCCCGCTACGGCGTATTTTCATGGATTCGACAAACGCTTGCGTGACCTGCACCGCGGTGCGCACATTCAGGTCGAAGGTTTCGTAGAGTGCTGAAAGTTCAACCGAGCCAAGTGGCTGCGAAATGGCTGAGCCAACATTATTGACCACGGAATCAACCGGAAACTTGTCGCGTATGGCTCGCAATACCTCTTGCGTTTGACCAGCGTCTGATAAATCGCATTCGTAAAGATAGCCAGGAAAATCGATTTCAGCCGTGTTGCGTGCAATGCCAACCACGTGGCAACCCAAATCGGCCAAGCGCTGGGTCAGCGCCCAGCCAATGCCCTTGGTGGCGCCAGTGATTAATACGCAACTGTCTTTCAACTTGGTCTCCGAACGCGCGCACATGGGTGCTTGATGATGCTAGTCTACCGCAGCCCAAGTTGCGCTTGCTTTAATATATTTAGGGTGCTGCCGCTAAAATCAAGCATGCCTTGATAAAAGGTGTCAACATGACTCGGCTTTTAACGAAATGCGCTGAGATACTCCCCGTTCAGGGTGCGGATGTCAGCGATTTGGGCGTAAATCTTCGCTCTTTTAGGCGAAGCTAAGGTCAAGTTTCCAATAATGTCAGCCAATCATTACGAAAATTTTCCAGTTGCTTCGTTTCTACTGCCCAAGCATTTGCGTCAGGCGGTGCTCAATATCTATCGTTTCGCGCGCAGCGCCGATGATATCGCTGACGAAGGTGACGCGAGCGACGCTGAGCGCCTGCAAGCGTTAAAAACCTACCGTGACGCTCTCAACACCTGCCACAGGCCTGCCGCAGCGCGGCTTGACGCTCTTGATCCAGCGCTTGACACGATCTTCACACCGCTGGGACAAACCATCGCTGACCACGAGCTGCCACTTAAGCCTTTTGAAGACCTGCTCTCGGCGTTCGAACAAGATATCGTGCAAAAACGCTATGCGGATCAAGCGGCGCTCGATCGCTATTGCGAACGCTCGGCCAACCCCGTCGGCCGGCTGATGCTGCACCTTTATAGTGCGATCGCTCAAGACACGCTGGCTTGGTCTGATGCTATCTGTACCGCCTTGCAGCGACTAAACTTCTTGCAAGATGTTGCCATCGACTGGCAAAAGGATCGGATTTATCTGCCCCAGCAAGCGCTCAAGCGCTTTGGCGTGACCGAAGAGGCGCTTGCAAATGGCGAGGTCAACGCGGCCTGGAAAGCCCTGATGCAAGATCAAGTCACTGCGTGCAGAGGCTTGTTACACTTTGGGCAGCCACTTGGGCGACGACTGCCCGGACGCATCGGGCTGGAGCTTAGGCTCATCGTTCAGGGTGGCCTGCGTATTTTAGAAAAAATCGAACATGTTGACTTTGACGTGTTTGAACGTCGACCAACCCTTGGCGTGTACGACTGGACACTCATGCTCGCACGCGCCCTTCGAATCTGAACGCATGACGCCTCAAGAATATTGTCAGGATAAAGCAGCTAAAAGCGGCTCAAGCTTTTATTACGCCTTTCTGTTTTTACCGCCGGCACGCCGCCAGGCCATTACAGCACTTTATGCGTTTTGTCGCGAGGTCGATGATGTGGTTGATGAGTGCACCGACCCTTCACTGGCGCGCATTAAGCTTGCCTGGTGGCGCACACAAGTCGACGCGCTCTTTGAGGGCAAGGCCGAGCACTTAGTGATGAAAGCACTGCTACCCTGCCTGAGCCCGTTTAAGCTCACGCGCGAACGACTACTGGCCGTGATTGATGGCATGGAGATGGACCTCGATCAGACGCGCTACCTTGACTGGCCCGCCCTGCAAACGTATTGCTGGCACGCGGCAGGTGTCGTGGGCGAACTGTCAGCGAGCATCTTTGGCTATACCGAGGCCTCAACGTTGCAGTACGCCACCAAATTGGGGTTGGCCTTTCAGCTGACAAATATCATTCGCGATGTCGGTGACGATGCGCGGCGAGGCCGCATCTACCTGCCCCTCAGCGATTTACAACAATTTGGGGTGCGTGCCTCAGATATCTTGAATGGTAATTATTCTGAAAAATTTTCTGCGCTGATAGCCTTCGAAGCCGTACGCGCACGCACGCTATATGCTGAAGCGATCGCAGCCCTACCTCGGCAGGATCAGCGCGCTCAGCGCCCAGGGCTGATGATGGCAGCCATTTATTACGCCTTGCTCACAGAAATTGAACACGAACAGTGGCAGGTCTTACATCAACGGATTTCTTTGACACCGGTACGCAAACTCTGGCTAGCCTGGAAAAACTTTATCGGCGAAGGCGCGAGCGTCATTCGCCAAATTAAGCGAGCGAGCGCGGCCTCATGAAGCTCGCCGTCGTCGGCGCAGGCTGGGCCGGCTTGGCGGCCGCGGTTGCACTAAAATCGGCGGGGGCCGATGTCACCGTGTTTGAGGCAGCACCTCTTGCAGGCGGGCGCGCTCGCCGCGTCGATGACCTGCACATGGGCGCAATCGACAACGGTCAGCATTTGTTATTAGGCGCGTATACCGAGACGCTTGCCTTGCTCAAGCACTTGCACCCTGAACGCCCGGTTGACGAATTGCTTCACCGCGCCCCGCTGCACCTTGAGAGCGCAGACGGAGACTTTTGCTTAACAGCGGCAAATGTGAGGGCGCCATTTCATACCCTGTGGGGCCTACTGACCGCGCGCGGTTTGTCTTGGCAAGAGCGTTGGCAGGCAATCCGGATGGTTGTGTTGCTCAACCGAAAGCGTTGGCAGGCGCCTGCCATGCTGAGCGTTGCCCAATTGCTTGAGCAACACCACCAATCAGCTCGGTTGTGCCGCCGACTTTGGATACCGTTATGTCTGGCGAGTTTGAATACATCAACCGAGCAAGCCTGCGCGCAATTATTTTTAAATGTCTTGCGCGATAGCCTAGACGCTCCCCGCGCTCACTCTGACATGTTGGTCCCACGGGTTGACTTAACTGCGCTATGGCCACAGGCGGCGGCCGACACCGTCATGATGCGTTATCGCCATATTGTGCGAGAGGTTTGTCCGACTGCAGCAACTGTCAGCATTGACGGCGAAGTATTCGATGGCTGTGTCTTAGCAACCCCACCTTATGCGTGCGCACGTATTCTCAAGCCTAGCGAAAGCAGTGGCACAAGCGATACCTTACGGGCCCAACTAGACGCCTTCGAATATCGCTCGATTGCAACGCTCACATTGCAATTAGACGCACCCTGGAGGCTGCACCACTCAATGCTGTTGCTCGACGAAGACCCTAAGCGAGGGCATCTTGGCCAGTGGGTATTCAAACGCCCGCAAGCAGATGACCAATTAACGGTGGTCATCAGTGATGCCGCTGATTATTT
>CAMBZR010000030.1 GCA_945872285.1 Bordetella parapertussis | reverse complement strand
GTCTGCCCTTGGTTTGCAGGGCGGGATTAGGTGAAAAGACTAGCGGCGCTTCGTTGGTTTTTAACTTACTTTTAACTGTGGCGTTTGCGCTTGCACTTTTAGCATTGGCCACCTCAGCGACTTCGCGCGCTTCATCATTGCGCGCACAGCTTTCGCCCTGCTCAAGCGCCTGCTCACTAATCATTAAGTAAGGATTGACATGGGCTTCGACACGGCCGGGTGCATCGACACTGGTTGAGTCGATCGCAAACCAGCCCTCGGGGGTGGTGCGGCGCATATAGGCCGTGCCGCGAATGTCGGTCATTTGAGTGATCGGCTCTTTTGCAGCCAACCGGTGCGCGATCTCAACCACTGCCCGTTCAGCATTACCATACAGCAGCAAATCGCACTTGCTGTCGACAACCACCGAGCGGCGAACCTTGTCAGACCAATAGTCGTAATGCGCGATCCGTCGCAACGAGCCTTCAATACCGCCCAAAATCACGGGGACCTCTTTGTAAGCTTCTTTACAGCGCTGTGTGTAAACAATTGCAGCCCGGTCGGGGCGCTTACCCCCAATGTCGCCTGCCGTATAAGCATCGTCGCTGCGTATTTTGCGATCAGCCGTATAGCGATTGATCATCGAATCCATGTTGCCAGCAGTGACGCCAAAAAACAAATTTGGCTTACCCAGAGCTTTAAACGGCTCGGCACTTTGCCAGTCGGGCTGGGCAATGATACCCACCCGAAAGCCTTGATGTTCGAGCATTCGCCCGATCACGGCCATGCCAAAGCTGGGGTGATCGACATAGGCGTCGCCCGAGACAATGATGATGTCGCAACTATCCCACCCGAGCTGAATCATCTCGTCGCGGCTCATGGGCAAGAAAGGGGCCACGCCAAAGCGCTCAGCCCAGAACTTACGATAGCTGCTCAGGGGCTTGGCATTGCGTGGAAAAAGGGAAACGTCGGCGTAGGTTGTCATAACAGTCAGTTTGCGCGATTGTACGCAATCTTTGGACCTGACAGGAACTCGTGCCCCCTGAAAGTGGGAATATTGTCAATTTGCTACGAAGCGTCAAATGCTCTAGTTTCAAACAAGTTCAAGCATAATCACCTCATGACAAACTTTCCCGAAATACACCCCCTGAATGCCTCGCCCGCAATTACGGCAATCTATGCTGACATTCGCGCCATTTCAGGCTTAGCGATGGTCAACCTGATCTGGCGTCACTTTGCGGCTTTGCCCGATGTCCTTGAATGGGCTTGGGCGGGCGTGCGTCCGGTGGTGGCCTCGCAGCAACTGGTGGCTGCGCGCAAACGCCTGATCGAAGCGATCGAACTTCCGGCATTACCTCCCGTCACCGCACAGGCGTGGCAAGCTGCAGGTCTCGAAGGCCCCGACTTAGTCGCTTTGCGCGCAATGATGGCCGACTACGTGCGAGGCAACAGCACCAACATCATTGTTCTGACTGCACTGCGCTTGCGCCTCGATGGACACGCTCAATCTGCGCCCGCTCTGTCACCGGCGCCAATGCCCGCGCCCTTGACTCAACTCGCGCCCTTAGCTCGCATCGACACCCTAGAGGTGGGAATTGCGTCGGCCATTCGCGCCCTTGCAGCACGCCACGAGGGCGCGCAAGGCGGCATCATCCCGAGCCTTTATCTTGAGCTTGCCCGTTGGCCTACCCTGTTGGCTAAGTTTCCGGCTTGGCTGGGCGCGTTATATGAACCTTCGGCAATGAAGGCAGCCCGCGAGAGCACCTGCCGTGCGGCAGAAACTGAAGCCCTCGCACTATTGCCCGCGCTAACACAAGCACCTGACAGCGTTGACCAGATGCGCCCTGCCCTCGAACGCTTCACGCGCTTGATAATCCCCGACCTCACTCCAGTGTGCGTCGCCGTGCAACGATTACTACCGGCGCGCTAACCGGGCGGGTCTTGAATCGGATCAGAAAATGAAGAGCATCCTTGCCCTGCTCCTGTCTTTTTGTACTTGCCTCGCACTTGCCCAAGATACGCTCTGCGTCATTCAGGTGTCTAATACTGAAAAAAAATTAAACATCAAAGTGACACAGGATCCTTATATTTTGAGTACGCTCAATCTAGATAGTGATTTTCGATTTAGTGGGCAAGTTTTGCAAGATTCGGTAACGAAGCAAAGTAAGTTAAAGACCTTCGTTTATCACGAATCCAAAGATCGCTATGTTCTGATTCATGCGAGTGAAAATAAGATTGATGCAGACACCTGTACAGGCAGAAAAAATGTGACTCAAGAATTTGGTTTACACCGCGTGTATTCGCATAAATTTGAACACGAGTTCAGCTACACCTGCAAAAGTATATGTGCAGCAGGAGTGTTGCAGTGAAGCGCGTTTTTTTAAAATTCAAACAACTTTCTTTAGCGCTTGTTTGCAGCACAGCTTTGATCTGCACTGCGTATGCGCAAAAACAAGAGGTGCGCATGCTGTTCGTCGGAGATATCATGCTCGATGAACTACCCGGAAAAGTCATCGCAAAGGGAAACAATCCATTCGCTGCTTTTCATAAACAATTCAAACAGGCGGATCTAAGCTTTGGTAATTTGGAGTGCGTAGTGGGATTTGCTGGGAAAAAGGAAGATAAGCCATTTACCTTTTTAGCGCACCCTCGGGTGCTTAAAACCCTGAAATCACACTTCTCAGCCGTCTCTGTCGCCAATAATCACAGCGGGGATTTCGGTCCAAAAGCCTTTGAGACGATGCTGGGCTTCTTAGAGAGGGCAAAGATTCCCTACTTCGGCGGTGGGCGTGACTTGCGTTCTGCGCACGCACCGTATGTCGTCGAAAAAAATGGGCATAAAATTGCCATCTTAGGCTATGACAATTTCCTTCCGCGTAGTTTTGAAGCCTTAGAAGATAGACCCGGCGTGGCGTGGGCCGACGCCGATCAAGTGGCTTATGATATTCGCAATGCTAAAGAAAAACTCGGTGCTGATATCGTTATTACATATCCACACTGGGGCTGGGAACACGAGCCGTTAGCGTCAAAACATCAAGAAGAATTAGCTCGCCTGATGATAGATGCGGGCGCGGATGCCGTCGTCGGTGGACATCCACATGTGACGCAAAACATTGATATTTACAAAGGCAAGCCGATTTTTTACAGCTTGGGCAATTTTGTATTTAATGGGTTTGATACTGAAGAGTCACAAACGGGCTGGGCCTTGGAGTTAGTTTTTGATTCAAACCAACAAATCACCTGGACCATTCATGTCGCCAAGCTCGATAAAAATGGTGTGCCACAATATGCAGGCATTTTGACAAAACAAGAAATAGATAAGATTCTTCGGTAGCGAACGGTGCGCGGTTATCGGATGTCAGTCAACAAAAAACAGATTGCTCGGAGAACTGAATGTCGCTTGAACAAGCAGAAATTGGATTTATTGGACTCGGTGCAATGGGAGGCAGCATTGCACGTCGGCTGGCTCAGGCGGACATCAAAATGCACGTCTATGACATAGATCCTAGCAAGACCGCCGCCTTTGCCAAGTGGAATGTTGTTGTGCACTCCAATCCCAAATCCATCGCGGATGCGGTTGAGATCGTGTTTGCCTGTTTGCCTGATATCGAGGTCAGTAAAACTGTTGCTTATGGTGCAGAGGGCGTTATCTATGGCAAAAAACTCAAGGTCTATCTGGAAACCTCGACCATTGGTCGTCGCCCGGTGATCGATATCGCAAAGACCCTGTCAACTAAAAACATTAGTTTTTTAGATTGCCCAGTCAGCGGCGGACCACGCGGCGCCGACGACGGTACGCTGGCGATCATGGTGGCCGGTGACGCAGCCGTGATCGAAAGCGTACGTGGGCTCTTGAATCTGATCGGTAAAAAAGTCTTTGAGATTGGCCCTGAGCCGGGCATGGCGCAGATGATGAAGTTAGTCAATAACATCATCTCTGCAAGCAATATGGCCTCAGCCTTTGAGGCGCTGGTACTGGGCGCCAAAGCAGGTCTGGATGCCGACCTGATGGTTGACGTGATCAATGCGAGCACAGGCCGCAATAGCGCCACGACAGACAAAGTTCCCAAATCCGTTTTACCTGGTACCTTTGACTATGGCGCGTCGACACATACCTTACACAAAGACATCACCTTGGGTCTGATCGAAGCCGAAGAGCTCAAGGTACCGATGTGGGTGGCAAACAATACCCGTCAGGTATGGGAATTTGCCATGACCCAAGGCGGGACCGATCTTGATTTCACCACGCTGATTCAGTACTACGAGAAATGGGCGGGTGTGGTGGTGCGCAGCAAGAAAAAGGAACAAGAATGAGCCAGCAATTTCAGGCGAGTCAATTACGCCGAACGCTCGAGGTAAACGGGAAACAATACGATTATTTCAGCTTGAATGCCGCGCAGCAGGCAGGTCTCTTGCACTTGGACACCTTGCCTTACACCCTGAGAATTTTGCTTGAAAATCTATTGCGTGCTCAGGGCCTCAATGACTCGGATCACACCACTGACGTTCGGGCGCTCGTGTCCCAACTGCTTGCCCAACAAGCAGACTGTGTCATTGCATTCAGACCTGCCCGCGTCATGATGCCAGAATCGTCGGGGCTCACGCTGATGGGTGACTTGGCAGCGATGCGCGATGCGATGACTGCGCTGGGCGGTGATGCTGCACTGATTAATCCAAGTGTTGCGATGGATTTCATTGTGGACCACTCTGTGATGGTTGAGGATGCGGGTAAGCCGACCTCGCTTGAGTACAACATGGCCGCTGAATTTGCGCAAAATCGTGAACGTTATGAATTTTTGCGCTGGTGTAGCCAGGCCTTCGATGGGGTGCGTGTGTTTCCACCCGGCTCGGGAATTTTGCATCAGGTGAATTTAGAGTTCTTGGCTAAAGTCGTCTGGACCAAAGAACACGAAGGCCGTACGTTGGCGTTTCCGGATTCTTTGATCGGTATGGATAGTCATACTGCGATGATTAATGCCTTAGGTATTGTGGCTTGGGGCGTAGGTGGATTTGAGGGTGGAGCGGTGGCCTTGGGCGAGCCTGTGTCTGTGCCGATTCCTGAGGTCGTGGGCTGTCAGCTGACCGGCGCGTTGCAGCCTGGAGTGACGTCCACAGATTTGGTGCTGACCATTACGCAACGTTTGCGCGCTGAAGACGTGATCGGTCGGTTCATTGAATACTTTGGTTCAGGTGTGGATGCGTTGTCCTTACCCGAGCGTGCGACGGTATCGAACATGACGCCCGAATGCGGCGCGACAATGAGTTTTTTTCCGGTCGATCAAGAAACACTTCGATATCTTGAGGTCACCGGTCGCAACCCTGAGCAGGTGGCGTTGGTCAAAGCGTATTGTCAGGTGCAAGGCTTGTGGCGGGACAGCAAGACGGTGACGCCTAGATACGCTCGGGTGATCAACATCAATTTGTCGGCTGTGGTGCCAAGCATGGCGGGCCCTGGTCGCCCCGATGCGCGTGTCGATCTGTCAGATGTGGCGCAAGCCTTTCAACAGGCCGTTGTGCTTAAGACACCCAAGACCGTCGCGACGTCCGTTAGTGACATCAGCGATGGCTCGGTGGTGATTGCAGCGATTACAAGCTGTACGAACACCTCAAACCCAGCGGTGATGATTGGTGCTGGCTTGCTTGCACGCAACGCGCGGCGTCGCGGGCTAAAGCCTAAGCCTTGGGTCAAAACATCCTTATCGCCGGGCTCGCGCGTCGTCGCAGATTATTTAAATGTCTCGGGCTTGCAAGGCGATCTCGATGCCTTAGGCTTTAACGTCGTAGGCTTTGGTTGCATGAGCTGTATGGGTAACTCAGGCCCGCTGCCCGATGCAATACTGAAAGCAATAGACACTGAACAATTAGCAGCGGTTGCAGTCTTGTCGGGTAATCGCAATTTTGATGCACGCGTCCATAACAGTGTGCAGGTTAATTTTTTAGCCTCGCCGCCGCTGGTAGTTGCTTACGCCTTGACCGGATCGATACAGACCGATCTCACCCGAGAGCCGCTGGGGCATGATCAGCAAGGTGTCCCAGTCTATCTACGTGATATCTGGCCTGAGCCCGATGAGATTCGGACAATGATCGCGCAACATGTTGAGCCGCACTTGTATCAAGCGCGCTACCGTACGATTTTTGAAGGCTCGCCGCAGTGGCGTGCACTGACGAGTGCGACCGGAAAAATCTATGACTGGAATCCCAACAGTTTATTTATTCTGCGTCCACCTTATTTTGAGGGGATGACGCGAGCGGTGCCGGCGCAAGACAATATTGTCGGTGCGCGCGTGTTGGGGATGTTCGGTGATATGTTGACGACGGATCACATTTCACCGATTGGAAAGTTTTCGGTTCAAACGCCTGCGGGTCAGTATCTGCAATCGTTAGGCGTTGATGCCGCTGATTTTGTGAACTATGGCGCACGTCGCTTAAATCATCAGGTGATGATGCGAGGCACTTTTGCTAACGTTCGTTTAAATAATGAGTTGACCCCAGGGGTGCAAGGGAGTTCAACGCTTCATATGCCGAGCAAAGAGGCGATGTCAATCTATGCAGCTGCGCAACGCTATCGTGCCGAGGGCGTTGCACTGGTGGTTGTGGCCGGCAAAGAGTATGGGGCGGGGTCTTCGCGCGACTGGGCGGCTAAAGGTACGGGCTTGCTCGGTGTGCGCGCTGTGATTGCCGAATCGCTTGAGCGAATTCATCGTTCAAACTTAGTGAGTATGGGGGTACTGCCCTTGCAATTTTTGAATGGCGATACGCGACAATCGCTTGCGCTAACGGGTGCTGAAACCTTTGATATCCTTGGGCTCGATCGTGGGGTTGGCGCGCGTGATCAAGTTGATTGTATGATTCGTTATTCAGATGGTCATGCAAAAAAGATTCGCCTATTAGCAAGACTCGATAGTGACGTCGAAGCCGAATACTACCGACATGGCGGAATTTTGCAGTATGTGCTTAGAAATCGTTTGAGCCGTGAGCTCGGATAGAGGGGGGCAGATGCAAACACGTATTTTGACGTCAAGCGGGCGACGAGAGGCCTTCATGCAACGCATGAAAATATTTTATTTTTGCGTGTTCGCGCTGACTAGCCCTTGGGCCTGGTCGCAGACTGACTATCCAAATCGGTCGATTACTTTTATCGTGCCGCAGTCTGCCGCGGGCTCAACGGATACGGCCGCGCGTCTCACCGCCCAACAATTAAGTGACGTGTTTGGTAAACAAGTCATTGTCGAAAATCGCGCAGGTGCGAGTGGCATCATTGGCGCCGATTTGGTGGCGAAGGCAAACCCAAATGGCTACACCTTACTGGTCGCCGGTACCGGCGTTATCGCGATCAACCCGTTTTTATTTAAAAATATTTCATACGATCCCTTTAAAAGTTTTGCGCCCATTGCTTTGATTGGCTATTCAAATGATGTATTAGTCGTGCATCCGTCCGTGCCCGCAAATAATCTCACTGAGTTGATTGCTTTAGCAAAAGCGCAACCGGGTGAAATAAAATACGCCTCGGCTGGAGTTGGAACATCGCCGCATTTGACAGCTGAATTGTTTCGTCAGCGAACGGATACGGCATTGATGCACGTGCCGTACAAGGGCAGTACGCCCGCCGTTGTTGCTACGATCAGTGGCGAAACTTCAATGATGTTCACGGGGATCGCTTCTTCGATTGCGCATATCAAAAGCGGGCGCCTGAAACCAATCTCGGTGAGTAGTCGCGCACGTTCAGCGACGCTACCAACGGTTCCGACTATCGCAGAATCAGGATACGCGGACTTTGAGGTGAATTACTGGATTGGTTTATTTGCACCAACGGGAACATCACCGGAGATTGTGAAATACCTCAACGCACAAATTAATCTACTTTTGGGGCAAGCGGCGACCCGCGAGCGGTTTCAATCGCTTGGTCTTGAACCGTTTTTAGGTACGGCTGAGCAATTCGCGGACATTATTCAGAAAGACGTCGCTTTATGGGAAAAAACGATTCGAATGGGCGACATTAAAGCCGAGTAACTTCATAACAACCTCCAACCAGAAGAGGAAATTATCATGTCAAGCTTGCAAACTACACTCAGTCGCCTCGTTACTCTATTCATCCTCTGGAGCTTGGCGTCAAGCGCGTTAGCCCAAAGCTATCCCAGCAAGCCCATTC
Source organism: Bordetella parapertussis (assembly GCA_945872285.1). Lineage (GTDB taxonomy): Bacteria > Pseudomonadota > Gammaproteobacteria > Burkholderiales > Burkholderiaceae_B > Zwartia > Zwartia parapertussis_D. The sequence goes on along the minus strand of CAMBZR010000030.1, from coordinate 27,422 downwards.
GAATTATCAACCCCTGGCCAGCCGGTGGCCCAGCCGAAGCAATCGCACGACCCATCACCGAGCGCCTGTCCAAAGCACTGGGGCAACCAATCATCATCGAAATCAAGTCGGGTGCAAACGGTATGGTTGGCACAGAATACGTCGCGAAAAATGGTACGCCTGACGGCTATGTCCTGTTGTTGTCACATGCCGGGCCCACAACGATTAGCCCTGCAGTACAAAAAGAACTTGCGTATCGCGCGGTCGAAGATTTTGAGCACGTCACAGTCTTAGCAATGCCTACGATCGTGCTCGTCGTTAAACCAGAGCTGCCAATCAAAAGCGTGCCAGACTTAATCGCGTATGCACGCAAAAATCCAGGCAAACTTGCCTACGGTTCGACAGGTTTAGGAAGCACGACCCACCTCGCTGGCGAACTGCTGGCTATGATGGGCGATGTTAAATTTTTACACGTTCCATATAAAGGTGCGATCCCCGTGATGCAAGATCTGCTCGGCGGTCAAATACAATTTGCCTTCATTGGATACTCCGCTGCAGTCGCATACATCAAAGCGAACACGCTCAGGCCGATCGCCATCGGCTCATCCACCCAACGCTCACCCGTCTCGCCCGACTTACCCGCAGTCCATGAAACCTTTCCAGGTTTTGAAATCAGTTCTTGGTATGGACTCTCTGCACCTGCGCGCACACCCAAAGAGATCGTCTATAAGTTGCAAACCGAGATCGCAAAAATATTGAAAGACCCTGAAGTCATTGCGCAACTTGCGGCGACAGGCTCAGAGCCAGGCGGGATGAGCCCAGATCTCTTTGTCAAAAAAATTCAGTTAAATATCATACAAAATACAAAACTAGTTCAAGCAACCGGGATAGAAAAGCAGTAAGGGAGATTTGAAATGACAACAGATTTTTATGGAAGCAGGCTGCGAATTGGCATGATTCTGGCTTCAAAAAACACGGTCGCCGAGCCCGATGTGAACGCCATGTTGCCAGAAGGCGTTTCGGTACACACCACCCGCCTACACCTCGTAGATACCAATCCGACTGCGCTACAAAAAATGACCAATGACGCTGAGCAGGCGGCCGCCTTGCTCGCCTCGGCCGAGGTCGATCTGATTGTGTTTCATTGCACAGCCGCCTCGACGATCGACCCAGAAATGGGACAGAAGATTGCACAGCGGATCCAGCGCAGCACGGGGATCGCGTCGACTGCGACCTCAGAAGCCTTAATAGATGCGCTGAACACCTTGGGTGCAAAAAAAATAGTGCTGCTTTCTCCATACCCTCAAGCAGTCAACGATGCCGAGGTCGCTTTTTTTTCGCATTATGGCATTCAAGTCCTCCACGAGGTTGGCTACATCCCAGTCAAAGGAGAAGGATCACCCAGCGCCGAACCCGTTGAATGGGAACGCAGAGCCATAACCTTGAAGCATCCTGATGCTGACGCCTACTTTTTAAGTTGTACCAATATTCGTGTAATTTCTATCATTGATACCCTCGAGAAAAGTATCCACGCACCTGTCATATCAAGCAATCAAGCTATGCTCTGGCATTGCTTGCGCAAAGGTGGTGTTGCAGATGCTGTCCCTGATTATGGCAAGCTACTTCGATCACACTGACATGCCCTCTTTCGCCAAACGCACTTTCGAAGACCACACTAAAACAAACAATAAGGATTCTAAAATGATCTTGAAGAAAAAAATTTCAAAGCTAAAGTCAACAGGGTTGGTGTGGCTGAGCGCGGTCCTTGCCTTGTGCTTCTGTCAAAGCATCGCCGCACAAAGCTACCCGACCAAGCCTATTCGACTCATCGTTCCCTACGCGCCAGGGGGAGGTGTCGACATTGTGGCTAGAACACTGGCTGACTATATTTCCAACACACTCAAAAAAACTGTCATCGTCGAAAATCGTACAGGCGCTGGCGGCAGTGTTGGCTCGGGACTCGTAGCCAAATCAGAACCAGATGGCTATACCCTGTTACTAGGTTCCAATTCGAACGCAGTCAACAACAGCCTTTACAGCAATATGACTCACGATGCATCCAAAGACTTAGTCCCGATAAGTCTGGTCGGTACAGTCCCCATGGTGCTGTTAGTCTCGCCCTCGGTATCAGTTAAAAACGTTGCTGAAGTGATTGCACTAGCAAAAGCCAAACCCGGAACGCTAAATTTTGGTTCAGGCGGAAATGGAACCGGTGAGCACTTGGCCTACGAAATGTTTAAACGGCAAGCCGAGATTGATGTGCAACACATTCCTTACCGTGGCGGGGCAACCGTTTATACCGACCTAATAGGTGGACAGATTCAATTTATGTTTAATAATCAACTGGGAGCTTCATCCTACATACGCTCGGGGCAGTTGCTCGCTCTGGGTATTAGTGGCGCCAAACGCTCGGCATTGTTCCCTGACTTGCCCACTTTTTCTGAACAAGGGCTGGTTCAATTCACCGCTTTGGTTTGGTGGGGCGTCATGGGCCCCTCTGCAATCCCGAAAGATACTCTCGCTCAAATCAATGCATTATTTAATACGGCAATTAATTCGCCAGAACTCAATAAGCGCTTTGAGTCAATGGGAGCTCAGACTCAGGGCAACACTTCTGAATATTTCGCACGCTTTTTTAAAGCGGAGGTAGCGACTTGGTCCAAAATTATTCGCGAAAGCAACATCAAACTCGCTCAATGATGTCTTTTTACACGCGCGCCTCTTAAACGATAGCCCCATTTAACCAAGTCAACAACGAGACAATATGAGTGCCGAAAAAAAAATCAAAGAACTAGGGCTGGTACTGCCACCACCCTGGAACGATAAATACAACCGTCTGCGAGCGGTGCGCTCGGGAGATCACGTTTACATGAGCGGACACGGTCCGCTTGGCCCCGATAGCGAACCTCTTGTTGTTGGCAAGCTAGGCCGAGAACTTACCACCGAACAAGGTGCTCAGGCAGCGCGTCTTGCGGGCTTGGCAGTTTTGGCTACTCTACGAAACAACATCGGCTCGCTCGATCGGGTCACCCGTGTCGTTCGAGTCTTGGGTTTTGTCAATTGCGCGCCCGGTTACAACACGCCTTCGTTGGTCATGCACGGTTTTTCAGATCTCATGCTTGAGGTCTTTGGTGAGATCGGCAGGCACACTCGATCGTCAATCGGGATCGCCGAGTTATACGCCGACATGCCGGTAGAGGTAGAGGCCCTTTTTGAAGTCAGAGACTAACGCACGATCTACTGATCGCCCTTAATCTTTGCATCGCGAATGCATATGAACGATCAGCTGAATGGTTTTTTTATCCAATCACTAATCAGCTTCACGGTTTCTTTTTCATAGTTGATAAAACCGTGCCAGTGTTTAGCTGCGCACGGGTCACCCTCTGGATTCGCGCCCCCCTCGATCATCACAAACTTTTTTACGGGAGCCGATGTCAAACCCGACGTAATACGACTGGCTTCAGAGGGGACACAAATTTTGCACGCGTCATATTTATGATGGACGACTAAAACAGGTATCTTTAATTCTCCAATACTTTGAGTGCTGATGGCACCAATTTTATTATTTGTCACACTTGAAGCTAGAACAAGCCCTTGAGTGGCCTTATCACCAAGCGCTATTGCGGCAGCCGTACCTGAAACAGTGCCTCTGCTAGTGCCCACGAGCCAAATAGGTTTTTGAAACTTTTCTTTTGAAAAATTTATAACCTTGGCAATTTCTGCAACGTGCTCCTTGACACGATATGAATAATCTAACTTAGCTAAATCTGAAGCTCGAAAGATAATGACTACATTAAAATTCTCAGCAAAAAAATATTCCCTTGAGCGAGCAAGAAAATTCCCACTGCTTGGCTTTCCATCAATAATCTTTCCAGGACTTGCTTCGCCCCCTGGCAATAAAATTAACGTTGCTAAAGCATGAGGATTAGACATGACATACATTGGAAGGTACGCACCATGTCTTGATAAATCTAATTGGACCATTCCCTCTTCGGCATGAACAGCCAGGTTTGATAGAAGAAAAAATATTGTTGCAATCAACTTTATCATCACTTAGGCGCCGGGGGCTTTGTCTCTAAAAATGACGGCCTTGCAGACATCGCTCCAAACCAGCTATTCAATTTTGGATGAGCGTGTCGCCATGGAAACTCGGAAATCAAATCCGCATACCCCAGTGTGCAGCCAAACACGATTTGCACCATATTGAGTGGCCCCTGAAACAAGGAGTGATTGATTTGTTGCTCCCACAAATTCAATAAACGCTTGGCACGATCAGTTTCGTGCAGAACGATTTTGGGAGATTGCTCGTTGGCGGGTCGCCCCTTTTCTCGCCCGAGCACTGCCAGACCATCTAGCGTGCTGCGCACAAGCGCCTCAAGGCGTCTAACTTCAAGGCCTGGCTCACCTGCAGGCACGGCGAAGATAGGCTGACCCTCGAGGTGATCAAGGTAAGAACAGATCAGGGCAGAATCTTCGAGCGCGAGGCCGTTGTCGCACACTAGATGAGGCACCCTTCCCGACGGATTAATCTGATAGTAGGGGCTGTCGGTCGTGCGCGTCTTGGCCGAAATCACTTCAACTTTTTCTGATAACTTTTTCTCGATGATTAAAATACGTACGATTCGAGCGTAGGGTGAACCTGGGCTGATGTAGAGGCGCATGGTCGGTCTCCTGTTGAATATATTTTTGTCCTAGCACAACACTTACTTCGGCACTCGGAGCATCGCGCAAATCTTGTTGCCGATTGGATCGCGCACATAGGCGAGATACAGTTTTCCGGCAGGGCCTTCGCGATAGCCAGGCGGGTCTTCGCAGGTTATGCCGCCATTCGCAAGGGCAGCAGCGTGAAAAGCATCAACCTGCTCTGACGATTGCGCCGCAAATCCGATCGTACCGCCGTTCGCTAGAGTGGCTGCTTTGTTATCGATTGGCAGGGTGAACGAAAACACGCCAGTGGGCGTGCGATAGAAGTAACGAACGTCTCGGTTGATGACACCGGGTGCAATACCCAAGGTACCCAAGATTGCATCATAGAATTTTCGCGATACTTCTAAATCGTTTGCACCGACCATGACATGACTAAACATATTGACTCCAAGAATCGTGGTTGAGAATCAGAAGCGTAACCCAAAATGACTGACTTTAATCAAGCTATTTAGGCTTATGCTAGTCTGCTGACTCTCAAACTTCATTTCTCGATCAGGCATGTCACGCTGCCATCTTCAGGTTCAACAAATATGACTAGGACTAGAGCGCTATTGCTTTTGCTGACGTTGTTTGCATTCACGGCAATCATTCAAGCCCAAACGACTGCAGTCGGTGTCAACTCATTCAATTCGATGGCTATTATTTCAGAGGGCTATTTCGTGATGGGCTCTGACAATGGGCCCGATGATGAAAAGCCAGAACATCGTGTCTTTGTGAAATCATTTTTTATGGATGTGCTTTCGGTCAGTAACGCTGATTTTGCGAAATTTCTCAATGAACGAGGCTTAAAAAATCATCTAGGAGAATCGTTTTATGACGACGATGATCGCGATGCCAGAATTCATCAGCAAGGCTTAATATGGCAAGCAGATCTGGGTTACGCAACGCACCCAGTCAATGAAGTGAGTTGGTTAGGTGCACGTGATTACTGCACTTGGTTAAACAAGCGATTACCTACCGAAGCCGAGTGGGAAAAAGCCGCACGCGGAACAGATAGAAGAAAATATCCTTGGGGCAACTCAAAACCAAATAACAAACAGGCTTTATACGGCGCAGCATACAACTCGTCAGCACCCGTTGATGCCTTTCCAGCGGGCGCAAGCCCTTACGGAATTTTAGACTTGTCTGGCAATCAATGGGAGTGGGTATCTAGCGCCTATCGACCCTACCCCTTCAGCGCTGACGATGGGCGAGAAAATCAAACGCCTGGTCCAATTCGCTCGACTCGCGGTGGCGGACATGATTCAAGCGAAGACGAGCTCACAACAACCCAACGAGGCAGAAATTTATCTCGCAATCCAAAAGCGGGTCATCATAATATTGGTTTTCGCTGCGCGAGTGCTTCTTAAGTCAGCGGTGCGCCGGCAGCTTTCGATGCCGCCTGCGCAAACGACTCATACAAGGTCAAATCCAGTGCATGCGCCTCTAGCGTTTCGGGATGCCACATACGGCGCGGTAATTCGAGTATGTCGCCGCCATAGACATGCAGGCCGATAGCCGGCACTTGACCTAGACACTCGGCGACGTGCGCGGTATCTGCCAGCATCGGCAAAATCGAGCCGCGTGTAAGCGTGACTTCGCTTGCCCTGCGCAGTTTTCCATTATCAGTGCGATACAGCGTGTTTTTTTCCTCACCCGATAGCAGAAGAATCGTCGCCCACGTACCATGATCGTGCGGCGGCGTGCGGCGTGCGACGGGGAAGCAAACCTTCAGCAGTGTGATCGACGGCGAGCGGTAAAACACTTGCCGCGCGTTACCGCCCGTACCGGAGACATACCGCAGGGCTTCGTCGATGGCGTCGATATCGCCGCGCAGCGATTCGAGTTCTTCACGCGCGGCGTTCATCGGGTTGGCGCTACTGCCGGCCTTGGCGAAACGGGCGACGAGTTCGTGTACTTGCATAGTGGTCTCCTTGGCGTTGTCGACATTTGCGATGCACAATCGCTGAGTATATTCATTGGTACAACGAAAAGCGAGTCAAGATATCCCTTGGATCACTCAGCCGCTTAGAGTACCGAGAAAGTCTCGGACTTACAGCATAAACCAGTTCAAGTGTTTAGCCGCAGCTCCGCTACAATTGAACGCATGGCTGTCGACGACTTTTGGCCTGTATTGTCTTGAGCTCGGCATTAAAACCGCGATCTTTATCGAATATTTTGAGAGTACGCCTCTGATGAAATCTTACTGGATCAACAAGACCCCTAACGGTACCGAGCTTGAACTGCGCGAGCAACCGGTGCCTGTGCCCGGCCCTGAACAGGTACTGGTGCGAGTGTGTGCGACGAGTATCAATCGCGGCGACATCATGGGCGCCATTAAGCTACATAGCGCCAAGGGCGGGCGCCCCGCCGGCGTCGATGGCGCCGGCGAGGTAGAAGCAATCGGTGCCAATGTTCGCGGGGTTGCGGTTGGCGACCGCGTCATGTTCCGCGCGAAGGGCTGTTTTTCTGAATACGTGATTGTCGAGTCGACCTTGCTCACGCCGGTTCCGGCTTGCCTGAACTGGGAACAGGCCGCTGTGATTCCGATCGCCTATATCACCGCCTACGAAGCACTCCTGCAATTCGGTGGTTTGCAACACGGCGACTGGGTATTGATTGCCGGAGCATCTTCTGGCGTCGGTGTTGCTGCGATACAGATCGCAAAGATGTGCGGAGCCAAGACCATCGGTACTTCCGGATCCGCAGAAAAGCTTGCGCGCTTGAAGGCACTCGGTCTTGACGCCGGCATACAAACGCGTGGCGAAAACTTTACAGACGAAGCGCTGCAGATTACAGGCGGCGCCGGTGTCAAACTTGCTGTGAATCTGGTGGGTGGCAGCGCTTTTGCAGGCTGTCTTGGTGTACTCACTGATTTCGGCCGTCTGGCGGTTGTCGGCTATGTTGACGGGCAGATGCTGACTGGGCTCGATATCGAGCCGGTGCACGGCAAACGCCTGCAGATTTTTGGGCTTTCGAATGCGCCCTTATCGACGGCGATGCGTGCGGTTGCCCAACGTGGCTTCGAGCGCGAGGTCATGCCCGCCATTATCGATGGACGAATCGTGCCAGTGATCGATCGCACATTTTCCTTTGATGAGTTGCCGGTTGCCAAGCAATACGTCGAACAAAACACCTTGCTGGGTAAAGTCGCAATCCGGTTTGCTTGATCTTTTTCTGACATCACATTGTTGATGAATAACAGTCGCACAGGCTGCAGAGGGTTGCCGATGAATTACGTTCGCCGTTTGACCGTCACCTCATTACTGACCGCCTGCGTCGCGCTGACGCTCGGCGCATCCAGTGCCTACGCTCAGAAATCGCCGGTGCGTCCGGTTCGGTTGGTGATCCCGCTCACTGCGGGCGGTGGCGCAGACACCACGGCGCGCATCCTCGCGCAGAAATTGTCCGAAAATACCGGGCAGAGTTTTATTGTCGAGAACCGACCAGGGGCCGGGGGCAACATCGCTTTCGATTTCGTCGCCAAGGCGGATCCCGATGGTCACACGTTGCTCTATAGTCCGGTCGCGATCGCCATTAATCCTACCCTGTTTGAAAAGGTCAATTACCGGCTAGAGGATTTCGTCGCCATCTCGTACGTTGGCGACGCACCACTGCTGCTCGTCGCGAATAATGTATTGCCGGTACGTAACATCACTGATCTGATCAATCTCGCCAAAGCGCGCCCTGGTGAGGTGCGTTTCTCTAGCTCGGCCATCGGCAGCTCATCGCATCTCGCCAGCGAAATGATGCGCATGATGGCTGGCGTTGAAATGCTGCACGTGCCGTATCGGGGCGGGCCGCAGGCGTTGCAGGACGTGATCGGTGGCCAGGTTGAATTCGCCACGATCGCGATGCCAGAAGCGCTGGCACAGGTGCGCGCTGGCCGCGTGCGCGCGGTCGGCCAGACCGGCATCAAGCGTTCGCCTATCGCACCTGAAATCCCGACGCTCGATGAGTCGGGGTTGAAGGGCTATACCGTCATGACCTGGTATTTGGTTTTTGCACCGGCGAAAACACCTGACGCGATTGTTCAACGCTTGCATGAAGCATTCGACAAAGCCCTCAAGGTGTCAGAGGTGCAGAACCGCCTCCGTGATGCTGGCATCACTGAAATCGTCAACGGCCCGCCCGACGCCGCCACGAAATTCGTACAGAGCGAATATCAGCGCTGGGGAAACATCATCCGCGAGTTAAAGCTTAAAGCGAATTAGGGTTTATTGTCCTCAAGATTGTATTGCCACAGGCTAGTGGGGTCCGAGCTTGCACCGCAGCCACCTAGAAAACTGTGGCAAACCGATCGGCTCTCTTGACACGCTCATTGCTGCACATGCTTTAAATCTGGATGCTCTTTTAATTGTAAATAATGTAAAAGAGTTTTTCAAAGTGCCAAAAATTAAACTTGATAACTGGGTTGTCTAACACCCTATACCTAGCGCGAAGCCACGACGTTGGAAAGAGTTATTTGTGCAGAACCCAAAGCGTTTGGCGTCGGAGAATGACCGACTTTGGTGCATAAACAACGATGAAGTGCACCTAGATGCGCTCCATGCAGATAGGTCAGGCTGTCTCAGCTTTGCAGGACTCAACCGTAACCTCGCCTGTCTTGTTTGCAGATGCAGAAGGTAAGTCACCAAATAACACTACGGAAAATAGGGATTTCACGCGCCCCCCCTTTTGGTTACAGTACTGTTAGTCGTGGGCTGCGATGCAGACCTTTTCTCGTTAATGTTTGTTGGCATGGATATTGCTATTTTGACTTAGACTCATTGATATGTAACTCAGCTCATGGCGCATCACACCTTAGACATCGACGCAGTCACCCACACCTTTGGGGCATTCACAGCCGTTGATGATGTGAGCCTGTCTATTAGCGCTGGGGAGATTGTCGCCTTGCTCGGCCCTTCGGGATGTGGAAAAACTACACTACTGCGTATCGTTGCCGGCTTTGTGACACAAAAAACGGGCAGGATCCGCATCGATGGCGCGGCCATCGATCATCTGCAACCCAACAAAAGAAACATCGGGATCGTATTTCAAAACTACGCGCTTTTCCCACATCTAACCATTGGAGAGAACGTCGCCTATGGCCTGGAGGCTCGGGGTGTCGATCGTGTGGCTATCAAGAAAAAGGTCGCGCATTGCTTGGAGGTTGTTCAGTTACCCCATATTGCGGAGCGCTTTCCTCGGCAACTGTCTGGGGGTCAGCAGCAGCGGGTTGCCTTGGCGCGCGTCATTGCAACCGAGCCAACGATTCTTTTGCTAGACGAGCCGTTTGGGGCGCTGGATAAAAACTTGCGCCTCGATATGCAAATCGAGATCAAGCGGTTGCAGCGGCAGCTCGGACTCACCGCCATCATGGTGACGCACGATCAAGAAGAGGCGATGAGTATCGCCGACCGCATTGCAGTGATGAACAAAGGTCATGTCGAGCAGTTTGGCACGCCAACAGATGTGTATGACAAGCCTGAAACACCTTTTGTGAATAGCTTTATTGGCTCAACAAACCTGCTACCTGGAGTGGTCAAGGCGAGCGAGTCCGGCACGGATGTCATTGCTCTGGACGCCGGCTCTGAGATCGCGCTGCCGACTGCTGCCACTTTTTCGAGAGGCGCCCGCGTGGTGGTATCCGTGCGGCCCGAGCACTTAATTCTGGATTCTGAGCGTCGCGAGGGCTATTGGCCTGTCGAGATTGGTTTGAATCTTCCCTTGGGGCCAACGCTTGTTGTCGAGGCTTGGACTAAGGATCGCACTGCACTCAAGGTCACGATGCCAAGACTGGTACAACGCTCGACGCAAAGCACGGCTTGGTGTGGATTGCGTCCTGAGGCGATCCCCACAATTTTTCCAACCGCAACTTAATACACACCCCTTTAGGAGTTGACATGTCTAGTCCGATCTCACGCCGCCATTTCTTGCAAAGCACTGCCGCCATTGCAGGCGCAGTTGCTTATCCTAATCTAGCCTTTGCCAAAGGTTCTGTCAGTAGTGCCATCTATCCCGGCGCTTGGGATGAGGCTTACAGAAAAATCGTGGCACCTGCACTTAAAAAGAGCGCCGGTGTCGATTTGGAATTACAACCACTTTTTGCAGTCGATCAGATTGCAAAAGCTAAGGCTGCGCGTGGTCGGCCTGTCTTCGATACCTTTGTTCTCGATCCAGGCCCAAGTGCGACCGGCAAAGCCGATAATTTGTTTGAAAAATTTGATGGCAGTCAGCTGAAAAATGCCTCCGCTTTACAAGCCGGCATGTTGGATGCCTATGGCGTGCCCATCGCCGCGCAGTTTGTCGGGATCGCTTACAACCCCAAAAAATTTAGCAAGCCGCCAACAAAATGGGCGGATCTTTTTCAAGAGCCATATCTCTCTCGTCTGGGTCTGACGGGTTTTCAAACGACCTTTGGTACGGTTGCGATCATTGAGTTTTCCAAGGCCTTTGGTGGATCCATCACGAATGTTGATCCATTTTTTGCAGAGTTGAAAAAAGTACTGAAAAAAGTTGCCGTGATTGGTGCACCTGCTGCGATGCCAGGTTTGTTTCAGCAGGGGCAATGCGATGTCATGTATACCAACACACAAACCGTGGGCATTCTGAAATCGCGTGGTGTTGATATCGAGTTTGTAGCGCCAGAAAGCGGTATCGCGACATTCTTTACGACGATGCACATCGCCAAGGGCTCCGAGGATATCGCCAACGCTTACAAGTATATTGATACAGTGTTAAGCGCGGAGGTGCAGACCCAGTTGATGAAGCCACCGTATTTTATGGCTCCTGTGAATTCCAAAGTCGCTTTGGACGGCTCGCTGCCAGTGAAGAGTCTGAGCGAAATGAGCAAAATGATTCAGCATGACTGGAGCAAGATCAACCCACTGCGTGCCGAATGGATTACCCGCTTTAACAAGGAAGTGTCTTGACACGAAGGCTTTCCCTGCAGGCCCGCGGTTGGCAATTGATGTTGCCACTCGCACTTGCATTCCTTGCGTTTTTTGTTGCGCCACTGATGATTCTCTTTGTTGTCAGTGGCTTTGAAGACGACAAAATCACCCAAGTGGGTTTAAAGACTTGGGTGAGTTTTGTTAGCGATCCTTTTTACTGGGTCGTAACTGGTAATACGCTCAAGCTTGGTGTCCTGACAGTGCTGGCAACATTGTTGATTGGTTATCCGCTCGCGGTTGTGTACATGCGCGCAAGTCCGAGTGTGCAGAAAATTTTGATCTTGATCATTATCATGCCGATGTTGTTGTCGGTAGTGGTTCGAACCTTTGCGTGGATTGTGATCCTTGGGCGAGAGGGTGTGATTAATCAGACCCTGCTCAGTCTGGGTCTGACCTCTACGCCTTTGCGACTATTGCAGACAGAGTTTGGCCTGATCGTATCGCTCACGCAAATTGAATTGCCGTTGATGGTGCTACCCCTCATCAGTGTGATGTCGCGGATTGATCCGAGTGTGCATGATGCCTCGTCAGCGTTGGGCGCTTCGCGCTGGAGGACTTTTTTCAAGGTCACAGTGCCGCTGAGTTTGCCTGGCCTGATTGCGGGCTGCACGTTGGTTTTTGCGAGTTCGACGACTGCCTTTATTTCTCAGTCTGTCATTGGTGGTAATCGTCTGGTCTATTTGCCTTTGGTAGTGTGGCAGCAATCTCTGGTGGTCTACAACTGGCCGCTGGCGTCGGTCGCTGCGGTGACCCTATTGTTATCCGTGATGAGTTGCATTATTTTGTTGAATCTGTTGGGCCGCAAGCGTATGAGATATCTCAATGTCTAGGCGTAATTCAGTCGGTGACGTGTCGCACGAACTCGTGATTTACGGCCTAGCCGCCTTGGCGATTTTGGTATTGCTCGGGCCGGTTGTTGTTGTCCTGATCACATCGTTTACGGACAACCAATCTTTGAAATTTCCGCCTCAGGGTTTTTCCTTGCAGTGGTACGAAAAGTTGTTTGATCCAAGTGAATCCAGGCAGATACACAGAGCGGCTTTTAATACGCTTGAGGTAGCGTGTTGGGCAGCTGGCGCAGCGGCGTTGCTAGGTACCTGTGCAGCCATCGGAATTTCTTCGACCCGTTCGCGCTGGTCTAGAGCGGCTGATACGCTGTTTATGTCGCCCCTTATTTTGCCTGGCATTGCTTTTGGTTTAGCTGCCCTGATGTATTTTTCGCTGCTAGGTATCAGGCCCTCTTTAAAGCTGATTATTGTGGGCCATTTTGTGATGATCGTACCGTTCGTGCTGCGAACAACGCTAGCAAGCCTCACTCAGCTGGATCCCGCACTGACTGAATGCTCAGCGAGTCTCGGTGCGACGCGCCTCTACACGTTTAGGCGGATTACTTTGCCCGTGATTTTTCCTGGTATTGCGGCGGGCACTTTTATGGCGTTTATGGCCTCGGTCGATAACGTCCCGGTTTCTCTGTTTTTATCTGGGCCCAAGAGCGACATGTTGCCGATACGACTCTGGGGAATGATGGAGTCTACCTTGGATGTGCGAGTCGCAGCAGTCTCGGGTGTACTGATCATTTCAGTTCTGATTTTAATGTTGCTCATGGAGCGTTTGACTGGCTTAAGTCAGCGCATCAAGGGTTAGCCCCGGTTGCTCATCACTACTTTATTTTGGATATCCTTATGAAAACTGTCACGATCAAGCCTCTGAATGCCAAAGATTTTGCACCGTTTGGTGAAGTCATTGAGATGCCCGAAAAGCCTGGACGTATTTATTTTCAGGATGCGCTGGGTAACCTGAGGCCGCATGCCATTGCGTCTTTATCGACAACGGTTAAAGAGCCCACTAGTGACTTACCGCTTGAGGTCAACTTGTTAGAACGTCATGAGTTTTCGTCACAGTCTTTTATGCCAGCCCACGTGAAATCATGGCTAATTGTTGTGGCACCCCATACGGCGGACGGCAAACCAGATTTAGACGGTGTTCAAGCCTTTTTGGCCAATGGCAGTCAAGGAATTACATACAAGCCTAACACCTGGCATCACGGCATGACAGTGTTTGGTGAGACGGCAAAATTTAATATTTTTATGTGGCGTGATAACACGACGGGTGATGAAGAATTTGTTCCTGTTACACCGTTCATGGTGCAGCAGGCCTAGTTTGTTTTGATTGATGGCACAAACCTCTGGAGACCTAAGATGAGTTGGCAACCTTCTCGTGATTTGATTGGCTACGCAAATAATCCCCCAAATCCAAACTGGCCCGGTGGCGCGCGTTTGGCCGTAAATTTCGTGATGAATTACGAAGAAGGATCTGAACCGTCGATTCAGGACGGCGAGAGCTTTTCTGAAACGGGTTTGACCGAGGCCCATGGCTTGAATCAGGCGGGCGCCGGACGCGACTTGGCTGCTGAGGGCATGTTTGAATATGGAAGTCGCGTGGGATTCTGGCGACTCATTAAGCTGTTTGAGGAGCGCAACATGCCTCTCACTGTGTTTGGGTGTGCACTCGCCCTAGAGCGTAACCCGCTCGCCGCCGAAAAAATTCGACAAATGGGCTATGACGTCTGTTGTCATGGCTGGCGTTGGATCAAGCATTTTGAGCTGACCGAGGAACAAGAGCGTGAGCATATCCGGCTTGCGATTGAGTCACTCAAGAAAACGATTGGTGAACGACCGCTTGGTTGGTATTGCCGCTATGGCCCGAGCGTGAACACACGTCGACTCGTCGCCGAAGAGGGTGGTTTTTTATATGACTCTGATTCCTATGCAGACGAATTACCTTTTTGGCAAACGGTTGAAGGTAAACCTCATCTCGTCGTGCCATATTCGCTGACGAATAATGATGGCAAGTATGCGGGTACGGTTGGGACATCGGATGAATGGTTTAATTTCGTCAAAGATGCTTTTGATACGTTGTACGAAGAAGGTAAAACGCAGCCCAAAATGATGTCGGTTGGTTTACATATGCGACTGATCGGTCATCCTGCGCGCTCAGCGGGTTTAAAGCGTTTGCTGGATTACATCTCAACCAAGAAGGATGTCTGGGTCACACGCAGAATCGATATCGCAAACCATTGGTTGAAAACACATCCCTATTCTGGCTAATCTGTATTCAGCCGGGCGCGAAGCGAATCGTAAATCGCGTCGCATCTCCGTTAGTCAAGCAGCGTCACCACAGCAACGGTAGGTTCTGCCTTTGTGCAGGTGGGGCTGTATGGCACGGTCAAGATTGCTGACAACGCCTATAGACAGTGCGATAGCGAAAGGCAATTTGATTGCTCATGACTCCTAAAATCCACAATCATTAGCCTTGTGCAATCAGGCGTCGGAATTAGCCTCGTTCGAGGGGAGGTAGCGGCGGCCGCACGTGTATCGGGCGAGCTAGTAATTTGGGAAAAAGGACGCGCAACAACGACGTTGCAGTTGATTTATCTCTCCAGTCGTCAGGCCAGTTTGGTGACGACAGCCATCCTTCGGGCAGCTGAAAAGATCTGGTGTTTGCCAAGTTATCTACGCTAATCTGTTGACGTTGATCCAACTTTTCGGCCGCACCTCCCTTAGTATTGGCAATATTTTACCTAAAGTGGTTTTGCATTTAGTGGCACTGTGCAAACGAGCGAGTCAGGGCGATGCGCTGGCTCGGTCTGAGGCAGCAGAGCTTGATACGGCTCTTGGGCTGAAAAAACGGTCTGAAGATTTTGATTACTTCGAATCGCGTTAAAGAACGTGCCGATTAATCGGGTATCACGGCGGTGACTTCAATTTCCACACGTGCACGGTCTTCGGCTAAGTCGACGACTTGCACAAGAGTCATCACGGGGTAGTGTCGTCCGATGATGTTTTTATAGGCTTGGCCGAGCTCGCGACCGCATATCAAATATTCTTGCTTATCTTTGACATACCAAGTCATACGAACGATATGTTCGGGGCCCGCTTCAGCGCAAGCGAGTGTATCGACAATATTTCTCAAAGCTTGCTGGCTTTGCAGCACGAAGTCATCAGAGTCGAATTTCGATTCATGATTCCAGCCGATCATACCTGCCAAATAAACGTGACGACCGCGTGTTGCGATGCCGTTGCTATACCCTTTCGGGGCAATCCAACCATCGGGTTGTAAAACTTTCCACATAGTTAGGCCTTTTTTATTAAGTCGGTATGGTCATCTCTCGCAAGCGAAAGCGCTGCAGTTTACCCGTCGCGGTGCGCGGTAAGCTTTTTAGAAAAATAATTTTTCGAGGGTATTTAAACGGAGCAATATTTTTTTTGACAAAATTTTGTAAGGTTTCGATAAGTGTTGCACTGGGTTCGAAGCCAGTATTGAGTGTAACGAAGGCGGTGATGACTTGTCCGCGCTCAGCATCGGGTTGTCCGATTACAGCGCATTCTGCAACCGCTGGGTGCTGTAACAAAATACCCTCAACCTCTGGCGCGGCGACGTTGTAACCCGCTGAAACGATCATGTCATCATTGCGTGCGATATAAGTAAAGTAGCCCTCTTTATCCATGACGAAGGTGTCGCCGGGCAAGTTCCAGCCATCTCTAACATATTCGGCTTGACGCAAGTCTTCGAGATAACGACAACCGGTCGGGCCACGCACAGCGAGTCGCCCGGGCGTTCCCGCTGGCACGGGTCGCATTTGTTGATCGACGATTTGAGCAATGTACCCCGGCACGACTCGGCCGATACAGCCCGGCCTCGCATGTTTGCCTGCACTACTGATATAGATATGGGTTAATTCGGTGCCGCCTATGCCATCGGTGAGATCGGTTCCGGTACTGTCCTTCCAGCGTTGTCGAGTTGACTCGGGCAGGGGTTCGCCAGCCGATACAGGGTGACGTAAAGAGCTTAAGTCGAACGCGTGAGCTAAGCTCGCCATCTGACGATAAAAGGTTGGTGCGGTGTAGCATTGAGTGGCGCGATAAGAGGCCATGGTGTCCAACAGTGTCTCGGGCGTGTGTTTCTCAAGCAAAATCGTTGAAGCGCCGTAACGCAGCGGAAACGCCAGTAAACCACCTAAGCCAAAGGTAAAGGCAAGCGGCGGAGTGCCGCAGACGATGTCAGAGGCATTCATTTCCAAAATATGCTTTGGAAACAGATCACACATCGCCAAGATATCGCGATGAAAGTGCATCGTGCCTTTGGGCTGACCTGTTGTACCGCTAGTAAACGCAATCAAGCACACATCATCTTTACTGGTTGGATGCGCACAAAATGGGCGGGAGTACTTTGTCATTAACGCTTCAAGTCCGTCAGGCCGATGATTGTCGAAGTAAAGGACAAGTTGTAATGACGAGGCGTTTTGCGGGTGTTGCGGTGCTAAGCAAAAACTCAACTCTTCTGACAGGTTCTGCGAGCAAAGAGCGGCCGTAATCTGAGCTTTTTCGATGACTTGCCTGAGCTCGCTTGCTCGCAGCATTGGCATGGTGGGTACCATGACCAGACCCGCTTTTATGCCCGCCAACAAACAAGCAGCCATCATCGGAGAATTCGCGCCTCTTAGAAGCACGCGATTGCCCGCGACTAGCTTGAGGTCTTGGATAAGCGCCTGCGCGATGGCGTCGATCTGTTGTTGTAATTTGTGATACGTCCAAGTCACAGCACCGTGCTCGTCGCGGCCGTACAACGCGGGTCGCGCGCCCTGGCCTTGTGAAACGTGCGTGTCGACTAATTCTTGTACGATGTTTAACTGAGTCGGATATTGCAATTCAGGGCGGTCAAAGAGAAATATCGGCCACTGGTCTGCAGGGGGCAAATGGTCACGCGTAAACATATCAACGTGTGATGAGACGGCGAGCGCAAGCTTTGACATCGACACCTCTCTTAGGTTGTTGCGCAAAGGGCTAGACGTGAGTGCAGTCATTGACTCCGTCAATCCCCTTCAAAAATAGGTATTTTTTTAGCAACAAAAGCGTGATACGCACGATGAAAGTCGTTGGTCATCATACAGATGGCTTGTGCTTGAGCCTCTGCTTCGATCGCCTCATTCACACCCATATTCCATTCCTGTTGCAACATTTTTTTAGTCATGCTGTTGGCGAAGGTTGGACCGTTAGCCATGTCAGAAGCTATTTTTTGGACATGTGGCAGAAGGGCGTCGGGCGAGCAAAGCTGGTTATAAAAGCCCCAGCGTTCTGCCTCTGCGCCGGGAAGGCCTCGCCCCGTGTACAGCAGTTCGGAGGCTCTGCCTTGACCAACCACACGTGGCAAGAGAGCGCAGGCTCCCATGTCGCAACCGGCTAAGCCAACTTTATTAAATAAAAAATACGTTTTACTTCGCTCGGTACCAAAGCGTAAATCTGCCCCAAGCGCCAGCAAAGCGCCCGCGCCCGCGCAAATACCATCGATCGCTGCGATGATTGGCTGCGGACATGCCCGCATGGCTTTAATGACCTCGCCTGTCATGCGGGTAAACGCAAGTAGACCCGGCGTATCTAGTTCGGTCAGTGGGCCGATAATTTCATGCACGTCGCCGCCTGAGCAAAAATTTTGTCCGGCTCCGGTAATAACAATGGCGTGTACATCGTCCACGTCATTCATCGCCCGAAACAAATCGCGTAATTCAGCATAAGACTCAAAAGACAATGGATTTTTTCGCTCAGGTCGGTTTAGTGTAATCGTGGCAACTTTGGCTGAGTATTGAAAAAGAATATGCTCGCCTTGGTATTCTGCTAACGACTTGCGGTGTCGTGGTAATTGATGCGATCTTCCCGAACGATATTTTTTGCTCATGATTGATCCAGAGAGACAGAGGTTACATAGTGTTGACGAATGCCAGTTTTGAGATGTCCTAATAGACTGAAGAGTTGAGCCTGCTGCTCTCCTGTGATCCCGCTAAATAACTGCACCACCCAGCGTTCATGCGCTTGAGCCATTTGTACAAAACTGGTGCGGCCAGAGGCGGTTAGAACAACTTTAAAAGATCTTCTGTCCCTCGGTGCAACCACGCGTTGTACGAGTTGTTCTTTTTCAAGTTGATCTACGATCGCCGTGATGTTGCCACCACTGACCATCATGCGGCGCGATAATTCACTCATCATGAGTCCATCGCGATGACGCTCGAGTTGTGCCATGAGATCAAAACGTGGCAGACTGGTATCAAATTGTTCGCGTAATTTTTGACGCACTTTGTCTTCGACCAGAGTAGTGCAAGACAATAATCGTAGCCACAAGCGCAAAGACGAGTGATGATCCTTATGGGCGCGTAATTCTTGATCTTGAGACACGTCGGTGTTGATCATCTTGCTAATTCTCCGCCATCGATGGCGATCGCTTGTCCGTTAATTGAGTGACTTTCGGATTGGCATAACCACAGCACGGTGCGGGCGACCTCCTCCGGCCCCACTAACCGCTGCTGGGGATTATTCGAAACCAGCGCAGCGTAGGCTTGTTCAGGTGTTTTGCCGGTTTCATGAACGATATTTTCGAGCGCGCGTTGTGTCAGGTCGGTGTCGGTGAAGCCCGGGCAAATAGCATTGACCGTGATGGCTTTTCGCGCTAATTCTAGAGCCAGGGCGCGAGTCAATCCCACTACGCCGTGCTTGGCGGCAACATAGGCCGTGACATAAGGATAGCCCTTTAAGCCCGCGGTGCTGGCGACATTGATAATACGACCTGGGATACCTTGTGAGGCCGCTAAAACCATCGAAGCAAGTACGGCTCGAGTGCAGGCATACGTTCCGGTTAGATTGACATCAATCATGCGTTGCCAGGCTGCAAGGTCGGTCTTTTCAAATGGTTGACTAAGCGCCTGGCCAGCGTTGTTAATTAAGATATTCACTGGACCCAAAGCCGACAGTGCCTGCTGTATTGCGGCTTCGAGCGCTGTGTGGTCTGTAATATCAACTGCCAGCACGCAGATTGAAGCCTGCTGATCAAGTGTTTTAGCCAGAGCTTCTAAGTGCTCGGCGTCCCGCCCAAGTAAAGTTAAGTTAGCGCCGGCCCGCGCCAGTTCACGAGCAATAGCGGCTCCGATACCACGAGAGGCCCCCGTGATCAGAGCATGACGTTGTTTGAGAGATTGAGCGTCTGGCATTGGTATTATTTGTTTGAAGACGAAAGTGCTGCGGCGCGTTCGAAAGTGGTTTCGAGCTGCCGTTTAGCCGATAGATATTGTTTTGGCCACGCAATGGCTTGGTAACCGATGCGAGCAGCCTCGGTTAAGGTCCAGAATGGGTTGGCTAAATGCGGGCGAGCGATAGCGCATAAATCGGCACGACCTGCGGCAATAATACTATTGACGTGATCGGCCTCGCTGATGGCGCCTACCGCGATTGTGGCGATGCCAGCCTCTTGCCTGATTCGGTCGGCGAAGGGCGTCTGAAACATACGACCAAACACCGGTTTTTCGAGTTTACTGACTTGACCTGACGAACAATCAATCAGATCTGCTCCCGCAGACTTAAAGGCTTTGGCGATGAGAACTGCTTGTTCGGGGGTGATACCCCCCTGTACCCAGTCGTGCGCTGAAATTCGTACCGACATTGGTAAATGAGCGGGCCAGACCGCACGCACGGCTTCAAAGACTTCTAAGGGATAGCGCAAACGATTTTCTAGCGAGCCACCATATTGATCGCTTCGGCGATTCGTCAAAGGCGATATAAAACTCGACAGTAAATAGCCATGCGCGCAGTGCAACTCAAGCCAGTCAAATCCGACGAGCGCAGCGCGTTGCGTCGTTTGGATAAAGTCATCTTTTACACGCGCCATATCCGCGAGCGTCATTGCGTGCGACTGTTGACTGATTCCGTCTAGGTATTGCTGTGACGAGGCGCTCAATAAAGGCCAGTTTGGTTCGGTGTCAAAGGCCTCAAGCGGTTGGTCTATGCCGTCCCAAGCACGTCTGCTTGAACCTTTTGCGCCAGCATGACCGATTTGCGCCGCGATACGCGCATCGCTGTTGCAGTGCGCCCAAGAGACGATACGCTGCCAAGCTTGCGTTTGCGCGTCGTTCCATAATCCTGGACAACCCGGCGTAATCCGAGCATCTGCACTGACACAAATCATTTCGGCAAAAACCATACCCGCGCCACCCATCGCACGCGCACCTAAGTGAACGAGGTGATAATCCCCTGGTACACCATCTTGGGCCGAATACTGCGCCATCGGAGATACGACGACGCGATTTTTCAAGGTAACAGAGCGTGCTGTGTATGGGGTAAACATTGGAGGCGTCTGGCTAATGCTCGGAGACTTTGCACGCTGCGCAAACCACTGCTCATAGCCCTCTAGCCATTTTTTATCGCGCAGACGTAGATTTTCGTGGCTGATACGTTGACTGCGAGTGAGCATCGAGTACATAAATTGCTCGGGTTGTAGCTGATCGCAATAGCGTTGGCCACAGACTTCAAACCATTCCATGGCGTTCCATGCCGCATTTTGTAGCTTGAGTGTTTCGATGCGTCGTAATTCTTGGTAATCTGTCAGCACGCGTGCAAGTTGACTGGTCTCGCAACCGTGGATCTCAAATTGTCGAGTCAATTCGATCGCATCTTCTAGCGCCAATTTAGTTCCAGAGCCGATGGCAAAGTGCGCGGTATGAACTGCGTCACCCATTAACACGACGTGAGCACCGAGTTTATTTTTTAGCCACCATTGCTCGCAGACGACGCGCTGAAAATTTAGCCAAGCCGAACCGCGCAAATGCCGCGCATTGGTCAGCAGTTTGGCGCCTTTTAAGTTGTTGGCAAACAGCGCTTCACAAAACGCGATCGATTGCTCCTGATCGGCATGCTCTAAGCCGTGCGCCAGCCAGGTCTGTTCAGAGCATTCGACAATAAACGTCGAAGTTTCGTCGTCAAATTTATAGATATGTGCTTGAAACCAACCATGTTCAGTTTTTTGAAAATCAAAGGTGAAGGCGTCATATTGACGCTTTGTGCCCAGCCAGATAAAGCGGTTAGGCCGGGTCACGATATCTGGCTTAACAATCTCTGAATACTGTGTGCGTATTTTAGAGTTGATGCCATCGCAAGCGATGATTAAATCAGCATCAGAAAAATCTAAGTCTGAGTCCACATCGCAGCTGAACTGCAATACGACGCCCAGCGCTTCGCAGCGTGATTGCAAAATATTCAATAGCTTTTTTCGACCAATGCCGACGAAGCCGTGTCCGCCCGAGCGGATTGTTCGGCCCTTAAAAAGCAGTTCAATATCATCCCAGTGATTGAAAGCTGTTTGAATGTCGTGAGCCGTGGTGAGGTCCCACTGACGCATGTTCTCCATCGTGGCGTCTGAAAATACGATACCCCAGCCGAAGGTGTCGTAAGGCAAGTTGCGTTCAATGACGCTGATATCGTGACTTGGCCAACGCGCTTTCATCAGCAAACTAAAATACAAACCTGCAGGACCGCCGCCAATACAAACGATTTTCATAGGCTCTTTTTTATAAAATACTTTAAAGTTAAATATTTCATTATTGAAGTATCTTGCGCTCCTTTGCTGTTGTCAAGCTTTAAAATAAAAATAAAGCAATACTTAAATATTTTATTAAAGGAAGAGTTTGATGATGAACCGTATAGGTCGCGTAACCTCTCAAAATTCTGATAGTTTTCTTTAGTTGTCTGCGCTCACGACCTGTTAGTGCCGTGTTCGACTTACGGGGGGTGACCTACCTGTTCCAGTGGAGTCATTGGTTTCACTTCCCAAAAGTGGGAATGAGTTTGAGGCGATAGTCTATTCCGCCGCCAAAAACCGTCGGAATAATCAGGATTTCACACGGCACGGTCGTCTAGGACAAGCTCAACTTGGTGTAGATGCTGTATTGTTGATTTGCACCGAGAACTGACCCACTGGAGGTGCGGCGGAGCTGGCTGCCGGTGGTGCGCAGGGGGGGTTAAGCTGCTTACACCCACTTGGGCGGCACGTTGGCTGCTGTTAGGTAGCTATTGCTGACAGCAAACCCACACCCACTTGGGCGTGGCTACTCAATCTTGGAGTTTGCGATGAACATTGAACTTGAAGAAGTCGCTGTACAAGATGTCTCTGATGATGCGCTGGCGCTGGCTGCCAGTGGTGGGACGCTTATGCACAAGTCAGCTGGCTCAACCTTCAAACTCACTGTGTTGCTTAGCTATTGCTGGCAGCAAACCCACACCCGACCCATGCCCGCTTGGGTACTAGCGACCTTCGGGTGGCTTTTTAAAGGCCGTTTATGAAGGATGCGGTAGACGTTTGTGTTAACGCTAAGACGTTGAGTCAAGGCGCGGTTAGGCACTTTTATGATGCCCTGGAACAAAGAGCCGTAAAAACGGATGTGCTGGCTGATGATGGTGAGAGTTTTGAGGGCGATGGGGTTGCCCTGATGTTGGGCGCAGAATTACGTGGCCTATACACTTATAAGGCATTTGCAAGCCTTCAGGCTGGCACGACCTTGTATTACCCCTACGGCGGGATGTTGGTTGAAGATCGTTATACTAGCCGTCATCAAGCGTTGATCGAAGGCCTAACAAATAAACTCAAAACCGATTCAAAAGTACAAATAATAATGTCTCTCGAACAGCAACCAGCCATGCGGCTGAGAGAGATTGCTGCAGATGAAGCGTTTTGGTTTGCACAGGGCTTTTCCCAATTAGATCTGCAGATTCACTATCAGGGTAAGATCAAGCACGGCCATGCCCAAGAGCAATTGAATTTTTCAGTAACAGACTACGCTGGCGGTGATGAGGCTACCAACGCAGAGTTATGTCATTTGTATCGAGAAGCCTATAAAAAGCGAATAGGCATTCCGGATATCACCCCCGAAGGTATCAACAAGCAATTGTCGATCCCCAGCTGTTCGTATTTGATTATGCGTCACAACAACGAGTTAATAGGTCAATGCAGCCTGTTCATTTCTGACGAAGAATGCTACGTAGACAGCATATATGTCAGGCGAAGTTACTGGGGAACAGGCGCAGCAGACAAATTGACACAATCATTATTTGACTACGCAGAAAAAAAGGGATGCCAAACCGTATCGGGCACAGCCGCATCTAATAATCAGGCGAGCCGCGCTCTGATGGAGCGCTTTGGACTCGTCGCGCAGTATCAAGTTAAGCGTGTGTTACTCAGCCTTTGATATTCTGTCTTTAAGTAAAAGATGCGGCTCGGTCTCGACTATCATCAGTCACCCTGGATAAACATAAATGACCTTTGATTTACAACACATACTTACAAACGCAGCAACCATTGACGAGTTGCTCGGACCTAACTATGAGCCGCAGATCGGTCAGAAAGACAGCACGGATCGTGCGGCATTAAGACTTGCTGCGTGGTGTCGCTCTGCGTCAAGCGGAGATTGGGGTTTATTCTTTAAACGTCTTAGTCGTGACAAGCTTTCTATTGATCAGGTCTTATCTCGATTCGCTGATGTCAGACATTCGCCAGATACACCGAAGCCCGCATGGTTTGTAGATGCTCAATGGACGTATCAAGCGTTAACTGGTGACTTTGGGAGAGGTCAACCTTTTTTTGTTGATGGCGCAGAGCCTCGGCCATTTGAGAAGCTCTTTTATGCGTTGGTAGAGCGCGCAGAAATCAACGTGATCGACAAGACAGAGCCACAAGCACTCGCTCTGTTTAATGATTCGGCCAGATTGGATTTACGTATTGGGCTGTTAAAACTGCTCACAGACTTATATGCTCCGTTGTTGTACAGCAGGTTTGTGGAAATCTTAAAAAAACATAGCCCAGCTGGCAAATTACCCATTTCAACGGCCAAGGAAGGTACAGATCAAGTAGATCGGTTGGTTGAGGATATGAGGGCCACTGAACTGGCGGCGCTCTTTGCAGAAAAACCGGTTTTACTTCGCTTAACGGCCACGCTCGTCAGGCAGTGGATTGACACCACGGTTGAGCTGTGCACTCGTCTGTATTCTGACATCACAGAAATTAGGGCAGTCATCACGCACTCTGCGCTCGATGTCAAAGTGCAGGCGATTGGCGGCGATTTATCCGATCCGCACAACTTCGGTCATTCGGTGCAGATCATTACCTTTGGGGATCACACCAAGCTTGTCTATAAACCTAAAGATTTGCGCTTGGATGTTGCGTGGCATGATCTGATCGTAATCTTTAACGCTAGTTTGCCACCCATTGACCTCAAGCCCGTCAAGACCATTGCTTGTCACGAATATGGATGGACCGAGTTTATCGACCACACCTCGTGTGAATCCGCACAAGATATTGAGCTGTTTTATCGACGCTCAGGTGCATGGTTGGCCGTGTTTCACTTGTTTGCTAGCAGTGATATGCATTACGAAAATATTCTAGCTCATGGAGCGCATCCAGTTCCGATTGATCTCGAAATGATTTTGCAAGCGTCTACCCCTGAGGCAGAGCAAGAGGTTCCTGAAACAGCGGCGCTAATTGAGGTAAGTCGTAGCGTAGTGAATTCAGTTTTGATGGTCGGTATGCTGCCGTCATACGCAAAAAGCCCCAACAATAAAATTTTTGATGCTGGGGGGCTAAACGCTGTTAAAAACAGTGCCCCAGTTGGCGTATGGAAAAATGCCAATACCGATGGTATGCGTTGGATGCAAGTGCCCAACGATTCGGCACAGACGCCCAACATTCCGCACATCGACGGGCAATATGCGCAACTAGGTGATTATTTACCTGCCTTCATTGAAGGCTTCGAGCAGTACTCGCATTTCTTACTCAAACAGCGTGATGCGATCGGTGTCACGACTCTGCTTAAGCCCTTTAAAAATCTTCCTGTACGTAAGGTGATTCGAAACACCCGTTTTTATTACATGCTGTTGCAAAGGCTTAAGGATCATCGCAACATGGGCGATGGGGTGACGTGGGGTGCACAAGCAGAGTTTTTATCTCGGCTCGCTGACTGGGACGTAAAAGATGACTTGCTTTGGCCGTTACAAGCGGCAGAACGGATAGCCTTATTAAATTTGAATGTGCCGCACTTTGTTTCACCCAGCGATGAGGATATGGTTAGCGCTATCACCGGCCATCAAACCCAAACAAACGCAACGCCAGGGCTTGAGCGAGCAATCGAGCGCTTCACCAAATGGTCGACGGTAGAGATTCAGCAACAAGTTGAAATTATCAAGGTCAGTACGAGCTTTGTTACAAAATCCAGCACTGCAGCAGACGACAAATATTTATTCAAGCGCAAGATTAAACAATCGACCCAAAGTTTAGACGCGATGTCTTTGGCAGCAGAAGCGACACGAATTGCCGCAACCATCGCGCAACACGGCGCGATCAAAGATAAAAGTGCTGCTTGGGTTGGGCTTGATTGGTTGGGTGCTTCAGAGGTAGGACAGCTCGTCACGCTCGGCCCTGATCTCTATAACGGTGCTAGCGGCATTGCATTATTTCTAGCCGCCCACGCTCGTTATGCCAACGATTCATTCGGTCGTGAACTTGCCGTTAAAGCTCTTGCGTCAACCAGACTACAGATTGCACAACCCTCCGCAGCAAGATGGGCCAGAGGGCTAGGGATTGGAGGTGCAAGCGGACTTGGCTCTATAGTCTACGCACTGACGGTTACGTCAGAGCTGCTTGCTGAGCCCTCTTTATTGCAAGATGCTCTGACAGTATCGAATTTATTCTCTAATGAATTGATCGCATCGGATCGTTCATTGGATGTGATTGCCGGAAGTGCGGGAGGCATCCTTGGGCTCTTGGCGCTTTATCGCAAGACCCAGTCAAAAGAAGTATTGGCTAAAGCGATTGCTTGTGGTGAGCATTTGCTACGACAGCCTCGGCTGGGTGAAGCAGGTAAGCGTAGTTGGGCAGTACTTGGGATAAGTGAATCTCCTTTAACGGGTTTCTCGCATGGTGCTGCTGGATTCGCTTATGCGTTATCAAGTTTGGCACAAGTCAGTGGGCGCGAGGAGTTCGAGGTAGCGGCACAAGAATGTGTTGCATATGAAGATAGTTGTTATAGCAAAGACCTATTTAATTGGCCTGATTTGCGTGCCGCCGATGCAACCGTTTTCCCTAGCCAATGGTGTCATGGTGCAATAGGTATCGGACTAGCCCGCGTTGCGAGCGCTCGATCTGGCAAGACTGGGTCAGACGCACTTGTGAGTGATATCAATCACGCAGTGCAAAATACGACCGCTAACTGGCCCCAGCATGTTGATACGCTGTGTTGTGGCACGCTCGGCACGATTGAGTTTCTGGGCGAGGCAGGTGAATTATTGAACCAACCCGCTCTTGGACACTTATCAGATCAGCGACTGGCACAAATTATTGCGAACCGCCACGAGCAAGGTGACTACGCTTGGAATGCAGGAGGTACGGCTTTTAATCTTGGTTTATTTCGTGGTCTGTCTGGGGTGGGCTACACCATACTGAGGAAATTGGATCCGCAGTTGCCAAATGTTTTGATGTGGGAATAGCCCCGACGAAAATAAAAAATTACCGGTACTTAAAAAAGGGACAGGGGTATTTTCAAAAAACGTGTCCTTCCGCCTTACAAATCAGCGTTCATGACTTTAGTCCATGCCGCTACAAAATCCCCTATAAACTTCTCTTTGTTATCGTCTTGAGCATAGACTTCAGCATAAGCGCGAAGAATTGAGTTGGATCCAAATACGAGATCAACACGAGTCGCCGTCCACTTTGTTTTTCCAGAACGTCTTTCAGCGATGTCATAACTATTACGACCGGTTAGTTTCCATGAGTAATTCATATCTGTGAGGTTCACGAAAAAATCGGTACTCGATGTCCGACGTCAGCGTGTGTGAGACAAACAGGGGTACTTGATTAAAGGAGGGTTTTGGTTCATCTTTCAACTTAAGGAGTGAAGATGAAATTGAAATCTAATCAACTCAAGGCCACTGCAGAGCGGGTGGTCAAAGACATCAGAAGAGC
>CAMBZR010000029.1 GCA_945872285.1 Bordetella parapertussis | reverse complement strand
TCTTGCGAAAACTGCTGCAAGTGCGCAACCCAAGCATCGGCCTGAGCCATCAGACCGTGATGAATGTGAAAAAAATAGAGAGGTCGTTTGGTGTCAGCGCAGTGTTCTGCCGCAACGAGCGCCAAGGCAACTGAATCTGCGCCCCCACTTAACGCGACAGCAATGGGAGCCTCTGCGCCGAATGGCCCCAAGGCTTTGGTCAGCAAGGCATTTAGGTTCGAATACAAGGCATCCATGACGCAAGCCAAATCTTAAGCGCGAGCTTCTTGAAAACGTCCGTACGACAACAAACGTTCAAGGCGATGATCGATCAGTTGCTGAGGCGTCATGCCCGACAATTGCCGTAACGCATCACCTAACGAACGACGCAACAAACGCGCCATGACACGTGGATCACGGTGCGCGCCACCGACTGGCTCGTTGACCACTCGATCGATCAACCCAAACTCTTTTAAACGATCGGCGGTAATTGCTAGTGCGGCCGCGGCCTCAGCGACCTTATCGGCGCTGCGCCACAAAATCGAGGCGCACCCTTCAGGCGAGATCACCGAATAGGTTGAGTACTGCAACATCATGACCACATTACCTACAGCGATCGCTAGGGCCCCACCTGAACCACCTTCGCCAATAATGGTCGAGATGATTGGCACTTTGAGTTCAGCCATTACATACAAATTGTGACCGATTGCTTCTGACTGCCCGCGTTCTTCGGCATCAATGCCAGGATAGGCGCCCGGGGTATCCACAAAGGTAAAGACGGGCAGATTAAATTTTTCGGCCAGCCGCATCAGGCGCATCGCCTTGCGATAGCCCTCAGGCCGAGGCATACCAAAATTACGTGCAGCGCGTTCTTTGGTGTCGCGCCCTTTTTGGTGACCGAGCACCATGCAAGGGGTGCCGTTAAAACGTGCCATTCCGCCAACAATCGACAGATCGTCGGCGTACATCCGATCGCCATGCAGTTCATGGAAGTCGGTAAAAATTTCACGCACATAATCCAAGGTATAGGGACGCTGAGGATGACGCGCCACCATCGAAGTCTGCCAGGGCGTTAACTTTGAATAGATGTCTTTGGTGAGGGTCTGACTTTTTTGTTGCAGACGACTAATCTCTTCTGAGATATCGACTGCTGAATCTGCCTGGACATAGCGCAGTTGCTCGATCTTGCCTTCGAGTTCGCCTAGCGGTTGTTCAAAATCTAGGTAGGTATTACGCATATTCATTTGCCCATAGGGGTGACGTCGTTAGTACTCGACCGGAACCGGATCCAGACTACGCCACAAATACCAAGTCGCGACTGTTCTGAAGGGCTGCCAGCCCTGCGCCACTTCACGCGCCTCGAAACGCGAAACGGGTTCACCACTAAAGTAGTGTAACGATATTGCGTTTAATAAGCCGACATCATCGAGCGGCAAGACATCGGGGCGCTGCAGATTAAAAATCAAAAACATCTCAGCTGTCCAGCGACCGATGCCGCGAATGGCAGTGAGCTCTTCGATGATCTCTTCGTCCGGCATGCGTATCCACTTAGCGGGTTGCACGCGCTTATTGCTAAAGTGTAATGACAGATCCAGGATATATTCCGCCTTACGTCCAGACAAGCCCGCTGCGCGCAAACGCTCGAGCCCAGCTTTTTGTACTGAGGCGGGCGTGGGTCGCTTGCCGCACTCAAGCAGCACACGTTGCCAAACCGATTCGGCAGCTTTGACCGAAATTTGCTGACCGCAAATTGAGCGCGCCAAAGTAATGAAAGGGTTACCGCGCGTTGTCAGCCAAATATCCGGAAACCGCGGGATGATTTTTTTAAGAATGCGATCACGATTAACAAGCTGCGCAAGCGCATCGTCCCAGTATTCGGGCCTATCCGTCTGCGTCGCTGGGATTGAGGCAGTCATGGCCGCGGTCTTGGTTGCGGTCATGCCCGCGGTCTTAGCTGCGGTCTTAGCCGCTGTCTTAGCCGCTGTCTTAGCCGCTGTCTTAGCTGCGGTCTTTGCTGTCGTCGTTGCCATTATCGTTGACCTTACGCGCGTCGCCACTGGGTCAGGCCACCGGGCTTGTCGTCAAGCTCGACTCCTGCAGCTTTGAGTGTTGCACGAATTCGGTCAGACTCGGCAAAGTTTTTTTGTTGCTTGGCAAGTGCACGTGCAGCAATTTGCGCGTCGATCTGCTGCTCTGTGAGCGTACCGTTGGCGTCTGACTTGGCGGCTTCGCTGGCACTGGTCGTCGTTGCGCTGGCTTGCTCGAGCGCGCGCCGAGTGTAACGCGTGGCGCTTTGAAAATACACTTTAGGATCTTGCTGCAACAAACCTAATAACGAGGCGAGTGCCTTGAGTTGCGAGCACACACTGGCGTCTTTAGTACGGTTAGCCTGACTCGCCAAATCAAATAACGCAGCAACCGCCCCTGCAGAATTAAAGTCATCATCCATCGCCACCTTGAAGGCTTGAGCCGCCGGACTTGACCAGTCGATGCTCGCCGCAGCGTTCACTGGGATATTTTGCAAGGCTTGATATAAACGATCAAGCGACGTTTGCGCATCGATTAAGTTATCAGGCGCATAGTTTTGCGCGCTGCGGTAGTGATTGCGCACAATAAAAAAGCGCAACATCTCGGCTTCGCGCGGATTGACCTGGTATTGCGCAGATTCGGCGCCATGGCCCGGCAGGTCAGTGCTGACACTAATCGTTTGACGAATCGTACGAAAATTACCCAACGACTTCGACATTTTGTCAGCGTCGACCATCAGTGGGCCACAATGCATCCAAGTATTGGCAAGTGCGCCGCCAAACGCGCCTTCAGTTTGCGCAATTTCGTTTTCGTGATGCGGAAATTTCAAATCTGGCCCACCGCCATGAATATCAAGCGGTACACCCAACAAGGCCTTGCTCATCGCCGAGCATTCGATATGCCAACCAGGGCGCCCCCAACCGTACACTGAGGGCCAGCGGGTGTCGTCGGGCTCGTGTTCTTTGGCGGATTTCCATAAGACAAAATCCAGAGGGTCACGCTTATTGGACCCCACAGCGACCCGCTCGCCTGCCCGCAAATCGTCAAGCGATTTGCCTGAAAGCTTGCCATAGCCCGCAAACTCGCGAACCGCAAAGTTCACGTCGCCGTCTGTTGCGTGGTAAGCCAAGCCCTTTTTTTCAAGCGTGCCGATAATATCGAGCATGTCGCCAACGTATTGAGTTGCCCGAGGCTGATGGTCGGGCGCTTGAACCCCCAAAGCTTGCTCATCGGCGTGCATCGCCTGGATAAAAAACTGAGTGACCTCACCCAAGCGCTGATTCGATTGAACCGCTTTTTTGATAATTTTGTCGTCAATATCGGTGATATTGCGCACATAACTGACTTGCAAGCCCGACGCACGCAACCAGCGCTGGATGACGTCAAAGCTGACAAGCATGCGCGCATGACCGAGGTGACAATAGTCATATACCGTCATGCCGCAGACATACACACCGGCAAAACCAGCCCGCAGCGGGGTAAAGGGACGTTTAGAGCGTGACAAAGAGTCGTAAATCTGAAGCATGCTTTATAGGGAATTAGAGGCCGGAATAGAGAAAATTAGACGCTGCGCGATGTTCAAGCAAAAGCAGCGTTAAAATACGAAGGGTCAAGTATAGCAATTGAGGGTTTTACGCCTTGAAGCTGCCTAAAAGCATTGTTTCTCTTCTGGTTGCAGTCAGCACGACAGCACTTATGTCGGGGGCTGCGCTCGCCCAACTCAACTACAACAACAACCTCAAGCCTGGATCGGTTAACCCCCTAGATTCCAGTTCGTCGAGCACCAGTCAGGGGCAGTCTTCGCAAATGCCCATGCCTTCGGCCTTGCCCGACGCAGCGTCGAACCAGGTATTAGGTGACCAGCCGCGCGAGCTGGGCTGGGACGGTCTGGCCAAGGTGCTTGACGCCATCTCACCCGCGGTCGACACGCGCGTGCCGCTGACCCCAGCCGAAGTTGCCACCCGTATCGAGGGCCTGATCCGCACTGAACGGCTGCCCGAGGCCTTGGCCGAGGTCGAAAAGCGTCTGGTCGCGGAAGCCAACCGCAGCACCCCCGGCACAGATGTACAACTAATGTTCATGCAGGCTCGCTTGTTTACCGAAATGAACCGCCTAAACGAGGCCGAAACCATCTACCAACGCATGACAATGCGGTTTCCTGAGCTTCCCGAGCCCTGGAACAATCTTGCCGCGCTGTATGTGAGGCGCGATGAACTCGATCAGGCAAGGCGAGCGCTAGAACAAGCCATCATGATCAACCCAAAGTATGCGGTTGCGCAGGCCAATTTGGGGGATGTACAACTCAGCTTGGCCCTGCGCGCCTACCAAAGGGCCGCCGCCGCCGGTGTGCCGGGCTTAACCCCCAGAATTCGTAGCGTCAAGACCTTAATCGAGGCCCCTGCCAAATGACCATTTTTTTGAATGGGCTGCGCGTCATGCGCAGCCTCGTACTAGTTGGTATGCTGCCGCTAGTGAGCTTTAGCGCCCATGCGGCGCCCCCTTCTACCTCCACCCCTAAACAAGGCGTTACTTCAATGAGCACCAGCCCCCGCGTTAAAATGACCACCAGTCTTGGCGATATCGTCATCACCTTAGATGCCGCAAAAGCACCCAAAACTGTGGCCAACTTTTTAGCCTACGTGAACGACGGTTTTTACAATGGCACGGTTTTTCACCGCGTGATTGATGGTTTTATGGTTCAAGGTGGTGGGTTCGAGCCCGGCCTGAAGCAAAAACCAACTAAAGCAAATGTTGAGAACGAAGCCAATAATGGCCTAAAAAACACCATGTACACGCTAGCAATGGCCCGTACCAGCGACCCACATTCGGCAACCGCGCAATTCTTTATCAACGTCGCAAATAACGAGTTCTTGAATCACACCGCCCCCACCGCTCAAGGTTGGGGCTATGCCGTCTTTGGAGCAGTCACCGAAGGCAAAGATATCGTTGACAAAATGAGAGCCGTAGCAACAGCGAATAGCGGCTTTCATCAAAACGTACCAACGACTGATCTGGTCATTACAAAGGCTGTCGTCCTTGAATAAGATTGCTCTGACAGGGCCGGTTTGGCTCGCGTCGGATATTCATCTGGGCCAGAGCACTGTTCAAACTTCAGAAGCCTTTCGAGATTTTTTAAAGCTTGCCTCTAAAGAGGCTGCTGGGCTTTTGTTGCCAGGCGACATCTTTGACGCCTGGATTGGCGACGATGTTGCCGTAGTCGCCCCGCCCTGGCTTGCGCAAGACTTGATGGCAATCAAAGCCTGCGCAGCAAAGATCCCCGTTTGGTTAGGTCGCGGCAATCGCGACTTTTTGATGGGCGAAGCTTTGGCTGCCGGCCTGAGTGCCCGTTTGTTACCCGAGCAAGTCTTAGTCACTCTCAATGGGCGCACGCTGTTATTGAGCCACGGGGACGAGTACTGCACGGACGATTTGCCCTACCAGCAGTTTCGCGCCATGGTGCGTAACCCTGCCTGGCAGTCAGGCTTTTTAGCGCGTAGCATTCCTGAACGCTTGACGCTGGCCGCCCAGGCCCGCGGCGAGAGTATGGCCGCCAATCAGAATAAAAGCAGTGAGATTATGGAT
This sequence comes from Bordetella parapertussis, assembly GCA_945872285.1. Lineage (GTDB taxonomy): Bacteria > Pseudomonadota > Gammaproteobacteria > Burkholderiales > Burkholderiaceae_B > Zwartia > Zwartia parapertussis_D. Next base: position 31,200 of record CAMBZR010000029.1, on the reverse strand, counting down.
GTCAATGCCGACGCCGTTGCCGCTGCGATTCGCGCGGCAGGTGTGACAATGGTTGTGCATGGCCACACACATCGCCCTGGTCGTAACGTTTTATCGGTTGACGGTAACCGCTGCGAGCGATGGGTATTACCCGACTGGGATTGCGATCATCTTGAAAGCGGCGAGAAGGCTCGTGGCGGCTGGATGGTCATAGACAAGGATGGGCCTAGCCTGTTTGACTTAGCGCACGCCTAGCTTGCAACCAAGCAGGCTACTGCACTGTTTGGTCGGCGGCTTCTGAAATTTTTTTGACAAGCACCTGAGCAATACGTCGCCCGTCAATTTGCACAACCTCAAAATTAAACCGGGCATGTGCACTGACAAATTCGCACCGGTCGCCCGCCACCGGTAACTGCCCAAAGCGCTCTAGCAGATAGCCGGCCAGTGTTGTGTAATCTTGATCTTCATCAACCAAACCTTCGGTATCTAGTAACTGTTCAAGATGATGCAAATCTGCCGCGCCATCTACACGCCATTGATCAACGCCGTCTGAAACGATATCCGGTGCTTCGTCTTCATCCGGAAACTCACCCGCGATGGCCTCGAACACATCAATGGGCGTCACTAAGCCTTGAATCGTACCAAACTCATCGGCTACTAAAACCAGTTGCCCGCGTGAGCGCTTCAACGTGTCCATTAACCGGATGATACTAATCGTGTCGTGCACGATGATCGGTTCGCGCAAATTGACTTTGCGAATGTTTCCGTGGGTTAAGAGGTCGGCGATCATGTCTTTCGCGCGTCCAATACCAACAACATCGTCAACCGAGGCGCGGCAAACCGGAAAAAAGCTATGAGGTACCGTAGAGATTTGTTTTTGAATATCTTGCGCAGTATCGTCAAGATTGATCCACGAGATTTCTGTGCGTGGCGTCATCACAGAGTGGACCGAGCGCTCGGCAAGCGTCAAGACACCACTGACCATGTTGCGCTCTTCAACACCAAAGGTCACCATGCCAGCATTGCCTGATTGCGAAGGTGTTGCGATGAACGCTTCAGCGGGCAAGCGTTTGCCGAGCATGCGCAATACCGCCTCAGCAGTACGTTCGCGCAGCGGTCGCCCCGCCTCAAGCTTGATCCCGTTATGGCGCGCCAACTGATTTAAGAGTTCAATCAACACAGAAAAACCAATGGCTGCATACAGATAACCTTTGGGTACTTTGAACCCAAACCCCTCAGCCACCAGCGCAAATCCGATCATCAGCAAAAAGCCCAAACACAACACAACAACGGTTGGATGCGCATTGACAAAAATCGTTAAAGGTTTTGAAGCGATCAGCATCACGCCAACGGCGATGATGACAGCCGCCATCATGATCGGTAGGTGATCCACCATGCCGATGGCAGTAATGACAGCATCAATCGAAAACACGGCATCAAGCACCACAATTTGGGTCACGATCACCCAAAAATCAGCGTAAGTTCTGGCCTGACCAAGATCTGGGCGCGTGCCCTCAAGACGTTCGTGCAGTTCGAGGGTTCCTTTGAATAATAAAAAGAATCCACCCAGCATTAAGATCAGATCTCGACCTGAGAATTGAAACCCCCAAAAGCTTAGCCAGGGCTCTTTTAATTGCACCAGCCAAGAGATGCCCATGAGTAGACCCAGGCGCATGAACAAGGCTAAAGACAAGCCAATGACACGCGCACGGTCGCGTTGCGCCGGCGGTAATTTGTCGGCCAGAATCGCGATGAAGATCAGGTTGTCGATACCGAGAACGATCTCGAGCACGACTAGGGTAAAGAGACCGACCCAAATAGTTGGGTCGAGCAGCCACTCCATTGAGGGCTCCGAAAGTGACTAGGTGTTAGATGGTAGCCGATAAATACTCAAACCGGCTGTCACCAAAGTGCCGCAGTGACTAAGGGCCTCATCAAACCTTAACAAAGCCCAGCATTTGCGTAAAAATTTTAGGTGTTGCGGCCAACACATTGCCAGATTCCATCCAGGTTTGCTCGCCTTCTAAGTCAGACACGAGCCCTCCGGCCTCAAGCACCATTAAACTTGCTGCAGCCATATCCCACTGCTTTAAGCCAATCCCGCAAAAGCCATCGAGTCTGCCAACGGCCACGTAAGCCATATCAAGCACTGCTGAGCCTGTGCGCCGCACGCCCGCGCAACCGCGTGCCATTTCAAGGTAACGCGGCGCAGATAAGTCATCGGGGCCAACTGAACCGGGCCAACGCGCACCAAGCAACGCATCGTGAAATTTGGTTTGCGCCGTGACGCGCATACGGCGGTCATTTAAAAATGCACCACCACCACGACTCGCTGTAAACATTTCGTTACGCGAAGGATCAAAAATAACGGCATGCATCACCTGCCCACGCTGACGAAGTGCAATTGAAACCGCGTAGTTTGGAAACCCGTGGATAAAATTAGTCGTGCCATCGATGGGATCAATCACCCATTCGTTTTCGGCAAGTTCGCCCGCAGGCGTGTCGCCGTGCTGACCAGACTCTTCGGCTAAAAAGGTGTGATCGGGATAAGCGGTACTCAAAAAGCTGATAATCTCGTCTTCGGCGAGGCGGTCGACTTCCGTGACATAATCGCGTGGCCCTTTACGGGCGACTTGAAGGCGATCGAGGTCGAGGCTTGCGCGGTTAATAATGGTTCCGGCGCGCCGGGCCGCCTTGATGGCGGTATTAAGCATCGGGTGCATAAAGGGTGCTTTATTATTTAGGCTAAACAGGGATTTTAGATGACTCTGGATTTTTCTCGTGTTCGCTTCATCATGACCGAGCCCAGCCACCCAGGAAACGTCGGCTCGGCGGCCCGTGCGATCAAGACCATGGGCTTCGAGGAACTGGTGCTTGTTGCCCCAAAACTACCCAACATAACGCTTGAGCCCGACGCAAAAGCACTAGCCAGCGGCGCCTCAGATGTGCTTGAGCGCGCCCAAAGCTACGCCACGCTTAGCCAGGCGCTTGAACCTGTCACCTTGTCCTTTGCTCTCACCGCTCGTGCCCGCGATCTGGGGCCACCCGTGTGCGATATCCGACAGGCCGCGCAACTGGCACGCGAGCACTTACGCGAGCACCCCGAGGGACGCGTAGCCTTTGTCGTGGGTACAGAACGCTCGGGGCTGACCAACGAGCAGGTCAGTCTGTGCCACCGCGCCTGCACCATCCCTGCCAACCCCTTGTATAGCTCGCTGAACGTCGCGCAGGCCCTGCAGCTAGGCGCGTTTGAGTTGCGCTACGCCCTGCTCGGCCTCGAAGCGGGTCAATCAGTGTCGCCGCTCAGCCGAGCAGCAGTCATGGCGCTCGCGGCTGATCCCAATCACGTGTTGGATATCAACGCTCTGCCTGAGCCGTCCCAACCCTCAGGCAGCCGCCCTGCCAGCAGCCAGGCACTTCAAGCCTTGCTGGTGCACTGGCAAGAAGCGTTAATTGCGGTCGAATTCTTAAATCCGACCCACCCCAAAAAACTGATGCCGCGGATGCAGCATTTTTTTAACCGCAATCACCTCACAGTCGACGAGGTGGATATGTGGCGAGGGGTTTGCACGGCCATGATCGCCACGGCACGCCTTGCGAGACCCCCTACTTCGTCCGGTTAATATCAGCCCGAAGTCATCTTTGGTCTACCATGACCTCTATGTTTAATAAACTTCGCGAAAACATCGCCTGTATCCTCGAGCGTGACCCGGCGGCCCGAAGCAAGCTTGAGGTCATCACCTGTTATCCGGGCTTTCATGCCATGGTGGTGCATAGCGTCGCGCATCGGCTTTGGGTGGCCAAATGGTTTTGGCTCGGGCGGTTTATTTCGCATCTGGGGCGCATCTTCACAGGGATCGAAATTCACCCTGGCGCCACAATTGGTCGTCGGGTGTTTATTGATCACGGATTTGGTGTGGTGATTGGCGAAACCGCCGAGATCGGTGACGACTGCACGATCTATCAAGGCGTGACGTTAGGTGGCACGCGGCTCTACAAAGGCGCCAAACGCCATCCAACCTTGGGTAAAGGGGTTGTCGTTGGTGCAGGCGCGCAAGTGCTAGGCGGTTTTACGGTTGGTGATGGTGCGCGGATTGGATCAAATGCGGTGGTCGTCAAGCCGGTACCTGCGGGTGCCACGGCGGTAGGGAACCCAGCACGTTTAATTGAAGCAAAGAATAGTTCGTCTGAGGCGGCTGCGCAAACTCAGCTTGCCTCAACCCCCCTCGCGCCCTGCGATGCGAGCTGGGATGCCGCACCGCTCAAAGCAATGCTCGACAAAGGGGTGTCCTCCAGGGGCGCAACCACGCAGGGGGACTTGCCCGACGACTCGGCTGGGTTCAGCGCCTATGCGGTTGACCCAGGTGCGGGCGACCCCTTGGTTAACGTTTTGCATGAGCTCATCAACCATGCTGCGGCACAAGATGCTCGCATCGCACAGCTTTGCCAAACCATCGAGGCGATGGGCTCGCAAGTCAAAGGGCAAACTGCGCCGCTTGATGCCCAACGCTTAAATAAGCTAGTTGACGAATAAAAAGCTCGTCTGAGCTTTTATTCAGCCTTAACGCCCGCACTTTTTACGACCACGCCCCAGCTCTCGGTTTGTAATTTAAGAAACTGATCAAATTGTTCGACCGTGCCTGCACCGTTCGTTGCACCCAAGTCGTCTAAGCGCTTTTGAACCTCTGGCCGAGCCAAAACTTTATTCATTGAGACATTTAGCTTAGCGATGATCTCTTTGGGCGTGCCTGCAGGCGCTGCCAAGCCGAACCACGACGACACATCAAAGCCCGGAAAACCAGATTCTTGCATTGTGGGGACATCGGGCGCAGCGGGCGAACGCTTGGGCGAGGTAATCGCCAGCACACGCAATTTACCGGCTTGCACCAGAGGCCAAGCCGTTGGCATATTGTCAAACATCATCTGCACTTGCCCGCCCATTAAATCAGTCAGTGCAGGCGTACTGCCCTTGTAGGGAATGTGCGGAATCGCGAGCTTGGTTTGCAGTTTGAAGAGCTCACCCGTCATGTGGATCGAGGTGCCTGCGCCCGATGAGGCAAGATTTAAGGCGGTGGGGTTTTTCTTGGCGTACGCGATCAACTCTTGAACACTATTGACCGGTACCTTTGGATTAATGACAAGCATGTTTGGCACCTTAGCCACCAAACCAATCGGGCTAAAGTCTTTGATCACATCAAATTTTAAATTCGAATACAGCGTGTGATTGATCGCGTTGGTGACCGCCATCATAAATAAGGTGTAGCCATCGGGCGCTGCGCGCACGACAACCTCGGCGCCGATATTGCTGCTCGCACCCGGTTTGTTTTCAACGACAAAACTTTGACCTAGATCTTCGGTCATGTCTTTAGCCAAGATACGGGCCAGCACGTCTGTCGTGCCGCCTGCAGAAAACCCAACCACGATGCGTACGGGTTTGGTGGGATATGGGGTTTGGGCTTGGGCTGAACTCGACAGCAATCCCAAAGAGCTGAGCAAACTACAGGCTAACAGCGCAGCAGAACGCGCAGATTTGAAGATCGTCATGATGTGACTCCGGTTTGTTTTCAGTGAACTGGCACATTATAAGACTTGCGGTACGACCGTACAGCGCATAGAATATCGGTCAAGTGTACTTTAACCCTATCTTTAGGTAGGGTTAAAGGAAATATATTCTTGATCTTTGAGCCAAGCTAACTTACAATAAGTACGCCATTTCCCTACTTAAAGTTCGGGTTAAAGATAACCTATGAAGAAGATGGAACTGTTTCGCAAGCTCTCTGAGCTCGATAAGCGCGGAGTTTATGTTCTGGCGCGACGCGACCTCGAGAAACTTTTCCCAGAAGAAGGCGAGAAGGCCATGGAGAAGTCGCTGCAGCGTATGGTCGCGGACGACCTGTTGCAGCGCGTGGCCAAGGGCCTCTACGTGAATCCGGCGGCGACGAGTAAGAACCGCTGGATCGCAGAAGAGATCGCCAAGGCTCTTCGGCCTGGCAGCCTGTCGTACGTAAGCCTGGAGTCGATCCTCTCAGAATATGGAGTGATCTCGCAAATTCCGGTCAATCGCATGACGGTGATGACCACCGGAAAAAGCGGCACGGTCGAGACCCCCTACGGAACGATCGAATTCACGCACACCAAGCGGCGCGTGGTCGAGATCATCAAGCGCACTCTATTAGCCAAGGGCAGGCCGTTGCGTATCGCCACCAAACAAGCGGCGGTCCGCGATCTTCTACGCGTGGGCCGCAACGCCAACATGATCGACCGAAGAGAACTGGACGATGAACAACAAAGGGATGAGGTATGAGCGAGGACAAGGTGGATTTCAACGCGCTGGTCGACCTGGCCATGACCAATTCGGCGCTGTCGGCCATGCGCCCAGTGGTCGAGAAAGAGCTGCTGCACTACGAGATATTCCAGGCGCTCGACGCGGAGGGTCTGCTCAAGAATCTAGTGTTTCAAGGCGGCACGTCGCTGCGTCTGTGCCGCGGATCTGACCGCTTCAGCGAGGATCTCGACTTCGCCGGCGGCATCGATTTCTCAACTGACAGCATGGAGCGGATCAAGCACTGCATCGAGACGCGCATTGGTGAACGCTTCGGTCTCAAAGTAACGGTGAACAACAAGTCTTCCAAGGGCGTCGATGGTGAAGTCAAGCATGTGCGCGTAGACAAGTGGTGGATCTCGATTGAGACGGCGCCAGAGAACCCAGCGATGCCCCGCCAAAAGATCAAGTTAGAGATCGCAAATATCCCCGCCTACACGCGCGAGTTAACACCGCTGCGCATCAACTACGATTTCCTCGGGGGCATGCCGACGGTGCTGGCCAACGCGGAGTCACTCGACGAGATCACCGCAGAAAAAGTGCTCGCGTTTCCAACCTCGCTTCTCGACAACGCCGGCAAGCCGGTCGGCCCCGACTCCGCGAAGATCAGGCACCGCGACATCTGGGACTTGGCATGGATGGCCACGCGCGGCGCGAAGCTGGTGCCGGGATTGGTAGCCGTGAAGATCGGCAACTACGGCGTCGTGAACTACCCCGGCTTACTCGGCCTGGCGATCAAGCAGCTTCCAGAGATCGTGAAGAGTCGCGAATTCAAAGCGCAGATGAGCCGCTTCATCGATTCGGCGACCCTCGCCAAGACGGTCGCCAACGACGGCTACAACGACTACTTGACGATGTCGGTTGGCGGTCTGTTCACGCAGATGCGGACGGCGCTGGCGAACACTTCAATCGAAGTGCTGGCAGCGCCCTATGCCAAGAAGGAGCCAGAGCCCAAGGCGAAACTGGCCCCAAAGCGCAAGCAGGCGTCGAGCCTCGATCGCTGAGTCGACGTCCGATCACCGCGCGGTCTCATCCTCGAACGACTTGGCGTTTTCTTCTGCGGCAAACCCTTGTGGCGAAAAGAATTATCGCTTCAAGGGGGAGTAAACTGGCGCGTGACAAACGAACGGATTCGTTGCACGAAAACACAGTCAGTTATTGAATGACAACAGAAAAACAAGAAACCGAAGTACAGGCTTCAAACGCACCAGGTGGGGGCTTAGACACGTCCACACACACACCGATGATGCAGCAATACCTGCGCCTCAAAGCTGAGGCGGGGCCGTTACTGCTGCTTTACCGCATGGGTGACTTCTATGAGATGTTTTATGAAGACGCTGAGCGTGGTGCAAAGCTGTTAGGTTTAACGCTAACTCGGCGCGGCTCGTCCAATGGGGTTCCCATCCCAATGGCTGGCCTGCCCTACCACGCGGCCGAGCAATATCTGGCTAAGCTCGTGGCGCAAGGCGTCTCGGTGGCGATCTGCGAACAAATCGGTGACCCCGCCACAAGCAAGGGTCCGGTCGAGCGCAAGATCGTGCGCATTGTTACGCCGGGCACACTCACCGACGAAGCCTTGTTGCCCTCAAAAGCCGATCGCTGTGTGGCCGCCGTGTTTGTGCCGCGCAAAGGTAATAAAGCACAACGCGCTGGCGTGGCATGGCTGAATCTGGCAAGCGGCGAGTTTAAGCTGTCTGAGTGCGCCACCGAAGCGCTTGATTCTGAATTGCATCGCATTGATCCTGCAGAGATCATTTTGGCTGACGATGCCCAACTGGATTTGACGCTGCATTGTGCCTCCACCAAGATACCGCCTTGGCATTTTGAGGCCGAGCAGGCGCAGGCACATTTGCTGGCACACTTCAAAACCGAATCGCTCTCTGGCTTTGATGTCGATGACATACCCACTGCGCTGTGCGCGGCTGGGGCGCTATTACGCTATGCAGGGCGCACGCAGGCGCATGCACTATCGCATGTGCAGACTTTGGTGGCCGATCGGGCTAGTCAGTATGTGTTGATGGATCCGGCAACACGTCGCAATCTTGAATTAACTCGCACGCTATCGGGTGAAGAAGCGCCGACATTATTTTCGATTTTGGATAACTGTTGCACGCCGATGGGTAGTCGCTTATTGCGCCGGTGGTTGCATCACCCTTTGCGCGATAATGCGCCAGTGCTTGAGCGTCAACAGGCAATTGGCAGTTTGATGGCGGCTAGTGCGCAGCGCAGTGAATTGCTGCACGCGACACCACTGTTGCAAGCATTGCGTACTGAACTCAATAAGCTGCCGGATCTTGAACGGATTGCTACGCGTATCGCCCTGCTGTCAGTGCGCCCGCGCGAACTTGCGAGTTTGCGTGATGCCTTGGGTGCCTTGCCGGCGGTGCAGCAGCAAGTGCTTTCAGCACTCTCGACGCCACGCTTGCAAGCTCTCGCGCAAGCACTCACCCCGCCTGAAGGCTTACAAGAGCTGTTAACGCACGCTATCGCGTTAGAGCCTGCTGCCTTAGCACGTGATGGCGGTGTCATCGCCACGGGCTTTGACGCAGAGCTCGATGAGTTACGCGCGATTTCAACAGATAACGGCGCCTTTTTACTTAAGCTTGAGGCGCGCGAACGCGCTCGCACAGGTATCGCTACCCTGCGTGTTGAATTTAATCGAGTACACGGATTTTTTATTGAAGTCAGTCGCGCGCAAGCTGAAAAGGTGCCCGACGATTATCGTCGGCGCCAGACACTTAAAAACGCCGAACGCTACATCACGCCCGAACTCAAATCCTGGGAAGACAAAGTCTTATCCGCCCAAGACCGTTCGCTTGCTCGCGAAAAATGGCTGTTTGAACAATTGCTTGAGCAACTCACTGCGCAAGTGAAACAACTGGCACAGTGCGCAGCAGCGTGCGCTGAGCTTGACGCCTTAGTCTCACTGGCACATCACGCCCAACACCATCAATGGGTGGCGCCAACACTGTTAGAACACTCGGCCATTGAGATCACTTTAGGCCGTCATCCAGTCGTTGAACGTGCGATCGAGCGTTTTACTCCGAACAGTTGTTCGTTAAATGCGCACCGCGCTTTGCTTGTGATTACGGGCCCGAACATGGGCGGTAAATCCACCTACATGCGGCAGGTGGCCCTCATCGCACTGTTGGCGCGCGTGGGCAGCTTTGTGCCCGCGCAAAGCGCTGCGATTGGGCCGCTTGATCGGATCTTTACGCGTATTGGCGCGGCCGATGATTTGGCCGGCGGACGCTCGACCTTCATGATGGAGATGATTGAGGCGGCTGCTATTTTGGCTTCGAGTTCAGCACAAAGTTTAGTGCTGATGGATGAAATTGGGCGTGGTACCTCGACCTATGATGGCTTGGCGCTGGCTTGGTCGATTGCTCAACGCCTGGTCACGCATAACCGCGCACTGACTTTATTTGCGACGCATTATTTTGAAATCACCCGAATACCTAGCGAGCAAGCGAATACCGCAAACGTACATCTTGCCGCCGCCGAGTCCCCCTCGGGTATTGTGTTTTTACACGAGGTCAAAGATGGGCCTGCCAGCCGCAGCTACGGAATTCAAGTCGCGCAACGCGCGGGCATCCCGCAAGCCGTGATTCGCCACGCCACCCGCGAGCTTGAACGGCTTGAAGCGCAAGGTGCACCGACTCCGCAACTAGGATTGTTTGGTGAAGTGGTCGATGCCGAGGCTCAGGCTGCTGCCGCTGCTGAGATCAATGAAGCGCAAGAGGCGTTGCAACAAGCCTTAGCAGCACTTGACCCTGATACCTTAAGCCCACGCGAAGCACTTGAAGCGTTGTATCAACTTAAAAAGCTGCAGCTTTGATTCGCTTAGTATTCAATTTGCGCTACGCACCTATATTGCGCAGATACGAACGGCAGACAGCGCACTGAGAACAGGCTACACATCATGAATCCAAATAAACCTCTTGCCTTGCTTGGTGGTTTGACACCCACCCAGTTTATGAAAACGTATTGGCAGCGCAAGCCGTTGGTGATTAGACAGGCGTTTGCTGGTTTCAAACCGCCAGTGTCGACTGCTGCGCTAAAAAAAATGAGTCGCCGTGATGATGTCGAATCTCGCTTGGTGTGGCGCGAGAAAGGTCAATGGCAAATGGATCGCGGCCCTTTTGCACGTTTGCCAAAGGCTTCAGAGCCTGACTGGTCGCTGTTGGTGCAAAGTGTCGATATTCAAGACGACGCCGCCTGCGCCTTGATGAATCAGTTTCGCTTTGTACCCGATGCACGCCTAGATGACTTAATGATTAGTCTGGCGACAATCGGTGGTGGTGTTGGGCCACACTTTGATAGCTACGATGTGTTTTTGTTGCAAGGCCAAGGGCGCAGACGTTGGCAGATTAGTCAGCAACGCGATCTCACACTGATCCCAGACTTATCGCTCAAGATTTTAAAAAACTTTGTCCCTGAAGAAGAGTTTGTTTTAGAGCCCGGCGACATGCTGTACCTGCCGCCTCAAGCGGCGCACGATGGTGTGGCGCTTGATAATGATTGCATGACGATTTCAATCGGCTTTCGGGCACCCGACCAAGCTGCACTGGCCCGCGGGATGCTGGAAGCCGCCGCGGACCAGATTGTGGCACGCGCTGGGATGGCGAGCGGACCTTATGGCGAGCCACCCCTGCCCGGCCCAAAGCTTGACGCCTTGTATCGCGACGCAGGGCAAGAGGCAAGCGTGCACCCTGCTGAGATCCCAGATGGTTTGATCAATGCAGCGGTGCAAGCGGTATCTAAGATTCAATTTAATGCAGCACTGGCACAACGATTTTTAGGTTGCTGGCTGACTGAACCGAATCAGGCTGCTGTGTTTGATAGTGACTATGGTGATGGTGACGATGATCGCGATACGATGCACGATGGCGAGTCTGACAATGAGGCCACGCAGGGTCAAGAAGCGCCTTACACACACTGGGCTCTTGATCGCCGCACCCGTATGTTGTATCGCGGCAAGCACTTGTTTATTAACGGCGAGGTCGCACCCGTTGCTGCAGAAGCAGGCCTAAAGATTTTGGCCGACGCCCGCGAACTGTCAGGCGCCGACCCAGCTGCACAAAAACTATCACCCGAAGCTGTCGATACACTCACCGAATGGCTATCGGCTGGGTGGATTCACTTGGTGCGTCGCTAGTTTCTCATCAACGACCGAATTAATTAATTCAACGAGTGACTGCTCAGCCAATCTCTCAGCGCAGCATCTACGCGTTTTTGCCAGCCTTGACCTGTAGCACGAAACCGACTCACAACATCATGAGATAACCGAATCGTAATTCGATCTTTAACCGGTAACTTTTGCTGCCCCCGAACAGCGATTTTTTTGAGCAACGATTCAGGCAACACTTCTTTAGCAGGCTTAAAGATGTTTTGATCCAAATGCGACAAATCCCTAACTTCACCCTCTTGGTCAGTCAGTGGCTTGTTTTTTTTCATAACGAAGAACCTCTCTTTTGTTCGCTTTACGAAAGCTGATCACGCGAATTCCGCGAATGGTCTCTGTAAAACATAAAACATGCAGTCGCTTATCTAAGTGGCAAAGCGCCACATACCGATCTTCACCATAATTTTGCCTTTCATCGCGTGAAATCAAAGCCGCCTCTAGATCAACCTCATTTGCTCGTTCAAAAGACAAATTACGCTCAACAACATTGCGTTGACACTTTACCCAATCAAATTCAATCATTATTTAACTATCTAATTGTATGTACAAAAAAGGACTGCTGTCAACCTAGATACTAGGCAAACGGAACAGTGCAATCTTCGCAAAAAACAATGGAAATAGTTGTTAGATTTAGTAAGGACTTGTAAGCGTCTTCTATCGCTACTTCAGCTAATCACGAGTACATGCGCGAAACAACAATCACTTCGCAGCCAAGCACCCTGCCTTTTCGATAAATTTAATCACCTCATCTAGGCCGTCGCCGGTTTTGAGGTTGGTCATCACCCAGGGGCGGTCGGCGCGCATGCGGGCGGTGTCGTGGCGCATGACGTCTAGGTTGGCGCCAACGTATGGCGCTAGATCTGTTTTGTTAATCACTAACAAATCGCTGCGTGTAATGCCGGGGCCGCCTTTGCGGGGGATTTTTTCACCACCGGCCACATCAATCACATAAATTGTGAGGTCGGATAAATCAGGGCTAAAGGTTGCAGCTAAATTGTCACCACCCGATTCAATAAAAATCAAATCGAGATCTGGAAACCGTTTTTGCATGCGATCAATCGCTTCAAGATTGATTGAGGCATCTTCACGAATCGCTGTGTGTGGACAACCACCGGTTTCGACACCCATGATGCGATCAGCGGTGAGTGCTTCGGCAGCCACCAACAAACGCTCGTCTTCTTTGGTATAGATATCGTTAGTCACCACAGCCAGTTGGTATTGATCACGCATACGTTTGCATAAGACTTCAACAAGCGTGGTTTTGCCAGATCCAACGGGGCCACCAATGCCAACACGCAAGGGATTTGTTTGGGTAGAAGCGTTCATGGTGCAATCCTAGATTGATAACAGCTAAAAAAATAATTTGGAACAAGATCGACTTTTCTGTTGACTGGAGTATTCAGATTTAATCTTTAGAACGGATGCCCAGAGTCGATATCGCATCAGAATTAAAGATCAATTTTTTTACCACTGAGTTAACTTCTAAATAAACGACTGTATTGCGATTCGTGTCTGGCGCTTGCCAGGGCCAGGCCAAAGGCTGCCGAGCCTTCGTGAGCGGGGTCAGTTGAACGCGCGATCTCAGTGGCGCGCTCGATGTCGCCTTTCAAGCGATGCAGCAACGTCTGCCCATCAATTTGCCCCAACGGAATAATCTTGACTGCTGCGAGCGCTTGGTTTTCGACCCAGCTCCATAGATAGGCGGCAAGTGACATATCCTCATCTACCCCAGAAATCGCCGCTAACGCAGCATACGAGGCGGGGTATGTCCATTGTTCGATCGATAGTGCATTGAGCGCAGCCCCCTCAGGCCATTGCGCAAACAGCTTCGTCATCGAATGCCCCATCTGCACAGATTCGAGCCTGAATTCAGCAGTTTCGCGCAAGGCATAAAACTCTTGATTGGCCGTGGCCAAGGAAGACCAATCCTGCCGCAACACCGCACGGTGACACGCCAACCACAAAGGCAACTCTTGGCGGGCAAGATTCAAAAGTAGTACGTCACGAATCCAAACATAGGCTTGCTCAACTTGAGTCACCCAACGATCTTCGATCGCTTGTTCTAAGCCTTGCGAGTAGGCAAAGCCACCGACCGGTAAGGCCGGGCTTGCCAGATGCATTGCGGCTAACAGTGACTGAATTTGTGTCAGCGCAGGGCTGCTGAGTGGCGCAGACTGCTCTGGCTCACGCGCATTGGCTAGCTGCAGCGGTGTCATCTGCTTACGACTTAGCCCGCGCATGCGCCGCAATTGAGAGCTCTTCGCCAAGATTACCCATGGCCTGGTCGTGCTCTTCAACACCACACTCACTTGCATGATGGTGATGATGATGCCCACCGCCCTGCCCTGCGGCATAAGCACCGCCCTCAGGAATAAAGGCTTGTTGCACCACCATTACCGTGCCGCCCAAGCGTCGTACCATATCAGCAAGTACAGGATCAGGCTGAATCCAAACGGCTTCGGTAGAGAGCATTGCTCGCACGTGGCGATTGGCCAGGTGATAAACAATACGCATCAACTCAAACGGGTTATTCGCTTGAATGCAAAACAACTCTTCGACTGCAGCCTGAACGACCACGCGTTCGCCCTGATCACCGCAGAGGACATCACCATGCTGCATATGTTCGGTACGCGGCAGAATCACAGCAACGGCGCGCCCATTGGGCAACATCGCGGCCAACCGCCAGCGCTGGCGATCTTCGAGCGTGAGTTCAAGCACGGGCCAAGGCTCTGGCCAGGCTGCGCTATCGCTGCGCAACTGTGGATCATCGTGTGCGCGACGCGCGTTCAACATGATTGCCATGCTTCTTCCTAAAACAAAAAGTAACGCTGCGCCATTGGCAAAATCGTTGCAGGCGGACAATCAAGCAACACACCATCTGCATAGACCTTGTAGTTTTCTGGGCTCACGGTGATTTTGGGCGTTGCCGCATTGAGCTTCATATCTGCTTTGGTCAATTTACGCATGCCTTGCACTGCCGCCACATGGCGCTTTAAGCCCAGTTCGGCTGGCAAGCCTTTATGGATCGCAATGCCCGACATAAAGGGAATGCAGCTGGTCGCAATCGCACTTTGCGCGGCGCCAAACTGCGGCCTAAAGTGCACAGGCTGCGGTGTCGGGATGGACGCATTGGGATCACCCATCGCAGCCATCGCAATCTGACCACCCTTAATCACCGTCGAAGGTTTGACACCAAAAAATGCTGGGCGCCACAACACTAAGTCAGCAAACTTACCCACCTCGATCGAACCGATTTCTTTGGCCATGCCATGCGTAATCGCAGGGTTGATCGTGTACTTGGCGATGTAACGCTTAATGCGTGCGTTGTCGCTGGTTGAGGGATCTGAAAACCCTACCTCGCTCATTGAGCCGCGTTGCTCGCGCATTTTGTGCGCGGTTTGCCACGTTCGCATAATCACTTCACCCACACGGCCCATCGCCTGACTGTCTGACGAGATCATCGAAAACGCACCGATGTCATGCAAAATATCCTCAGCAGCAATGGTCTCGCGACGGATGCGGCTTTCGGCAAACGCGATATCTTCTGCGATTGAGGCATCAAGGTGATGGCACAC
Source organism: Bordetella parapertussis (assembly GCA_945872285.1). Lineage (GTDB taxonomy): Bacteria > Pseudomonadota > Gammaproteobacteria > Burkholderiales > Burkholderiaceae_B > Zwartia > Zwartia parapertussis_D. The sequence goes on along the minus strand of CAMBZR010000029.1, from coordinate 16,139 downwards.
CATCAACATATCAAGATGCTCATCCAGCGTGTTGATCGTGAACGGCCGTGTCGGGTTGGTTGACGAAGGCAACACATTGGATTCACCGCAAATGCGAATGATGTCAGGCGCATGACCACCCCCTGCACCTTCGGTGTGATACGTGTGGATCACACGACCTTTAATTGCCTCAATCGTTGCCTCGACAAAACCTGATTCGTTCAAGGTGTCGGTGTGAATCGCCACTTGGGTATCAGTTTCATCGGCCACGCTTAAGCAGTTATCGATCGCGGCAGGTGTGCTGCCCCAGTCTTCATGCAACTTCAACCCAACCGCACCCGCTTCGATCTGCTCGTGCAAGGGGCCTGGTACCGACACATTGCCCTTGCCTAACAAACCGATATTGATCGGATAGGATTCCATCGCTTGCAACATACGCGCCAAATGCCAAGGGCCCGGTGTGACGGTCGTGGCAAAGGTGCCGGTCGCCGGGCCCGTGCCACCACCAATCATCGTGGTCACGCCTGAACTCAACGCCTCTTCGATTTGTTGCGGGCAAATCAAATGGATATGGCTATCAATACCACCTGCCGTGACGATCATGCCTTCGGCTGCGATCACTTCAGTGGCGGGCCCCACGACGATGGTGATGCCTGGTTGGATGTCCGGATTACCAGCTTTACCGATACCCGAAATGCGACCATTTTTAATCCCGATATCAGCCTTGACAATGCCCCAGTAGTCGATGATCAACGCATTGGTCAGCACGGTATCCACGCAATCTTTACTCATGCGTTGCGACTGACCCATGCCATCGCGAATCACCTTGCCACCGCCAAACTTTACCTCTTCACCATAGGTGGTGAAATCTTTTTCAACCATCGCAAACAGGGCAGTATCGGCCAGACGAATTCGATCGCCCGTGGTGGGGCCGTACATCTCAGCATACGCTTGTCTTGAAATCTTCATTTGTCGAGAGCCCCCATCACCAAACCTCTAAAGCCGTATACAAGCCGATCACCCGCTAAAGCCACGAGCTCAACCTCGCGTTCTTGACCCGGTTCGAAACGTACTGCAGTGCCCGCCGGTATATTCAAACGAAACCCCGTAGCCTGCACACGATCAAAACGCAGTGCCGCGTTGGTTTCTGCAAAGTGATAGTGCGACCCGATCTGCACAGGCCGATCACCGGTGTTAGCGACCAGCACTTTCGCCGTGGTACGGCCAACATTAATTTCAATTTCACCTGGCGCAACGATCATCTCGCCCGGAATCATTGGTGTGTTACTCATCTTATTCTCCAAAAAATCTCGGCGGATGACTACTGAATGGGTTGATGGACAGTGACAAGCTTGGTGCCATCCGGAAACGTCGCCTCGACTTGAATATCGGGGATCATTTCAGAAACGCCTTCCATCACGTCTTGTCGGCTCAAAATATTGCGGCCTTCGCTCATCAGTTCAGCGACGGTTCTACCGTCGCGTGCCCCTTCCATGATGGCCGCTGAAATCATGGCAATCGCTTCGGGCACGTTGAGCTTTAAGCCACGAGCACGCCGGCGCTCGGCCAGCAAGCTTGCCGTAAAAATTAACAGTTTGTCTTTTTCGCGCGGTGTCAGATCCATAGTTACCCCTTAACAACTTTCATTATCTTAATCTTCAAGTCGCCCACAAGCGTGGTGCAACAGCTGGTAAACCAAGCACGACGGGGCGTAATTGTGCCCAAGCGTCTTGCAATAAAAACTTAAGTTCACGCGGTTCGGCTAACAGCCGACCCACCAACAAGCGAGGGTGAAGAGTCGTCCAGGCAAACTGTGCAGAGTGCTCACGCAGGGTTTGCACGGTTGCTTCGCTAAACGTTTTAGACGCAGGCAAGATCGCCCACAGTGTTGCGCAGGTGTAATGGCCACGCAGGCCAATTGGCGAGGCAAACAAGGCATCATCGCCCACCAAGGCTAAACGATCGTGCCAAATTAGTTGCTCATCAATCTGAATTTTTAACGACTGCCGAAAGTGACCTTCAGCAAAAGATTCACCAGAGGCATGGCGCCCAAAGATTAGATGATCCCAGCCTAACATTGCCCCATGCTCGCCGGCCCTGATATCAATATCAGAACGCACACGCGCCCGATTAAACACAATGGCTTCTTGCGGTAACCATTCGAAGGCACCCTGCAAGTCAACCTCAATCAACTGCGAAGCCTCAAGCGAGGCGTTTGCGCCGTACCACTTTGCGGCCGAGGGCGTGGTGATTAAGCCATGGCTACCTAGCTGACTATTGATCAGCACTTCAAGTCGATCACCGCCGGCGATACCGCCTGGGGGGTGCACAATGATCGCGTGGCAAGGCGAAGCGCCTTCTGGGTACAAGGCTTTTTGAATACGTAAGGGGCCAAGATGCTGATGATTGAGCCTAGTCTTAAGATGAGGCTGATGAGGGTCTAGGTTGAAGTCAAGCGCAAGGCGCGCTGTCCAAGAGGCAAGCACCGACTCGGCCGCAGCGTGGCCTGAGGGGTCTGAGAGGCCTAAGTCAGTCGGCCAGTGTCGTTGCTCATTCGGATGCATCGATTAGAGGAATCAAAAATTTAATTATTACAATTAAAACATCATCATGACGAATCTATAACCGAGATGCAAAGAGAATTAACGGACAGTGCCAAACATCACAGCTTGAGCTAAGAAATGCACCATTTTGGAACATATCAATGCTAAATCGCAAAAAAAAACGCGACGGCTTAAACGTCGCGTTTTTAGGGGAAAGAATAAAACCTACATCTTGCCGCTCAACACACTCAGCAAACGCTGCGCCGTGGCGCTGTTATCACGCACGCCCTGCGCATCGAGCACCGTAATCTGCGTTTGGTTACCCTGCTGAACAACGCGCACGCGGTAAGTTGGCGCCTTGGTCGGATCCTTCGCGCCGAACAACCGGGTAATGAAGTTGGACTCTTCGCGTTTTTCGCCAGTATCTGTATCGACGTAACGCACATAGAAATCACCGGCCGCACGATCACGATCATCCACCGTGAAGCCGCCCGAGTCGAGCGCCACGCCCACACGACGCCAAGCGCGATCAAACGGTTCTGCAATCACCAACATGCTCTTATCGCCCGCCGGTGCCGTAACCTTAGGGTCTTGTGCGCCAGGTGCCGTTTGCACCATCTTTCTACGCGCACCGTCAACGTCTTCGCCTAAGTACACCATCAGCCTGGCCAGCATTGCAGCGTTTAAGCCCGGATCTTCTTTTGCGTTCTCCCAGCGTACGCTGACATCAGCTAAAGAAACTTTACTAACTTCTTCCATGTGTTGATGAGAAATGTAGACTTCAGTCCGACTACCGGCTCGCTCGATACGCGTGCGAAACTTATCCCGTGTACCGCTGTCGTAGATACCATCAAAGACCGTGCCCAACGCTTGGCGTAACCAACTATCAGGAATTTTTGCACGATTTTCAGCCCAGTTCGTGACAAGCAAACCAGCTTTAGGATCCGTCACCCCAAGCGTAAAGCCAGCATCTGTCCAAAAATCTGCCGTCATTGAGAAGACTTTTTCAGGGGGCATCTCGACCGACAACCAGCGCAATTCGCCATCACGCATCACACGCATGTCAGCCCGTGTGGGCAACACGCCCGACTGCGCAGCCGAAGGCACACCTTTGCCACCCGTTTGAGCCAGCTGATACTGCGAAAACGTCGTGCTGCCTGAGGCAGGTGAACGATAACGAGGATCGTTAGCGGCCTGCGTCAGATCAGGCGGAATGCTCAAAGGGTCGGTGCGCACGACGCTTTTGTAATCAATCGAGTCGTCGCCGCTCATCATCGAACGAAACCCGCCGCAGCCACTTAAAAGCAACAACGCCATCAACGCAGAAATCAGACCATATTTTTTGTTCAACAAACTATTCATTTAAAGCAACCCCGCCTCTGACATTGCAGCTCGCAAAGGAGCATGAAACTGAGCGCTTAATTGGGCCAGAGGCAGACGAATACCGGTAGGAATACGCCCCATCTGAGCCAACGCCCACTTAACTGGAACAGGGTTACCTTCAACAAACAATAATTTGTTCAAAGGCCCCAATAAATTATTGACGCGTTTCACGGTTGCAACGTCGCCCTTCAGTGCGGCACCACACATCTCGTGCATGGCACGTGGTGCGATATTGGCGGTGACAGAAATATTGCCGCGTCCACCTAACAAAATCAGAGCGGCAGCAGTCGCGTCGTCGCCACTCAGCACCAAGAAGTTAGAGGGCAAATCGCGAATGAGTAAGGCCCCACGGCCGATATCGCCGGTTGCATCTTTAATACCGATCACGCCTGGCACCTGAGCCAAACGCAGCACGGTATCGTGCGCCAGATCAGCCACGGTGCGACCTGGCACGTTATACAAAATAGTGGGCAAATCAACGGCCTCTTGCACGGCTTTAAAATGTTGATACATACCTTCTTGTGAAGGCTTATTGTAATAAGGCACGACCGACAAGCCAGCATGCGCGCCGACTTTTTTAGCGTGCTCAGCCAGATGAATCGCCTCGCTAGTTGAATTTGCGCCCACGCCTGCGATGACAGGAATACGCCCCGCGGAGTGCTCAACTGCGACGCGAATCAGTTCGGCATGCTCGTCAACATTCACGGTGGGCGACTCGCCAGTCGTGCCCACAATAACGAGCGCATCGGTGCCTTCGTGGGCATGCCAGTCAATCAGCGCTTTGAAGCTTTTGTAATCGAGGCTGCCGTCAGGGTGCATTGGCGTCACCAAGGCAACCATGCTGCCCATGAACTGGGGGACTTTAGAGGTCGAAATCGTGGCCATGAAGGGATCCAGAACGCGAGTCAAGGCGCAAAAGCACCTATAGGAAGTTAGTGCGATAGTTTACCGGATTGCAGGGCGATCTATAAAAAAAGTCGAACGACCTGCTCGCCTAACGCAACCAAAGGATTGAGCACGGCACTGAGTACACCGGTAGCCAGCAAGGCGATCACAATCAACATGCCATAGGGTTCGATGCGGCCATATTGCCAAGCTAGCCGATTGGGCAGCAGGCTAAATAACACTCGCCCCCCGTCTAAGGGCAAAATAGGCAATAAATTCAAGGCCATAAGCACTAAGTTTATATGAATGCCCACACGCGCCATTTCAAACCAAAAGCCGCTTCGCTCGCCAGCGTCAAACAGTAAGCGCAGGCAGATTGTCCAGAGGATAGCCATGAACAAGTTGGCACCTGGGCCAGCCAACGCCACCCACAACATATCTTGCTTAGGGCGTCGCAAGCGACCAAAATCCACAGGCACTGGTTTGGCCCAGCCAAACAAAAAACCGCCACCAAACAGGCTAGACATCGCCAAAATGCCAATGGGCACTGCAATGGTGCCGATCGGGTCGATATGGCGAATTGGGTTCAGGCTGACACGCCCAGCAAGCGAGGCCGTTGGATCACCTAAGAGCTTGGCAACATAGCCGTGAGCGGCCTCGTGCAAAGTGATCGCCAAGAGCACAGGCAAGGCGTAAAGGGCTAGAGTTTGAATCAGATCTTCCATGCTGCGATTGTAGAGGTTTATGGCCGCTCAATAGAGCATCACTTGACTGATCCCGCAAAATTTTCAATCAAGCCCAAGCACACTTGGATCGCCACGGCCACGCCGCACCACCTCGGGAGGCGAGGTCGTTAGGTCAATCACTGTGGTCGCGTCAAGTGCACAGGCGCCCGCGTCGATCACGGCCGCCAACACATGTTGATAGCGCTCGCGAATCTCGGAGGGGTCAGTCAGGGCGAGCTCGTCGCCTTCAGGGATCAAGGTGGTCGACAAAAGCGGGGTTTGCGCATGTTCGAGCAGCGCAAGCGTGACCGGATGCCCAGGCACTCGAATCCCGATTGTTTTACGCGACCGGTGCGACACCCGACGAGGCACCTCGCGTGACGCCTCAAGGATAAAGGTCCAAGGCCCTGGGGTGGCCAGCTTAAGCAGCCGATACTGCGCATTATCGACGCGCGCAAATTGACTGATTTCAGCTAGATCACGACACAAAATCGTCAGATGGTGGCGATCGTCAAGCCCGCGCAACTTACGCAAGGCGTCTGCCGCCCCCTTGTCATCCAGCCGCGCCACCACCGCGTAGCTTGAATCCGTGGGCACTGCCACCAGGCCACCCTCTTGCAGCAGTTGCGCCGCTTGTTTCAACAAGCGGGGCTGAGGGTTCTCGGGATGCACCACAAAGAGTTGCGACATGGCTCTTTTTCTAAAATGGGTTCATCGGCATTAGAACCATTGCCCTAAACGAAGAGAATTTCTGCGCATTACGTTAAAATCTTGCCATATGTTGCCGTAGCTCAGTTGGATAGAGCAACGCCCTTCTAAGGCGTGGGTCACTGGTTCGACTCCAGTCGGCAGCACCAGCAAGATGGCAAAAGGGCTAGCGGCCCTGATGCTCAGTGACGAATTGGCGCAAAGCCGAATCAATTCGAGTCTGCCATCCATCTCCCCCTGATTTAAAGAATGCAACGACCTCTTGAGATAATCGGATGTTGATTCTCTCTTTGGGATGAGCGACACGAGGACGGCCACGTGGCTTGAGCATCTCTTGAGCTAAGGTTGTGCCAAAAATATGCGGCAACACATCGCGAGCCGGCCGTGCACTAGCGAAATCGGCAGCTGTCCAACTAGGATTCTCGTCGTCACTCTTTTCAGTATTTAGTTTTTTGCTCATAACCTTTCACCTCTCGTGGGTTTGCCTTGCGCAGACTGATGACATGCACCCTATCTTTGCGGGGTGTAAAAACTAAAGCATGCAGCCGATCACCGATCAATCCCAGTGCAAGGTAGCGGCGCTCACCGTAGCTCTGACGAACATCCTCTTTGATAATCGCAGTTGGCCAGTCCAGTTGCTCAACCACCGTAAAAGACATACCGCGTTCGATGATGTTGCGTTCATTTTTAGACGGGTCAAAACTTATTTCCATAATTATTGTACTCACAAAAAATAATAAAGACAAACAATTTCAGCGACTTTGTTCCCGAAGCGCCTCTTTCTGACCCCATGGACGCACTTGAAAGCTAAAAATCATAAAAAGGGGGTAACGGATCAAACCCTTCGTGTAGGACCGCTTACCCATCAGAGGTGTAGGTGATTGCCGAGGACGAAGCAAAACACGACTGAAATTATGCGAAAGATTGGCGAACGCTCACCACTTACAAATGCGCGCAGGCGTTGGAAAACGGAGGATTGTGTTCGTCGCGGCCGGCATTCTGCCGGGCTTGTGACAGTCGGTACCTAGTCCTAAAGAGGACTCCGTTGAGCTCTGAAAATCTACAACAGTTACTGCACGACCTTGGCGTTTTCACGCAGTCTTTTGACGTAGTCAAAGCGCTGCTTTTGCACCAGCATTTGGCGGATATCGTTTTTGGCTTCGTCAAAGGTAGGCGCTTTAAACGGGCGGGTCTCTTCAAGTTTGATGAGGTTCCAGCCTGCTGGGGTTTGAATCGGCGCGGCCGCTAAAGCACCCTTTACTAAGTTCACCATCACGTTTGAAATAGCGGGCAAAATCTGGGCCGGCACCACCCACCCCACATTGCCGCCATCTTTTTTGCTTGGATCAAGAGACGCCTCAGTTGCAAGCTTTGCAAACGCTTCGCCCTTGCGAAGCCGCGCTAATAGCGCCTTGGCCTGTTCCTCGGTTGAGGTCACGATTAAACTTAAGCGATATTGCTGCTGGTCTTTCATCAGGGCCATCTGCCGTTCGTACTCGGTTTTGAGCGCGGCCTCAGGAATAGGATTACGTGCTGCGTAATCATTGAGTAAAAGTTCGACCAAAAAGGTCTGACGCACTGTCGCCCACTGGGCTTGCGCCTCTGTGGTTTTATCAAGCCCTAGCCGTGCCGACTCTTGCGCAAGAATTTCGCGATTAACAAGCTCGTCTTGAATCACTTGGCGCAACTCGGGCGAATCTCTTTGACCTTGTGCAACGTTAGCCTTTACGTTGCTGTCAAGCAATGACTGTGGCACAGCGACACCGTTGACAGTCGCAAACGCGCCTGGCGGTTTGGTTTGCGCTGCGCTGCTTGCACAAAATGCGCTCAGCGAGAGGGCAACAAACACCGCACGAGACGCGACCGAAAGCTTTAAAGAAAGAGTCTGCATGATGTTTGCTTAATGTTATTGAAAGGGTAAAGACTGACAAATTGATCGACTGACTAAACTTAACGCTCAAACATACCGCACCGGATACAGCCTTGTCATTAAAGGCGCAACCCTATTCTCGATGCTCATTATAAGTGGCGTCGATGCTTGCGCGCTTAGGTTCAGTGAAAACCATGTTCAGCAAACCCGAAGTGCGGCAAGGCAAACTTCTACAAATAAGGTGACGCTAACCACGCCACCTTGTTGCGCAGCCGCAGCCAAAACGGCAACCGTCGAAGCGTACGAATCGTGATGCGCTCTGCCTGTGCAATGACAGAGTCGAGTTGGCTTTCAAGCCCTGCGGCAAAACCGCGGTCGTACACCTCAAGATCAAGCTCAAAATTCAAGCGCAAGCTGCGCGGATCAATATTTGACGAACCAACATAAGACCAGCCGCCGTCTACCGTACACAATTTAGAGTGATCAAAATTACCTTGGGCTTGCCAGATTCGGCAGCCTGTCAAAATCAACTGATCAAGCTGCGCCATCATGGCAGCATTGACGAGCTTCAAATTGTTGGCGCCCGGCACCACAATATCCACCACAATCCCCCTGCGCGCAGCCGTTGACAACGCTGCGATCAAGACGAGATCGGGTAAAAAATAAGGTGACTGAATACGCACGTGATGCTGCGCGACCGATAGCGCACCCAATAATATGTTGTGCGTGCTCCCCAAGGTACCGTCGGGGCCCGAGGCGACACAGCGCATCGGTATGCCTTGCTCTGCGAGTTGACCTAAGGCGGGTGCAAACCACTCGGGACCTTTGAGTTTTTCTTGTGTGGTGAACTGCCAGTCATGGGCAAAACTGATGATCAACTGATGCACAATTGGGCCGCGCAATTCAAAATGCGTGTCCTGTGTGACCTCTGCTTTGGCCACGGCGGTCAAAAATCCAGCTCGAATATTCATGCCGCCCGTAAAACCGTGCACACCATCCACCACGAGCAATTTTCGATGGCTACGCAGGTTGGCATACGCCAAGCGCAAGCCAAACATAGGGCGCATAAACAACGCAGTTTTAACGCCCCCTTTGGTCAACATATTGATAGTGGGCGGGTGCGAGTACTTTGATCCAACCGCGTCGATCAAGACCCGAACGTGCACACCACGCGCTTGCGCTTGAATCAACGCTTGCGCCACTTCAATACCCAAGACATCCTGATCAAAAATATAGCTCTGCAGGGCAATCGACTGCGTTGCGCCCCGAATGGCTGCTAGCATCGCGGGATAGGTTTCATCGCCGCCGCGCAACTTTTGAATCGCGTTAAAGTTCAGGACTTTATAGTGACTGACCCGATCGCCTAAAACTTTCAGCGTGGCAAATTGTGCACCTGAAGTCGCGCAAACGTCTTGCACCAAGACCCGTTCAAGCACGTCTTCCGCATAAATCGTCCCGGCCCTCGGCTGCGTGATGCGCTGCTTACGAACACGGTTGATGCCAGCGACCAGGTAAAGCAACGCCCCAAAAATAGGCGAAAACAAGGCCACGCCCACCCAGGCAATCGCGGCACGCACATCTTGTTTGGTCATGGCTGCGTGCACGGCGGCTGCGGTACCTGCTACCCCTGAGACAGCAAACAAGATGTGAGGCCAGTACTCGCTAAGAAGCGCGTGCAATGCAGTCATTTCAAGGGCCTACCGTTCACGCGTGGAACTGCTAAGAGAGGGCAAACTGAGCACAAACATGCTAAAATCCTCACTTTGTGGTGGACGTAGCTCAGTTGGTAGAGTCCCAGATTGTGATTCTGGTTGTCGCGGGTTCGAGCCCCGTCGTTCACCCCACCACCCCCTATTTTTGTCAGCCTTAAGCTCCACCCCATGACCCGGGGCCGAGCATCGGGCAAACCCAGCAAGCTGTTCAACGGCCCATCTTTTTGCGCCAAGCCTGAAAATCAACCGTCGTTTGCGGGTCGGTACTGGGATACAAGCCCATAATCGAACGCCCGCCTCTGACCTCTTCGGTTGCAAAGTCTTCAAAAATCGTCATTTCAAACGCTTCTGCAGCCAACTCGTCTGCCAGGTGCGCCGGCAATACGATCACGCCATCCGCATCGCCAACCATCACATCGCCCGGAAACACGGGCGCATCGCCGCACGCGATGGGTATATTCACGTCGATCGCGTGATGCAAGGTCAGATTGGTGGGTGCCGACGGCCGCTGGTGATAGGCGGGGATACCAAGTTCAGCGATTTCAGCCGAGTCACGAAAACCGCCATCAGTCACAACGCCGGCCACCCCACGGGCCATCAACCGCCCAACCAAAATACCACCTGCCGAAGCCGCGCGTGCGTCTTTGCGGCTATCGATCACAAACACAGCACCTTCGGGGCATTCGTTAATGCCTTTACGTTGCGGGTGACTGCGATCTTTGAAGACTTCCATGGTGTTGAGATCTTCACGCGCTGGGATATAGCGCAGCGTAAAGGCCTCGCCCACCATATTTTTAGTGGACTTTGATAAACGCTGAACGCCCTGAATAAACTGATTACGCAAGCCACGCTTAAAGAGGCAGGTTGCCAGCGTGGCCGTGCTGATACCAAGCAGTTTTTCGCGAGTTTCTTTTTTAAGTGTGCTCATTGAAGATCTCTATCAATAAATATCAGGTTCAGAAACGGGCGCACCAAAATCGGTTCGCAAGAAATCAAAATCACAGCCTTCATTGGCCTGTTCAATGTGCTTAGAGAACATCCAGCCATAGCCGCGCTCGTAGCGAGGCTCTGGGGCTTTCCAGGCCGCTTTACGCGCTGCCATCTCTGCGTCAGAAATCTCGAGATTAATCGTGCGGGCCGGCACATCAACAGAAATCATGTCGCCATTTTTAACTAGCGCTAACGGACCACCCACATACGACTCGGGCGAAATATGCAACACGCAGGCGCCATAACTGGTGCCACTCATGCGCGCGTCTGACATGCGCAACATATCGCGTACACCTTGTTTAAGCAGCTTTTTAGGCATTGGCAACATACCCCACTCAGGCATGCCAGGCCCACCTTGTGGGCCGGCATTACGCAAAATCAACACATGGTCAGCAGTCACCTCAAGATCGTCGCTGTCGATCACAGCCTTCATCGAGGGGTAGTCGTCAAACACCAAAGCAGGGCCTGTATGACGATGCAAATGCGCGGGACAAGCGCTAGGCTTAATCACGCAACCATCAGGGGCCAGGTTACCTTTGAGCACGGCCAGCGCGCCTTCGGCATAAATAGGATTATCGACTGGGCGAATCACGTCGTCGTTATACACGCCTGCCCCCGCAATATTTTCACCAAGGGTCTTGCCAGTGACGGTCAATACATCAAGGTGCAGATGCTGGGTGATACGCGTCATCAGGCCTGGTAAACCACCCGCGTAGAAGAAGTCTTCCATCAGATATTGCTCGCCGCTGGGGCGAACGTTGGCGATCACCGGCACGATCCGGCTAAAGCGATCAAAATCATCGAGGCTGATGTCACACCCTGCGCGCTTGGCTTGCGCAATCACGTGAATGATGGCGTTAGTCGAGCAGCCCATCGCCATCGCAACCGCGATCGCATTTTCAAAGGCGGCGTGGGTTTGAATTTTGTTTGGCGTCAGGTCTTCCCAGATCATGTCGACAATGCGACGCCCCGACTCGGCGCTCATACGCATATGGTTTGAATCGGGCGCTGGGACAGACGAGAATCCAGGCAGCGTCATGCCAAGGGCCTCGGCAATGGCGGTCATGGTGCTGGCCGTCCCCATGGTCATACACGTGCCGTGGCTACGCGCAATACCGCCTTCGATCTCAAGCCACTGAGTTTGATTAATCAGGCCGGCACGGCGATCGTCCCAAAACTTCCAAGCGTCAGAGCCAGAGCCCAGCGTTTTGCCCTGCCAGTTGCCGCGCAACATGGGGCCCGCGGGCACATAAATCATTGGCAGCCCGGCGCTGGTGGCACCCATCAGCAGCGCGGGGGTCGTCTTGTCACACCCGCCCATCAGCACTGCACCATCGATCGGATGACAGCGCAACAACTCTTCGACATCCATCGCCAGCAGGTTGCGATACAGCATGGTGGTGGGCTTGACGTATTGTTCGGCCAGCGACTGCGCCGGCAACTCAAGCGGAAACCCACCCGCTTGCAACACACCGCGCTTCACGTCTTCCACACGCTGCTTAAAATGACTGTGGCAAGGATTGATATCAGACCAAGTATTAATAATGCCAACGACTGGTTTACCGGCCCAGTCTTCGGGGCCATAGCCCATTTGCATGGCGCGCGAACGATGGCCAAACGAGCGCAAATCATCGGGGGCAAACCAGCGTGCACTGCGCAACGACTCGGGAGTTTTGATTTTTGGATTTTTGACTTCAGTGGTCATGCGCGGGTCTCCGGGATAAAGCTGCTTGGTTGCTTGGCTGCCTAGTGACTGAGATACCTGGGCAACTCGCTCGTTATTTTAGTTGGTCAGACAAAGCTTAGCCTTAAACGCAGCATCTGTTTCAAGTTTCCAGACGCGACCACCATCGGGTTGCACAAAGAAGGGAGAGATCTGCTGCAAGAAGGGTAAGTGTGCAACCACCCACTCGTCGCCGCGCAGCCAAAAGACTTTTTGCTCGCTCGCGCACAAACGGCGCACGAACTCTTTAAAGTCAATGAGGGTCTCGCGGCCTAGTTGAGGGTTAAATTGTGCAGCGTCGGCGAGTTCGTTGCGCCAGTTATCGCGTTTGATCAAAGTTTCCCAGTGTTCGACTACCCAGGCAGGTTGTGTTGCACCGGCATAAAACGCGAGGTCAAAGGGATAGCTTCGCACGTACACAAAGACATCGGTTGGTTGTTTGTGTGCTGCGATCTGGGCGCCCATTTTGTAGGCGGTATCCGTTTGAATAAAACGAAACACGCCCATCCCGACCACGCAAGTCACGCTTGAAATCACAAAATATGTGGCGATCGTGCGAGGAATATGCGAAGCCCAGCGCCCCTGCAAGGCCAAAAGTAACGCCTCGGCACTTAGCACCGCCAGAGGCGGCAGCGCCGGCAAAATATAGCCGATTAGCTTAGAAGCCGGTATCGAGAAAAAGATACAAATAAGTAGCACCCAAACTAGCATCAACAGGCCAAGCGATTGCACCGTATGTTGCCAAAACCGACGGTTAAACGCGACCAGCAAACCAAGCGACCAAGGTAGGGTCATCCCAAACAGCACGGGCAAATAAAACCAGAGCGGTTGAGGGTTATTAAAGCTTTGGCTAACGAAGCGTTCGTATTGCTGATGGATAAAAAAGTAATTAAAAAACTCAGGAAACTTCGCCTGCATGGCCCAAAACCACGGCAAGGTTACGGCAATAAAGGCCAGAATGGCCGGCGGCCAAAGCAACACACCAAGCTTGCGCCAGCGCTTTGAGAACAACAGCCAAAAGAACAGCACCCCACCCGGCAGGGCCAGCCCGATCAAGCCTTTGGCCAAAATAGCAAAGCCCGCAAACACCGCTGCCGCGACTGAGAACCAGCGATAAGTCTGCCCTTGTTCGCTGCGCAAAACCGCTTCGGCACCAGCCAGAATTGTGAGTGTGATCAGACCCGCCACCAACATATCGAGATTGGCATATTGCGCACCACCATAAAACAGAGGAAGCGTGCACAAGATGATTAAACTCAGCGTCGCCGACTTGTGGCCACGGTGCTTTCGCATAAAAAAATACAAAGCGATTGCGCTTGACCAGGCAGCCAACCAAGAGGGAATACGCACCGACCATTCATGCGCCCCAAACACCAGCACCGACAAATCGGTTAGCCAATAAAACAGGGGCGGTTTATGAAAATAAGGCAGCCCGTTCATCAACGGCACTAAAAAGCTGTCAGCGCGCGCCATATCCCAGGCCACACCCACGTAACGCCCCTCGTCGGGCAGATGTAAATGCCTGACCCACGACAGGCAACCCAGCCAAAAGCCGGTGCCTAAGACAAGCCAGCGGGTGGCTTGTGGTTGCAAAGCTGCGATCCACAGCCGATTCAATAAATTTTTCATGAAAACCGGAAATTAAAGGACTGCGCCGATTGTAGGGCAGTCGGGATCCGTTGGTATGCTGATTACCCCTACCGGGCAATCAGTCTTTCTTAACCACTCAAAGGGGGTAATGCGCCTCAGTCTTGGCCTGGCAGAGCAAGAACCTTTAGTCGCCAAAGCACGAACAGCATCAGGCCGTTATGGCGTTGTGCCGCGTGCGCGCGCAGCCTGCTGCAAGACTGGTTTGAGGTAAGTCAGAAACTTTGCAGGATCTTCACTCATCGGAAAATGCCCCATCCCCTTCATAATTTGCCAATTGACACCCTCAATGGTCTTGCCTAAAAAGGCCGTATCCTCTGGGGTACACGAATAATCATATTCACCCGTCAACAACCATAGCGGACATTTTTTTGTATCGATCTGTTTAACCCGGTCACGAATATCGCCATCGGCGTTATAGAAAAATAAATCGCCTTTGAAAACGCCAGGACCACCTTGCATGTAATGCCACAGGGTTTCCCACTTATGTTGCGTGGGGCTTAGCGGGCCGATCAAGCCCGAAACAATTCCTGCGGCAATTTCACCGCCATGCACGTCTGAACGGTGTAGCCACTCTAGGTCGTAATAAGGCTCAACGTGCGCGCCGGACTGCAAACCAATCGCCCCGCCAAACCGTTCGGGGTGTTCGAGCGCAAGGTGAAGCACGATTCGACCGCCAATCGAACAGCCCATCACCAATGGCCGAGCGAGCTGCAGCGCGTCGACAACCGCCAGAATCGCTTGCGTGTAATCTTGTGACGACAACCGATACGTGCTGTTTTGCCAACCCTCGGGCGGCGAAGACTTGCCATGCCAGGGCAAGTCAAAGGCAATGACTCTAAATTGTTTGAGCAACTCGGTGTCGTTCATCAAGGCGCGATACTGGCGCGTATCGGCGCCGGCCGTATGCAAACAGAGCAAAGGCACACCCGTGCCGGCCTCTTCAAAGTAGACGCGATGCTCTTGCCCGTTTAAGGTCAAGTGCATGTAGCGACCCACAATCGGTTCGATCCAAACCGCTTTGCTCATGCTGCCACCTCACAACTACGTACGCTAGCCAATACGTCTTTGAAATACAGCAAATGCGACATCAAGGGATATAAATCACCTTCCATTTTTAGCTGCTTCAGTTTCAGCATCGCCATCACGTCATGGAAGCCAGGCTTGGGTAAGGGCTTTAAGAACTCGAGCCAAGCAGCCTCGCTTGCCCGCAGGGCAAAGACCCAATCCGCTATTGGGAAGGGGCCTTTTTTCACATTCGCAATACGTCCGGCCAAGATCTGAATCACATAGTCGACCTGATCGACTTGCAGCAAAAAGGAGGTCGAAAGGTGACGGCCTCGCCACACTAGTCTCTCATCGGCATTGACTTTGAGCATCAACGTTTCACGCCATAAAATATCTATCATGACCGAGCTCTTTAGTTGTTCATATTATTTGTTTACGATTGGGCACTGACTTTCAGATTATGATTTTTTATACCGTACAGCATCCAATCGCGAGCTTAACCCACTACGGCCGGTAGGTCACCGTTCGTACCCCCGCTTGACGTAAGGGTGCTGCGAGCGTTGCGAACTCGACCAACGCGGCGCGTGTTTCGGCGGGGTCGATGATATCTTCGATCACAAACGCCTCGGCACTGCGCATCGGTGAGGTCAAGGCTCGCACGCGAGCCTCGATTTCGACGTGTTTGGCTTTGGGGTCGGCCGCAGCTTCGATCTCGGCACGATAAGCCACTTCGAGGCCGCCCTCGATGGGTAGTGAACCCCACTGCGCCGAAGGCCAGGCATACCGAAAATTAAAACGCCCTGGGGCTTGATGGCCAGCAGCCGCCACGCCAAACGCACGTCGCATAATCACTGAGCACCACGGCACGGTCGATTGCGAGACTGCCGTCAGCGCGCGCACACCTGCACGCATCACGCCATCTTGTTCAGCCTCGATACCAATCTGAAAACCGGCCACATCCACCAT
>CAMBZR010000028.1 GCA_945872285.1 Bordetella parapertussis | reverse complement strand
CCAGGGGATCAGAACTACCGCCAGGCGCCGAGGGCACAATCACTTTAACAGGCCGCGCGGTGGGCCAGGTTTGCGCGAGGCTTGTAAACGCTGCACTACACAGCACAAAAGCGACGAGAAATTTTGCCATGCTCATGAGTGATTCCTTTTTTTCAAGAATACAAATATATGATCACCAAAGTCATACTGCGCGCGTGTTAGCGCCTTGTGATTGGGTGCAACCTCTTCGAATAATTGATAGTGCTTTGCCTCACGCACCTTAAAGTTGACGAACTCAGCACCATCGTTGTAACCCATTAATAATAGACCACCAGCTTTTAGCACCGCGTGCGAAGCCCTCAAAAGCGCCTCACAATCTTGTTCTTGATTCATGCCAAAGCCAATCAGTCCGTTGGCGATGACGACATCAAACGAGGCGGATGCATAATGTTTTTCGAGCTCTGCTGCAGACCCGATCGTATGACGACCCCGATTGCCATAGACCGCTTTTTTTGGCTCAATATCCAACGTAAACACCTCGGCAGCCAAGCATCTTGGATAATGCCAGCTACGCTTATCGGTCCCTAAAAACAGGCACTTGGCTGGCTGTTCTTGCTGTGTAAAAAAGGCGTTTAAATAATCAAAAATTTCACCCTCTAAAAACTGGCGATTGGCCGATTTCAACGGAAACTCAACGCCCAAGGCAATCGCCAGATGCGGCGATATCTTGAACACCAACCGTTGAAGCTTCGTTGCTAACCGACTCATTATTAATCCTTTTTGCACAACCTTAGTCTTGCAATTTCATTCCGCTATTTCGAATAAATGAGGTCCAGCGTTCAAATTCTTTTTGATTAAACGCGATGAAGTCCTCTTTTGTTTTGACTACTTTTTGACGACGAAACAATCTTTACGACTCGGGCATTGAACATGTTTGTCAGCTCCTTGTCTTTGTCTTTGCTCGGCACTATGTCAAAATGCTATAAAAACTTTACCTTGAACCACAGAACGTCGCCATCCCACTATAACAACAAGTCAACCGAGAGACACCATCATGCCCTTTTACGAAAAAGGTAGTACAAAAATCCATTACCGAGAAGTCGGCTCAGGCTTTCCGATGCTGATCTTGCCCGGCGGCGGCCTAAATGCCACCACCGCATTTTGTTCAACGACTGCGCCATTTGACCCGATGGAAGAGTTTCGGGGCAGCTATCGTTGCATCATCGCTGATTCGCGCCACGCCAATCGGGGCTACTCATCAGGGCCACTCGAAATCGATCGTCCTTGGGACGCCTACACCGACGATCAGCTGGGCTTGATGGATCACCTTGGCATCGATAAGTTCTTGGTGATGGGCTTTTGTATTGGCGGCCCTTACATCTGGAACCTGCTAAAGCGCGCGCCTGGTCGTGTGGTTGCAGCGATTCACGCGCAGCCTAGCGGCTTTCGGCCAGAGATGCCTGGGCTCTTTCGCGATGGCAACATGAAAGAATGGGCGCCCGCACTTTGCTTGCAGCGCCCTGCGGTCACCCTAGAGATGGCGCATGCGTTTTTAACCAACATGTACACCAACCGAAGCGACTTTGTCTTTACGGTGGATCGCGACTTTGTGCGCAAGTGCAGTACGCCAACATTGGTGTTGCCAGATGACAGCGTGCATCACCCGTACGTCGTTGCCAAAGAAGTCGTTGACTTGTGTCCGGGCGCAGAGGTCAGCCTTTACCCCTGGAAACAACCCACAAGCCTAGTCCCGCAAGCGGTCGCGCATATTCGTAAGTTTCTAACGAAGCACGCGCCTAACTAGATTAAACCGCGAGCAGGTGGCAACTCACCATTCGCCCTGAACCCAGCACGGTTTGTGCTGGGGCCTCAGTTTTGCAACGCTCGAGCGCGACCGGGCAGCGGGTATGAAAATGACAGCCGCTTGGTCGCTTAATCGGGCTAGGCACATCGCCCTGCAGCACCGTACGCTGAGTTTTTTTCTGCGGATCCGGCACCGGCACTGCAGACAACAAGGCCTTGGTGTAGGGGTGCAAAGGCGCTGAGAATAACTCGCGACGCTCTGCGAGCTCGACGATTTTGCCAAGATACATGACCGCAACGCGATGGGTCATGTGCTCAACAATGGCCAAGTCATGGCTAATAAACAGCAAAGCCAAACCAAGTTCTTTTTGTAGGTCTTGCAACAGATTGACGATCTGTGCCTTTACCGAGACATCGAGCGCCGATACGGCTTCGTCACAAATAATCAGATCAGGCTCAGCGGCCAGCGCACGTGCGATACAAATACGTTGACGCTGACCTCCTGAAAACTCATGGGGCCAACGCGCGCCGGCGTCTTTGCTTAAACGGACTTTTTCTAAAAGCTTAGCGACGTGGTCGCTAACCTCGGCCTCAGACTGCGCTAAACCAAAGTTACGAATCGGCTCGGCAATAATATCGTGCACCCGCATTCTGGGGTTCAGACTGGAAAAGGGATCTTGAAAAATAACTTGTATGCGTTTGCGCAGCGGACGCAAAGTACTGGCGCTTAACGAATCGATGCGAACGCCATCCAACCAAACCTCGCCCGCAGTCAAATCAAACAAACGCAAGATCGAGCGACCTACCGTCGACTTCCCGCAACCCGACTCACCGACTAAGGCAAGCGTTTCGCCTTTGCGAATTGAAAACGACACATCATCCACCGCGTGCACGTGACCGCTCACCCTGCTAAACAGACCCGTTTTAATCGGAAAGAATTTTTGCAGGTGACGGACTTCAAGCAGCACAGGATTTTCAGTCTTAGACATCGCAGCAGGATCACTTAAGTTATTCATTAGCAAAGGCCAGTTCGCCCGCAAAGTGACAGGCAACCAAATGCCCGTGCCCCTTATTTTGCATCGCAGGCGCGATCTCGTGGCAAGGCTCTTTTGCCAACGGGCAACGCGACGCGAAGACGCAGCCTTTTATCTTTTGCTTCAAGCTTGGCACCAGACCCGGAATTTCTTTTAAGCGCGAGGTATGACCCTGCAAAGATGCACCTAGTTTAGGCACTGCACCCAACAGACCCTGCGTGTACGGATGCAGGGGATGGGCAAATAATTCACCGACAGGCGCCTCTTCAACCTTGCGACCCGCGTACATCACCATCACACGCTCGGCGACCTCGGCCACCACACCCAGATCATGCGTGATCAAAACAATCGCCGCACCAATCTTATTTTTAAGATCTGCCATCAAGTCCAGAATCTGCGCTTGAATCGTGACATCCAAAGCCGTGGTCGGCTCATCAGCGATCAATAAACGTGGATTACAGGCCAGCGCCATCGCGATCATGACACGCTGGCGCATGCCGCCTGACAATTGATGAGGATATTCCGTTAAACGGCGCGGCGCCTCTGAAATGCCAACGAGTTCGAGCATCTCAGTCGCGCGAGCGTTTGCCTGCTGGCTGCTGATCGCCTGGTGCAATAACAAGGTTTCGCGTAACTGCCGACCGATCGTCAGCACAGGATTCAGGCTAGTCATTGGCTCTTGAAAAATCATCGAAATCGCATTGCCGCGAATCGAGCGCATTTGTTTTTCAGAGAGGGTTAAGAGATCTTGATCCATAAAACGAATCGAACCGGCGATTTTTCCGGGCGGCTCTAAGATCAATCTCAAAATCGACATGGCCGTCACCGACTTGCCGCAACCCGACTCACCAACGATCGCAAGCGTTTCGCCTTCGTTCACTGAAAAGCTCACGCCATCAACGGCGCGATTCACGCCATCAGGAGTGCGAAAGTGCGTTTGTAAATTTTCAACTTCAAGCAGTGCCAAAAGAGTTCTCCTGTTAAGCCGACTTAGACTTGCGCGGGTCTAGCACATCGCGAAAGCCGTCGCCCAACAAATTCACTGCTAAAACCGTCAGTGATAAAAACACTGCCGGAAAGAAAATAATGTAGGGCTTGATCTGAAACAGCGTACGACCATCGGCCATAATATTGCCCCACGACGGGATGATTGGTGGCACACCCGCACCGATAAATGACAAGATCGATTCGGTAATCATTGCCGAGGCGCAAATATACGTTGCTTGCACTGTTAGCGGCGCAAGCGTGTTGGGTAGGATATGGCGCCAGATCAGCATGGGGGTGCGACAACCGCAAGAGATTGCGGCATCCACATAGGGTTGCTCGCGCAAGGTCAAGACCACACCCCGCACAAGTCGCGATACACGCGGAATCTCGGCGATGGTAATCGCGATGATCACGTTCTGGACGCTGGCACGGGTCAATGCCATCAACGCAATCGCCAGCAAAATAGGCGGGATCGACATCAAGCCATCCATGATGCGCATAATGATCGAATCAGCGCGACGGATCGTGCCCGATACTAAGCCAATCAGCAGCCCACTTGCAGACGCCAATAAGGCCACCGAAAAACCAACCGTTAACGACACCCGCGCGCCATACAGCACGCGCGAGTAGATATCCCGGCCGAAGGCATCGGTACCAAACCAATATTCAAGCGAGGGCTCACGATTACGTTTGATAGGTTCGAGCGCAGTCGGATCAACGGTCCCTAACCAAGGAGCGGCCAACGCTAAGAACAGCATACAAACCAACAAACCCAAACCAATCGCAATCGTTGGGTTGCTTAACAAGAAACCGGTCCAGCCAGTGCGCAGACGCTTGGAGGGCAGAATATCGGGCAACGCGGGCGCTGCAGCATAAAGGGTCATTAGTAACGAATCCTGGGATCAACTAAGGTATAAATTACGTCAACAAGCAGGTTCACCAGCACGTAGACAAAGCTGAACACAACCACCAAACCCTGAATCAGAGGGTAGTCGCGCCGCACAATAGCATCAATCGTCAGGCGGCCGAGCCCTGGAATCGCAAACACACTCTCTGTGACGACGGCGCCACCTATTAACAAGGCAATACCAATTCCGATCACGGTCACGATCGGTACCGCAGCGTTTTTTAAGGCATGTAAAAACAGGATACCCACTTGTCCCATGCCTTTCGCCTTCGCGGTGCGTATGTAATCTTGCGACAACACTTCAAGCATCGTGGCGCGGGTAATACGCGCGATCAGGGCGATATAGACAAAGCCCAGTGCAATGGAGGGCAACACGAGCGTTTCGAACCAAGGCCAAAAGCCTTTTGAAAAAGAGACATAGCCTTGCACTGGAAACCAATCAAGTTCGAGCGCTAAAAAATAAGCCAGCAAGTAACCCACCACAAACACCGGTACCGAGAAGCCCGCCACCGAGATCGCCATAATGCCGCGGTCGATCCACGTGCCGACTTTTGAAGCGGCGATGACGCCGATAGGAACGGCGATCGTAATCGCGATAATCAGCGTCATCACCATTAGTGACAGGGTGGGTTCAACGCGTTGCGCGATCAACTCACGCACGGGCATTCCGGTAAACATCGAGGTGCCCAAGTCACCTTGAAGCAAACTAAAGAACCATTCAGAAAACCTTACCAAGAAGGGCCTGTCTAGGCCGAGGCTTTTGCGGATTTTCTCAACATCATCAGGGCTTGCCTGATCCCCTGCGATCACAGCCGCTGGATCACCCGGCGCAATGTAGAGCAGGCTGAACACAAAAAGCGCCACAACCATCATCACTGGGATGGTCGCAAAGACGCGTCTAAGAATATAACTAAACATAAATGTATTTGAATCCGTCAGGCACAGCGAACCCCACGCAAAGCGAAAGGCGTCAAGCAATTCGCTCAGCGGGCATCGAAGGATACACGCTGAGCGAAAACTTAAGCGAAGAGATTAAGTTTTTTTAACGCCTGCAAACCAAGGCAGTGGGCCGCCCACAATACCGGTGACATTTTTACGCCAGGCTTGGTACGAGTAGAAGAAGCCCGTGGGGATGTAGACAACATCTTCCATGGCTGCTTTGTTAGTCGCGGCAATCGCGGCTTTTTCAGCCTCGAGGTTAGGCGCTGCAAACCAAGCATCGACACCTTTCTCAACATCGGCGTTCGAGGGCCAGCCAAACCAGGCCTTCTCACCGTTGGCACGTACGCCGACGTTACCGGCAATCGTTGCGGTATCAGCACCAGCATGCCACGTATGGAACATGCCCCATCCGCCTTTGCCGGGCTCGTTCTTCGACGCACGACGCTGTCCAACCGTACCCCAGTCAGTCGCCACAAAGTCAACGTTCATCCCGATCTTTTTCAGGATGTCGGCGGTGATCTCGCCCATTGCCTTGGTGAAGGGATTGTCTTGTGCGACCAAGCAGGTAACAGGCTGGCCTTTATAGCCGGCCTCTGCCAAGAGCTTCTTGGCGCCTTCAATGTTGCCAGAGCCTTTGAACACATCGCCACCGGCCTCTGAATAGAGTGCGGTGCCTGGAGTAAAGAAGCTTGGGCATTTTTTCCAGAGTTTTTCATCTGAGCCGACCACGGCCCGCATGTAATTCTCTTGGTTGACGGCCATTTGCACGGCGCGACGGATTTTGACGTCATTGAAGGGTGCGTGCATATGATTCAAGCGGAACGAACCGATGTTACCGAGCGGATCAGCGATATCGACCGAGATGTTGCGATTACGCTTGAGCAAAGGGACCAAGTCAGAAATCGGGCTTTCCCACCAGTCGACTTCACCGTTCTGCAGCGCGGCTGAGGCGGTGGCTGGATCGGGCATGATGATCCATTCAATACGATCGAAATTGATGACTTTGCCACCCGAATACCAGTTGGTAGGCTCATTGCGCGGCTGATAATCGTTAAAGCGTTCAAACACGGCCAGCGCACCTGGTTTCCATTCGCTGCGGCCAAACTTCATTGGGCCAGAGCCGATGTACTCTTCGATTTGTTTGAACGGGTCGGTTTTAGCAATGCGCTCGGGCATGATGAAACAGCACGGCGTACCGACTTTACCCAGCGCCAACATCATTTTTGGATACGGAGCAGAGAGCACCCACTTGAAGGTCGTGTCATTGACTGCGACCAACTCTTTTTGCAGCGCTTTCAGCATCAAGCCCATCGGGTCACGTGCCGACCAACGAGTGATACTGGCCACACAGTCAACCGCACGCACGGGCGCGCCGTCATGAAACTTTAAGCCAGAGCGCAATTTAAACGTCCAGGTCAGACCGTCGCTGCTGACTTCTTCGCTTTCGATCATTTGACGCTTAGGTATCAGCTTGTCGTCACAACCGTAAAGTGTGTCCCAAACCAATTGCGAGGCATTGCGCACGACATACTGCGTGCCCCAAATTGGGTCAAAGTTAGCCAGATTGGCCTGTGGCACAAACTTAAGCACGCGGCTTGAAGATTGTGAAAATGCTGGTGCCCCAATCATGCCGGTAGCGGCGAGACTCAAGCCGGCGGCGCCTTTCAGCAAATCGCGACGATTGAAATTCATAAATAACCCCTTGTGATTAAGAACGCTTCTTCTGTTTAAACTTCGGATGACAAAGCAAAAAACATGCCTGATAAAAGTAACCGCCGATTCACATACCCAAATCGTTGGCTAACATTCACTAAAAATCAGCCCTCAACCCGAGTACTTCGGTCTTTGGCTAACAGCCCCAAAAACTCCAGCAACCACTCAAAAAATTAGCGAATGCAAGTTTGTACAACAAGACCTGTGGCTAATCTTTATTTAGCCACGCAATTCAGGCGCTAAGTGAGTCTATCGCCTAGAATTGATAATAGCAATTTCTGTTTACCCTGATTTTTTGTCCCTTATACCTATCGCACTCGGAGCAAACCGATGAATACTCTTACGCGCCTTGCGCAACTCGCCCTGACCACAGCGCTGGCAACGGTTTCGTTCGCGGCCGCTGCACAGGCTTATCCTGATAAGCCCATCAAGATTTTGATCCCCTTCCCCCCAGGTGGTGGAACCGACTTCGTTTCACGCATGGTGGGCACCAAACTCGGCGAACTGACTGGCTGGCAGATCGTGCTTGAAAACCGCCCCGGCGCCGGCGGAAACCTCGCCATCGAGGCTGCGTCAAAAGCACCGGCAGATGGCTACACCCTGGTGATGGGTCAAACAGACAACATGATGCTCGGCCCCTGGCTGTACACCAACCTGTCATATGACAGTGTGAAGAGCTTTACGCCAGTGGTGCAGCTCTCAGTCACCCCCGCAGCAGTTGGCAGCGCAGCCAACTCAAGCATTAAAACCCCGCAAGACTTAATCGCAAAGGGCAAAACTCCCGAGGGTTTGAAGTGGTCAACCGCCGGTGCAGGTACGCTTGGCCATCTGGTTGGCGAGGATTTTAAGAAACGTACCAACATCAATTTGCTGCAAGTGCCCTACAAGGGTGCATCGCCCGCCATCACCGACGTCATGGGAGGTTCGGTTGATGTATATATTGGCACGCTCACTTCGCTTGTCCCGCTCATGAAAAGCGGCAGGCTCACTGGGGTTGCCGTCACAACGGCAAAACGCTCGGTTGATTTTCCTGATATCCCAACGCTCGATGAAAGCGGCGCAAAAGGGATGGATTTCAATATTTGGATGGGGATGTTTGCCCCTGCCGGCACCCCGCCAAACGTCATCGCTCTTTTAAACAAAGAAACGAACCGTGTCTTGCAATCGCCCGACCTCATCGAAAAGTTCAAAGCAGGCGGGGTCTCTGCGGGGGGGGGCACCCAGCAGGCGTTTGCCGAATTTGTCAAAGCGGATTACGCCAAGTGGGGTGCCTTGGTGAAAGCGTCAGGGATCAAGCTCACCGACTAAGCGCGCACAAACCGGCACAGACTTCTGTGCCGGTTTTTTTTTACTTTGGCACGGGCTCGCCTGAGGGCGCCAGCCCGAACTTCGCCATTGCGTTCGCACGGCGCTGCAGCCACCAACCTGAGGATTCGTTCCAGTGCTTAAACTCGGCATCGGGTGCCAAAGCCTGCAAGGCATGCAGCGGCCAAAACGGATCGTAAAGCGCCTGACGGCCCACCGCGATCAGATCAGACTGACCTGATTGCACAACATCCTCAGCTTGCTGCGGATACAAAATCAGCCCCACCGCCATACTCGGGACCTTGGCTGCGTTTTTAATTTGCTCAGCATAGGGCACTTGATAGCCCAAGCCTTTAATTGAATTTTGCAAAGTCGGTGAACCGTTAATCCCACCCGATGAGCAATCGATAATGTCAACGCCGCGCTCAGCCAAGAGCGGTGCAATCGCCAATGAATCGTCAAGACTCCAGCCTTCTTTGCCCGCACCGTCTTCAATCGAGATTCTAAAAAAGAGCGGCTTGTGGCTTGGCCAGTTTGCGCGAATCTCAGAGGTAACATCTAACGCAAATTTCATACGCCTGTTCAAATCACCACCATAGGCATCTTGGCGGTTATTGGTGACGGGGCTCAAAAAGCTCGAAATCAAATACCCATGTGCGCCGTGAATTTCGACGATATCAAACCCTGCGCGATCAGCGCGCGCCACGGCCTGCCCAAACTTTACGATCAGTTCTTCAATCTCTGGCACCGTTAACGCGTGTGGCTTCGGAAACTCGGGCCCATAAGATAAATCAGACGGACCGCGCGGTGTCCACGGCGCTTCGCCGTGCGCAGCGTCCGATGCAGTCAGCGGTCCACCGCCTTCCCAGACGCGCTGGCTTGAGCCTTTGCGCCCTGAATGACCGATCTGAATTGCCGCCAGCGCACCTTGTGAGTGAACGAAATCCGTTACGCGCTTTAAACCTGGAATAAATTCGTCAGACCACAAACCTAAATCACCGTGCGTGATGCGCCCTGCTGATTCAACCGACACGACTTCAGTCATCACGGTGCCAAAACCACCCAAGGCGAATTTGCCGTAATGGGCCAAATGCCAATCACTTGCAAACCCGTTTTCAGCGCGATATTGCATCATTGGCGCGAGCACGAGGCGATTGGGCAAGGTCACGCCACGCAAAGGCATGGGGCGAAACAATAAAGGGGTATCAGTGTTCATGGAAAAAAAGATGTCTCGAAATAATTTGTTTGAATGTGACTGCTATATTTGAGTATAGTAGGCGAAGTTACATTGAGGATTAAGGTCGTATGACACCCTACCGCCCCGCACAACGTCTGCTGCATTGGTTCGTCGCGCTCTGCGTCCCGGCGTTGTTAGTGTTGGGTCTTTGGATGACGGCACGCGCCAGTGCAAACCTGTGGGATGATCAGACCAACCTACTGTATGGCTTGCACAAAGCGTTGGGCTTTACTGTCTTATTGCTGATGCTGCTGCGCCTTTTTTTCAAGCTGCGCACGGCGGCACCCGCCTACCCTGCAAGCCTCACACCAATACGCATTCTGGTTGCCAAATCCATGCACGGGCTGCTGTATGCCTTGCTATTCGTGGTGCCGCTTTTGGGCTGGGCCGGGGTGACCGCTTACCCGGCACTCATTACCGTCGCGGGCTATCACCTGCCAGCGATGCCCTGGATGACGCAAGACGCAGCGTTAGCTAAACAGTTGTTTGCGGTGCACGGCACGCTTGCCTTTGTGCTCGTAGCCTTGATTACTTGCCACATCACCGCGGCTCTTGTGCATCTTTTTTTCAAGCGCGATGGCATTTTTGAGCGAATGTGGGCGGGCAAGTCAGTCAAGACGCCTTAGCTTGAGCAATCTGGGTGATGACCAAACCGGCCAATAACAAAACGATCCCAAACACCCTGAGCCCATTGACCGGCTGCACCAGCGATTCGAACAAACCGAAGTGGTTGATGAAGCCCGAAAAAACGATCTGCGCCACCATTGCGTAAAGAATGACATTTGCAATGCCAAAGCTCGGGGCCAGGCAAGTCACGCTAATGACATAAAACGCAACGATTAAGCCCCCGGCAAAATCGATTGGCCTTGCCCCGCTTAGCTTTGACCAATTGGGCAAGGCACCGGTAAACAATATCGCCGTCAATAAACAAGCTAAAAAACTAACACCGAATAACACGACGGGGGCATGAAGCGGGTCACCAAGGGTTTTCCCGAGGCGGGCATTCAAAACGCCCATCACCGGAATCAACGCGCCGGCAGCGGCGGACCAAAGGGCATAACGGATTGAACTCAAAAGGTGCTCCAGAAAATCGTGATGACCAACCAATAGGGTGAACTGATTACTGCAAAGTTACATCAAGGCAAGAAAGTCGCTTCTGGGCGAGAAGGTCGCTTCGGGACTAAAAGGTGGCTTCAAGGTGACAAAGTCGCTTCAAGGCAACAAAGATGTCATTGAAGCGACCAAATTAGCCAAACGGTAACGCATTTAGCGGATGATTTAGGGGCGTACGCGAGTAAACGCCTCAATTTTTGCCCGACTTTCAGGGCTGTGCCCATAGGTCTCTAACAACATCGGACGCGAGGCGAGTTCAAAATCTTCGAACTCAAAACCGGGCGCAACAACGCAACTCACAAAACTGCAAGAGTCAACTTGAGCTGGCTGCGAGGCAAACCAGGTACGCGCCGCGATTGTCAATTGAAAACAGCCCGACTCAGCGCCTAACCGCTGCGCTTGCAGCTGGCCATTTTGTGCAAAACTGTAAATGACCAGATCGCAACCCGAGTGAAAGAACCAAGTTTCATCAGACTGAATGCGATGCCAGGCCGAGAAGTCATCACCTGCTAAAAAGTAGTGAATGCTGGTGTAAGCCGAGCGCTCGGGCGACCCCGAACCGGGTTGAACAAGACGCTTGGCGCGATGCATCTCGGCATAAAAGCCCCCTTCGGGGTGAGGCAGCAAACCGTACTGCTCAATCAACCGCTGTTGTTCACTCACTTGCTATCCCCTCAACGACCTCAATCATGGCTTTACTTTTGCTCAACAGAGCTTAAACTTCGGCTACCTAAGATTGTAATCCTGACAAAAAATTAAATAACAATGCTGACACCTGACATCCTTAAATCTCTTGCACCGACTGGCACTCTTCGCGCTGGCGTCTACACCGGTAATTTTTTGTTGATTACCGGCAAAACGCCCGAGGGTGACCCTGATGGGGTCTCGCCTGATCTTTGCCGTGCCATCGCACAAAAACTTGGCGTGCCGCTGCAGCTCATACCATTCAAAAGCCAAGACGCTCTGGTCGATGCTGTCGGCGGTAACACTTGCGACATTGGCTTTGTCGGCGCCGACCCAGATCGCGCTGCCAAAGTGACGTTTACACCCGCCTACGTTGAAATTCAAGCCACCTACATCGTGCCCGAAGCATCAACAATCAAACACGCCTCTGAGGTCGATCGCGCTGGGTTTCGCATCGCCGTACCTGCGCGCAGCGCCTACGGCCTTTGGCTGAACCGCAACATCAAACACGCGCAACTGCTCGAAGCCGAAGGCTTTGATGCCACAATCGAGCTCTTCATCACCAACAAACTCGACGCACTCGCGGGTTTACGCGTTGGGCTTGAAGTGGATATTAAAAAAGTCCCCGGTACGCGCATCGTTGCGGGTGAATTCACCATGGTGCAGCAAGGTGCCTGTACGCGCAAAGGCGATGCAAACGCGGCTCAATTTTTGTTCGACTTTCTTGAACAGGCTAAAGCCTCAGGCTCAGTCGCACAATTGATTCAAAAACACCGTGTGCACGGTTTGCACGTCGCACCATTGGCCGGAGGCCGTTCATGACTTCAATTCGCTCATCCAAGCCAGTGCGATGGCTCGCTGCCCTCGCACTCGGGCTTATTACAGTTGCGGCGCACGCTCAAGCACCCGAGCAAACCTATCCAAACAAACCACTTCGTCTGATCGTGCCGTTTGCAGCGGGCGGGGCCTCAGATATCCTGGCGCGCATCGTCGGTAAAAAGCTGACAGAAAACTGGGGTCAACCCGTGGTGGTTGAAAACAAAGTGGGTGGTAACGCTCAAATTGGGGCGTCGTATGTAGCCAAGTCTGAGCCTGATGGCTACACCTTGTTGGTGGTCGACCTGAGTGCGCTGACCATGGCGCCCACGCTCATGAAAAACCTCACCTACGACCCGGCCAAAGAGCTCACCCCGGTTGCGATTGTGGCCTACTCGCCTCACATCCTCGTGGTGGCAAACAAACTGCCGGTCAAAACTCTGCCTGAACTGATCGCCTATGCTCGCGGCCAAGCGGTGCCACTGAATTTTGGAACACCCTTGGGGGCGGCACCGCACTTAGCAGGCGTGCTGCTGGCACAAAAAGAAAATTTGCAGCTGAACTTTATTGGCTATAAGGGTGGCTCGCAAGTCATCGCAGATTTAGCCGGCGGGCAAATCGATCTGACAATGAATAGTTTTTTGGCAACCTACCCCATGGCAAAAGCCGGCAACTACCGGATGATTGCCGTCGCGAGCCCCGAACGCTTTGCGCCAATCCCTGACACACCCACAATCGCCGAACGCATCCCTGGCTATGTGACGGGCTCGTTTCAAGGGATGATGGCGCCTAGCGCAACACCGCAAGCCATCATCGCGAAGTTAAACGCCGAGATCGCAAGGATTGCCGCGTTACCCGATATTCGCAAACAGTTTGCAGACCTCGGCTCTGAGGCCTTGCCACGTTCGCCTGCAGACTTGCGCAAATGGTTAGCTGACGAAACCACGTATTGGGCAAAAATTATTCAAACTGGAAACGTCAAAATTGATTAGTACGTCGTCGCCCAAACAAGCAATTGAGTGGCTGCGCGCGTATAAGATTATTGATCTTTATTAAGCGGTAGGGCTGCTATTGTTTACCGCTGTCAGGCTACTACCCGAGCCATCGAGCTTCAACAGCGGCATCTCACTCGCACTGACGACCATCGTGTTTTTTTTCGTGCTTGCAGACCTATGGTCCCTGCACTATCGTGCGCAGCCATTCTTAACGCCTGCCTTGATACCGGTGCTAACCATCTGCTTCGCGTGTATTGGAAGCTGGTTGGTCAACCCCTTTGCCATCATGTGGGTATTGGCCGCGATTCCGGTACTTTTTCTTCGCTTGCCCCTCGCGTCTGCGTATGCGCTGAGTGGATCGGCAATGATCGTTGAAATTAATATTTTGTTCTTCATACACGATCTTGACGCCGTGACACTCTCACGCCTCGTGTTAGCGGGCGGCATGATTATCATCACAATGGGTATATTTTCTAAGGCGAACAGCGTAGTCAATCGCCAACTCACCGAGACGACCGAGTTACTGGACGGCACTCTGCAGTCTGTCTCACAAGGCATTAGCGTCATTGGCCCAGACAATCGTTACAAACTATTTAACCAACAGACCTGCGAGCTGTTAAATTTACCCGCCTCGCTGCTCGCGAGCAAACCGACGTTGCCAGAGGTCGTACAGTATCAAAT
This sequence comes from Bordetella parapertussis, assembly GCA_945872285.1. GTDB lineage: Bacteria > Pseudomonadota > Gammaproteobacteria > Burkholderiales > Burkholderiaceae_B > Zwartia > Zwartia parapertussis_D. Next base: position 22,638 of record CAMBZR010000028.1, on the reverse strand, counting down.
TGATCGGGGTGATTTTAGAGATCTTGGTGAGGTCACACCCGAAGCACGCGCCTATATCTTTTCGCGCGGTGTGAACGTCGATGAACACACCAAGCGAAATTACGTACGAAAAGATGCGCAGGGTCGTTTTATTGAGGTTAAAACACACCCAATGCCCTCAGGTGATGTCGTTCGCACTTACGCTGACGTGTCGAATTACGAAAATACCAGCAGCAAGTTAAGAGAATTATTAGCCGAGCAGCAAGAAATGAGTCAACTCATCTTGCAACGCGTACGCGAGCAAATGATTGACTCGATGACCGAACTCGCCTTAACCCGCGACAACGAGACCGGCTTGCACATCCAACGCACCAAGCTTTACGTCAAGACGCTTGCGCAAATATTAAGTCGCGCTGAACGCTACCGCGATCAGCTCTCGGATGAGCTGATCGAAAAAATCGTCACCGCCGCACCCTTGCACGATCTCGGCAAGGTCGGGATCCCGGATCAGATCTTGCTAAAACCGAGTCATCACACGGCCGACGAGACGGTGATCATGCGCACGCATGCGATGCTTGGCGAGACCATTCTGGCAGCGGCCGCCGGCGCCGACCGCATGCCCACCTCTCTGTTTAATATCGCCGCCAGAATTGCTGGCGGGCATCACGAAAACTGGGATGGCAGCGGCTACCCTCGCGGCCTCGCCGGCACCAATATCCCGCTCGAGGCGCGCTTGATGGCTTTGGCTGACGTCTATGACGCACTGACTACCGAGCGCGTCTACAAAAAAGCCTGGACACACGAAGCGGCCAGTGCCGAGATTTACCGCCTCTCGGGTAAGAAATTTGATCCAGACCTCGTGTTTGCCTTTGGCCAGGCCGAAGCGCGCTTTCGTGAGATTGCCATCGAGCTCAATGACGCGACGGCTACGCCGTAACCCTAAAGCCACGCATGCAAATTGCTGAACAAGTATTTATCTTACTTTTTGCCACGATGGCTTTGGGCTTGCTCTTTAGTTTCTCTCCGCTCCTGGATAAGCAAAGCGGCACTTCTCTGAACGGCTATTGGACTCTCTCGGTTGGGTTATACGCCGGCGGATATTTTATCTTTGCGCTGGTACCGTCGCTGCACCAGGCGCTGCTGACCCCTGCAAACATCTGCATCCTTGGTACCTATATTTTTAGCGGACTATTATTTCGCTCTTGGCGCCAACCGATTGAACGCCCGCTCTTAATCGCGGCGTGGGGTGTTTTGCTCTTACTAGGCATCACCTTCGAAGCGATTCGGCAAAATGGTAACTTCGCTGACAGAGTAGTCTTTGTCACGACCGCGTTTGCAATAACTTACTTCTGGCAAGGCTATGAGGTCGGGCGTCTAATTTATGCGAAAGGCCCAATCATATTGAAATTTATTTTTAGCCTCATCGTGATGGCTCTTGTAGTAACCCTAGTTCGCACCTTCATCACGTTAAATATCAATCTCAGCCACGTCAACAACATCTTTAACGAAGAACTCGTGACGCGATTTTTGCGCTGGTCACAACAGCGATAACACTCTTAATTTTCTTTGCGATTGGCGCGTTTTATTTGCAGCGGCAGCTCTCAGAGCGGCGCCAAATGATCGATTCTCTCCAGTCAAAAGATAGCGCACTCGCTAGTGAGATCGAAGAAAAAAACCAAGTCCAGAAACTGCTCGCCGAACGTGATGAATTGATTCAGTCCTTAATTAGCGCAAAAAAATCAGCCGAAATGGGGGCACTATCGGCGGCGCCTGCCCACGAGCTCAATCAACCTCTGTGCGCCATACAGCTAAATACTGAATGTCTGCAAATGGAACTCACAAGTGCGGTAACGAATCCGCTGATTAAGCAAGAACTCGTTTCAAGGATTTTGGCCGATAACCAGCGAGCCTCTGAGATTATTACCGCGCTCAGACAGATATTTTCAAACACGACTTTGGTGTCGCAACGGGTTGACCTGGCTGAAACGATGTCGCCACTTGAAAAATTGTTCTTACCATTAGCAAAACAGCAAAATATTTCGCTCAGTCGAAACTATCCAATCACCGGCGGGTGCCACGTCTTAGTGAATCCCCAAGAATTTCAGCAGGTACTCTTAAATCTATTAAACAATGCAGCTCAGGCACTGTCAGAAGTCACAGACCATGAGCGACGCATTGAAATTACCATCACCAAGACAGACACTCGCGCGTATTTGAGCGTCGCGGACAACGGCAAAGGCATTGATCCGGCGACTCAGGCAAACATCTTTAATCTGCTGAGCTCGACCAAGTATGCCGGAATGGGTTTGGGGTTATGGTTAGGTCAGCATATTATTGAGCGACACAAAGGTCTCCTTTACGTTACGGCGCAACCTGGTTGGGCAACTACGTTTATGATTGAATTACCACTTAACGAATAAGCTCTCGCTGTTAGAAAAAAGCGCTGAGTCGCTATGCAAGCTACCTTTTACCCCGCACCTTAAACGGCGCTACCTCACGGAGACAATAATGAAAATGGATTTAACTGGAAAGCGCGCGTTAATTGCTGGCGGCAGCCGTGGCATTGGTTTGGCGATTGCCGACGCCTATGCGCAGGCCGGTGCCGATGTGTCAATCTGCGCCAGAACCGAAGGCCCCTTGCGCGAGGCAGAGCTTACGTTAAAAAAGCACGGTCATAAAGTGCTTGCGACGCCCTGCGATTTGGGCGATGCCGCCGCCATTAAACAGTGGGTAGAGGCTTCAGCTAAGTCATTGGGCGGCATCGACATTTTAGTCAATAACGCCTCGGGCTTTGGGCGCACCGATGACGAAGCCGGCTGGGCCGTCAGCGTTCAAATCGATTTGATGGCAACGGTGCGAGCCTGCCACGCAGCCATGCCCTACCTCGAGGCACGCGGCGGTAGCATCTTGCATATTTCGTCAATTTCAGGCCTGGGGGCAAGCGTGCGCACGCCGCCTTATGGCGCCATCAAAGCTGCCTTGATTGAATACACTCAAACGCAAGCGCTGTCCTATGCCGGCAAAAAAATTCGCGTGAACTGTATTGCCCCCGGTTCGATCTTTTTTGAGGGCGGCACCTGGGATATCGCCAAGCGCGATAAGCCAGATCTCTACGCGCGTATTTTGGCGGGCATCCCGACTGGGCGTTTTGGTATCCCCGAAGAAATCGCAACGGTTGCCACCTTTTTAGCCAGCGACCTCGCGTCTTGGGTGACTGGGCAAACCATTGCTGTCGATGGCGGACAAAGCCTTTAACGCGAGTCGCAACCAGACATCGCCTGCGCTTGGTTCGCCACGCCGCTAGGCGATTCAAGCGATAATGAGCGCCTTGAGTGTTCCATTACGGTGACTTGCATGCGTGCCCTACCCCTACTGTCTTTGACGCTTCTGGCGAGCCTCGTGCTCACAGGCTGCAGCTCAACCCCTTCAGAGCCCGCTAAACCCCCTGCGGCCAGAGTGGCCCTGGGCCTGTTTAAAAATGCTGATGCCAGCACGGTGAAGAATAATCTCATGAGCGTCTGCTCAAAGAGCCGCCTGAACATTCAAACCGATAAAAATGAAGTGATCTGCACAAGCACCGAGATTGATTCGCAGCGCGAAACTCTAATCACCGCCATGATCAACAACGAGTACGCCTTACAATACAAAGACGTTGTCAGCTTTGTCTTAGCGCCCGAGGGGTCAGACGTGCGCGTGACGGCGAACTCTTACTTTGAATTCATCATGCCAAAAGGAATCATGTCTGACGTACCCGCTAAATCAACACGCAATCTGCTTGATGACGCCTCGTTTATCAATGCGCAAAAGCTTTTGAAAGCTGCTGGCGCTTCGGAGTAGCCAGCGATGTCAACGCCCACCAATCCTCACCATCTCACCGTTTTATTTGAAAAAAATCAGCAATGGGTTGAGTCGGTACGCAACAGCGATCCTGAGTTTTTTAAGCGACTTGCCGAGCAACAGTCACCCGAGTATCTTTGGATCGGTTGCTCTGACTCACGCGTGCCGGCCAATCAGATAACGGGCCTAGCGCCAGGTGAGGTCTTTGTTCATCGCAATATCGCTAACGTGGTGGTGCACACTGACTTAAACGCCTTGTCAGTCATTCAGTTTGCGATTGATCAACTCAAAGTTAAGCATATTATTGTAGTCGGGCATTATGGCTGCGCGGGTGTGCGCGCTGCGCTTGAAAACATTCGCATCGGTTTAGCTGACAACTGGATCCGCCACGTCAAAGATGTTCACGACAAGCACAGCGCTTATTTAGGACGCGTCTTGACTCGCCAGCAGCGACTGGATCATTTATGCGAACTAAATGTCATTGAACAAGTCGTCAACGTTTGCCAGACCACAAGCGTGCAAGACGCTTGGTCGCGCGGGCAAACCGTGACCGTACATGGCTGGGTATATAGTCTGGATGACGGGCTAGTGCGTGACATGGGGATCAGTATCGCGAATATTGACGAGCTTGAACAACGCTATCAAACAGTGCTTGCCAAGCGTTATACCGAAGCAAGCTAACGCACCGCGCGCGAAACTCGCCAAAACAAAAACCCCGCGATACTCAGATTTAGCAGGTTCCAGCCAATGCCATTGATCATTGCCATCTGATACGAACCGGTCAGATCAAAAATCTTGCCTGACATCCACCCGCCCAGCGCCATACCGAACATGGTGCACATGATCACTGAGCCCACTCGTCTACCCGCCTCGGCGGCCGGAAAGTATTCTCGAATGATGATGGCATAGGAGGGCACAATGCCCCCTTGAAACAACCCAAATAACGCAGCGATCAAATACAGCGACACCAGCCCATCGAAGGGCAGAAACATAAATAACGCAATGCCCTGCAAGGCCGAGCCTAACAACAGCGTCCGTATGCCTCCGATGCGGTCACAAATCACCCCCGAAATTAAACGACTAATAATGCCGCAACCTAGCATCAACGCCAGCATTTCAGCGCCGCGGGCAGGGCCATAGCCCAAGTCGGCGCAATACGCTACGATATGCACCTGCGGCATCGACATCGCGACGCAGCAAGCTAAGCCGGCTATACATAACAAAAACTGCGCGTGACTGATGTTCAAACCAAACGGGCGCGGCAAGCCGGCGACCTGATTGCTAGCCAAGACAGTCACCTGCACCAAGGGCGGGCGCTGGCGCATCAGAAAGGCCAACAACGCCATGCTAAGGCCAGAGGCAAGCCCCAGCCAGAGATAAGTTTCGCGCCAGCCAATGGTCGAGATTCCCCACTGCGTGACGGGCGGCCAAATCGCACCGGCCAGATAGTTACCACTGGCACAAATAGCGACCGCAATGCCGCGGCGCTTATTCCACCAAAGCGAAGTGTCGGCCACCAATGGTGCGAAGGTTGCAGAGGCACCCAAAAAACCCAGAAACAAGCCGTGCACCAGCGCAAAGACAAGGATATTTGTGGTGTGCGCGGCCCAAATAAAACCAGTCAACAAGCCGGCAGCGCCGATCAGCAGGCATACCCACACCCCCCAGCGGTCTGACACGCGCCCCATGAATAAGCCGCCGGCCCCAAAGCCAATCCATAAAAGGGTTGAGGGCAGCGAAGCTTCTGACCGAGACACGCCGAACTCTGCTTGCACCTCGGGTAACACCACTGAGACAACGAACATACAACTGCTACCCATCACCATGATCAAGAGCGCTGTCAACAGACGCCGTAGCGCATAACGAGAATCAATCAGGTGTTCAGAGGCTGGCTGCGTCAACATGGTGCAAAGCTTTTTAAATTGAAAAGTCTAAAAGTGTGTCAGAAGCGTACCACGGGGAGCTCAGCAAGCCTTACCCACCGCTTTGGGTCGGTTTGGCCCACGACGGCCTGAGCGAGACGGGCGAGGCTCAGAGTTAAAATATTCGATACCTCGGTCCAGCCGAGGGGCAAAAAATATGCAAAGGTAACCCTTACCCGCTAAACTACGCCTCGCATTCGGCAATTGCCAAAAGGCTTTGTCAGTTTGACTCAAGAATAGCGTTCTAAAAGCCTGTGGGCTAACCAGCGGAGACTTATCCTTATGAGCGTAATCACCAACATCGAAGACTTGCGCGTCTTAGCCAAAAAGCGCGTGCCGCGTATGTTTTACGACTATGCTGATTCGGGCTCTTGGAGCGAAAGCACCTATCGCGCAAACGAAAGCGATTTTCAAAAAATCAAATTGCGTCAACGCATTTTGATTAACATGGAGAATCGCTCGACCGCGAGCCATATGATCGGCCAAAAGGTTGCCATGCCTGTGGCAATCGCACCAACAGGCCTGACTGGCATGCAGCATGCCGATGGCGAAATTCTGACAGCAAAAGTGGCCAAAGAATTTGGTATCCCCTTTACCTTATCGACCATGAGCATCTGCTCAATTGAAGCGGTGGCCGAGGGCACTAATTATCATCCGTTTTGGTTCCAACTGTATGTGATGAAAGATCGCGACTTTATCGAACGCCTGGTTGAACGTGCCAAGCGTGCCAACTGTTCGGCTTTGGTTTTAACGCTTGATTTGCAAATATTGGGGCAGCGTCACAAAGATCTAAAAAATGGCTTAAGCGCACCGCCCAAGATGACCCTAGCCAATCTACTTGACATCGCAACGAAACCACGCTGGGCGATGGGCATGCTTGGCACAAAAAACCGTCAATTTGGCAACATCGTGGGCCATGTACAGGGCGTGAGCGACATGAGCAAACTGAGCGAATGGACCGCCTCGCAGTTTGACCCGCGCCTGAACTGGGATGACGTGGCTTGGATCAAAAAACTTTGGGGCGGCAAGCTAATTTTAAAAGGGATTCAAGACGTCGAGGATGCGCGTATGGCGCTTAACAGCGGTGCCGATGCCTTGATCGTCAGCAACCACGGCGGTCGTCAGCTCGATGGCGCCGCCTCAAGCATCGAATCTTTGCCAGCCATCGTTGAGGCCGTTGGCAAACAAATCGAAATCCATATGGATGGCGGTGTACGCAGCGGTCAAGATGTTTTAAAAGCGCGTGCGCTCGGCGCCCAGGGTTGTTATATTGGGCGCGCCTTTTTGTATGGGCTGGGTGCCATGGGCGAGATCGGTGTCAAAAAAGTACTTGAAATTTTGCACAATGAGCTTGACCTGACGATGGCCTTTTGTGGTCGCACTGATATTGAGACAGTCGATAAAAGTATTTTGCTACCCGGTACGTATCCAATTTAAGCGAAGCGCTAGCCTTCAAATAATACCCTTCACAATTCACAACAAAGACATGAACACAAACAACACGCCTTTAAAAATCCTACCACGCTGGATCTTTATGAGCCGGTGGTTACAAGCCCCTCTTTATCTCGGCCTGATCGTTGCGCAAGGCATTTATGTCTGGCAATTCTGGAGGGAGCTCGTACACCTGATGTCGATGATGACTCTCGAAAAACCAGTCACCGAGACCGAATTGATGTTGATCGTCTTGGGCTTAATCGACGTTGTCATGATTTCAAACCTGTTAGTGATGGTGATCGTGGGGGGCTGGGAGACCTTTGTTTCGCGCATGGGGCTCAAAAATCACCCGGACCAACCAGAATGGTTATCGCACGTAAACGCGGGTGTGTTAAAGGTTAAGCTGGCCACAGCGATCATCGGAATCTCGTCGATACATCTGCTCAAGACCTTTATCAACGCCCCCGACACCTCAGAGTCCACACTGATGTGGCAAACCTTAATTCATATGGCTTTTGTCCTCTCTGCCATGGCAATCGCCTTCACCGAAAAACTTCTGAGCCAAGCTCACCAACCCGCGCCGCACTAAGGAGCCCGCCATGTCAGGACACGGACACGTTGATCCCTCAAATAAAAAAGTCGCACTGGTGATCGCCGTGTTGGCACTGTTTTTAGCCATCAGTGAGACTCTAGGTAAAGCCTATCAAACCGAGGTGATCACCAAGCAGGTTGAAGCCTCTAACTTATGGGCGTTTTTTCAGGCAAAATCCATTCGAAAAACGAGTACTGAACTGGCTTTACAGACGGCTCAACTCAGCCCGCAGGCCGAAGATCCAAAAACGGTTGAACAGATGAAAAAATGGGCTAGCGCCGTCAAGCGTTACGATACCGAGCCCGACACCGGTGAAGGCCGTAAAGAACTCGCCGAGCGTGCAAAAAAAGCGCAGAAGCTAGGTGAACTTGCTAACCACAAGTATCACAATCTAGAGGTTTCTTCGGGTGTGTTGCAAGTGGCGATCGTTCTAGCTTCGTCTGCGATTATTACCAACGTGATGATGTTGGCCTGGCTAGCAGGCGGCTTAGGAATTGTGGCCGTTGGCTTCGGGATTTTTGCCATGTTTGGGGCAGCTTCGCTGTTTTAAGCACACAAGTCATGCAACGTCGCTCGGTTCTTCGTTTTGCAGGCGCCTCGGCGGCTCTTCTTGGTCTGCCCAAACTTGGCTGGGGTCGCCAAGCTTGGTCGTTAGACCCCTTTAGCTTAGGGGTTGCGAGCGGGTCGCCCACTAGCGACTCGATTGTGCTCTGGACTCGCCTTGGAACGCCAGCGCTTGAGGCCGCTGGGCTGACTGCAAAGTCGGTGGCCGTGACCTGGCAACTTGCGCACGACGTCCAGTTCAGTCGCCTGGTTGCCTCAGGAGAGTTACAGGCCACGGCAGGACTCGGGCACTCTGTGCACGCTGAGGTCGCGGGGCTTGAGCCGGCGCGGGCGTATTTCTATCGGTTTATGACTGGCACTACGGTCAGCACAACGGGCCGTACGCGCACTCTTGCGACGCCAGGCGCTGACCTTAAGCGCTTGCGACTGGCTTATGCCTCTTGCCAACAGTGGGGGGCTGGCTTTTACAGTGCCTATCGACATATGCTGGCCGAGAATCTGGATTTTGTGCTGTTTTTAGGCGATTACATTTACGAGTATCCCGCCTCGCGCCCCCCTGAGGTGCGCCCAACGACAGGCGGGTGGATTACAACACTTGAGGGCTATCGCAGCCGCTATGCGCTTCACAAGTCTGATCCAGACTTACAAGCGATTCACGCCGCTTGCCCCTGGATACTTACCTGGGATGACCACGAGGTACAAAATGATTACGCGGCGACTCACGAGGGCTTATCGGGTACCCCTGTCGAAGATTTTATGGCGCGGCGTCGTGCCGCCTACCAGTCCTTTTATGAAAACATGCCTGTCCCGCGCGCCGGCTTTGACAGATTACTTTCGGGGCAGGCAGACCAAGCCCGCGTGTACGGCAGCGTAGCCTTTGGGCGTCTTGCAACGCTCTATACGCTTGATAATCGTCAGCATCGCGACTTACAGGCCTGCTCTCCTAACCAACGACCAGGCTCGGCGCGCGTTGACCCAACCAAATGCGAAAGCTTTAACCAACCCCACCGTACCTTACTGGGCAAGGCCCAAGAACGCTGGCTTGAGCAACAATTTGCGTCGGCCCGTAGCCAATGGAATTTGCTTGGACAACAAACGCTGTTTGGACGACGCAACTTCAGCACGACCGGCGCACAATTGCTGCGCAACGATGGCTGGGATGGCTACCCGGCGGCCCGCAGACGACTCACCGATTCGATGCAACAGACTCGGCTCAAAAACCCGGTGATTTTAGGAGGTGATATTCACGAGAACTGGGTCGGTCATGTGTTGTCTGACTATCACAACCCTGACTGCGAGGCGCTTGGCGTTGAGTTCTGTGGCACAAGTATTACTTCGCTTTCAAGCTCAACGCCCGCTCAACTCACCAAGCAGCTTGAAGTGAACCCGCACTTTATCTTTGCCGATGCCGCTTCGCGGGGTTACGGGGTGGTTGAACTGACCCCAACGCAGTTGACGACTACGCTTAGAGCCGTCAAGGACGCTAAAGATCCAAAATCTGACGTTTTTACTTTGGCAAAGTTTGCCGTTGAGCCCGGACGCGCTGCCGTCGAGCTAGCTTAAGGCGGTAAAGGCAAATCAAACAAACAGATTGCTGAAGAAGACAGGTCTGTCGCTAGCCGTCTGACGACGAACTGCGCTCGGTCTGAGCGGCCTTGACATCAAGCACCCATTCGCGCCACAACGCAACCATCAACGCCATCAACACAGGGCCAATAAAAAGCCCAACGATTCCCATGGTTTTGACGCCACCGACCAATCCAAAAAATGTCGGTAAAAACGGGAGTTTGACCGGACCACCCACCAGGCGCGGGCGCAGCGTCTTATCGACAATAAAAAGCTCGATCGAACCCCAGGCAAACAATCCAGCACCTGCGAGAGGGTTTCCCGAACCCACCAAATATAAAGATATCAAGGTAAATGACAGCGGTGCACCACCCGGGATCATCGCCATAAAAGCTGTGATCACACCGAGCAGAACTGGCGAAGGCACCCCCGCCACCCAATAAGCGACTCCCAAAACGACACCCTCACCGATCGCGATCAAACCCATACCCGTCACCGTTGCGCTAATGGTTGCCGGGATCACGCGCGAAAACCGCTGCCATCTGAGGGGCAAGACTCGCTCGCCCAGCACATCAAGTTGGCCGACCATGCGATGCCCATCTTTGTAAACGAACAAGAGCGTAATCAACATAAACAACAGCGTCAACATAATATGAAATACGTTACCCGTCGTAGATAAAACCACGCGATAAATATTGCCAATGTGCTGTCCGCTAATCAGCTCGACCAGACCACCGAGCGCATGCGGTTGCGCTAAAAACTCAGCCCAATAACTGCCCAAGCGTTCGCCCACATAAGGTAAGGCGATAATCCAGGCAGGCGCCTGAACGCCCACCCGATTCGCCGTTAAGAGCCAGGCCAAAATATGACTCGCCTCTTGAACCGAGTATGTCAAAGCGATCGATAAAGGCGCCACCAACACCAGCATAATAAAAAGCAGCGCCACGCTGGCTGCCAGGGTGGTTCGCCCCCCACACATCTGAACCCATTTTGAATAAAGCGGCCAACTAGCAAATCCAATGATCAGAGCTGCCAGCACCGGCACCACAAAGCCGCTAAAAAAATACACCCCAGCCGCCAGTAATAAAATCAGCAGCAGTCGTGCGACTATGTGCACTGGCAGAACTGGCTGCATTAGTTCAGCACTCGAATTGGGCTGCCAGCAGCCCAAGCCTGAATATCTGCCACGACATTGGTGTAAAACACCGCAAAGTTTTCTGGCGTGACATAACCTAAATGCGGCGTGAGCAAAGTGCGTGGCGTTTTGCGCCAAACATCGTTTGCGGCCAAAGGTTCGGCATCATAAACATCAAGCCCTGCGCCCGCAATTTTGCCCTCGGTCAACAACTTTTGCAGCGCCGGCTGATCGATCAAGCCGGCGCGCGACGTATTGATTAAATACGCGGTCGCTTTCATGGTTTGTAGGCTGACTGCATCGACAATACCGCGCGAACGATCGCTTAACACCATGTGAACACTGATCGCATCTGACGTCGCAAAGAGCTCTTGTTTAGACACAAGTTTGACGCCAGCCTTCGCCGCACGTTCTTCGGTGAGGTTTGGGCTCCAGGCGACGACTTCCATCCCAAAGGCCAAACCGACCCGCCCGACGCACTGGCCCAAATGCCCCGCACCCACCAAGCCTAGGCGCTTGGCCTCAAGCGTGGGAGGCATGGTGGTTTGCCATAAGCCCTGTTGCATATTGGCCGCTTCTTTGGGGATTTGCTTAAAGAGCGCGAGCAACAATGACCAGGTCAGTTCGGCGGTTGCGCCCGTGCTTTTAGGGTCGCCAGGTGCGCCACACACATCAACACCCTGTTCGCGGCACGCAACCATATCGACTGAACTATTGCGCATACCCGTTGTGACCAGCAAACGCAACTTAGGCAAGCCTTTGATTAACGCCGCCGGAAAAGCCGAACGCTCGCGCATCGCGACGATGACATCGAACGATTCAAGCGCCGTGGCCATTACCCCCGGAGGTATATAGTCAGAAAAAAAACTCACCTCAGCGTTCAGGGTGTCCCACTTGGCCATGGCGGGGGCCACCTTCAAATAATCGTCCAGTACGGCAATACGCATCAAGTGCTCCTAATGATTGTCTGAGTTGAATCTGTTGTCCGCTTGCTCATTTCAGGCGTTTTTCGATCTCTTCTTTAGGGATCGCACCGCCCACTCGGGAGCCATCGGCAAAAAATAAAGCCGGGGTGCCTCGCACCATCAGTTTTTGTCCAAGCGCGACCATTTTATCGATCGGCACTTCACAATCTAGCGTGGCTGGGACTTTGTTTTGCAACATCCAGGCGTCCCAGACTGTGGCGGGATCAGAGGCGCACCACATGTTACGAACTTTTTGTGTGGAATCGGGCGACAGGATTGGGTACGGAAAGGTGTGAATCGTTACGTTAGTGATCCCTTCAATTGACTTGCGCAACTGCTTGCAATAGCCGCAGTTGGGATCTTCAAAGATGGCAACTTTGCGCGAACCGTCGCCGCGCACTTGTTTGAAAGACAGCTCAAAAGGCAATTGGTCAAAAGGCATTTGCGCTAACGAGTCTTGCCGTTCGCGCGTGATGTCGCGTCGAGTCTTGGCATCAATCAAGGTGCCATCCAGCACAAAGTTCACTTTTTCGTCGGTGTAGACCAAATCCAACCCCAGTTGCACCTCGTATAGCCCGTAAGGCGTCAAGCGTATATTGCTGATAGGCGGGTTACCAAAACGTTCAGCAAATAGCTTTTGCACTGCCTGGATTTTAGCGTCAAGGTTTGGCTCAGCCGCAGGCGCTTTTTGCGCAAAGGTGACCGACAGGCTGCCCGCAAGTAATGCCGCCGCGAACCAGGCGAAGGTGAATAGTTTTTTCAAGCTGACTGCTCCGCAGAAAGGAATGTGACTGTAATCGTAATTTGTAAAACGCAAGCCAATCTCACCCCATCGGTGGGGGTACCCACAAAAAAGATCTAGCGAGACGCACCAGAAATTAAGGTACGCTTGAGCAACGGCAATTTTTCAACTGCAGTCATGCCAAGATTACGTAGCCACGCCACGGGCGCGTTTTGTACCTCAAACAGACGATGCAATCCATCGGTGACGACTCGCATCGCCATCACCGCCTCGGCGCGTGCACGTCGATAACGCCTAAGCACCAAAGCATCGCCCGCGCTACGAAAATGTTCGCGCTGCGCGAGCACGCCGACTAGCGCCTGAACATCGCCTAGCCCTAAGTTTAATCCTTGCCCGGCCAGCGGATGCACCCGATGCGCCGCATCGCCAACCAAGGCGAGCCGCTCGCCAATCATGGGCGACTGATTTAAAGATAACGTAAAAGAATTGAGCGAGCCGCGAAGCGTCAGTTCACCCAAACGGTTCGCGGTGAGCGCAGCCAAGCGCGTGCGTAGGGCATCGGCCTGCTCTGCGGGTGGCAAAGCCAGTAGCTCTTGTGCCAGCGACTCTTTAAGTGACCACACGAGCGACACTTGTGCGCCCGCCTGCGTGGCCGGCATTGGCAAGAGAGCCAATACGCCTTGATCGTTAAACCATTGAAAAGCGGTACCTTGATGCGGTCGCGCGCAGTTCAGGTGCGCCACGAGCGCTGTGGCCCCGTAAGGTTTGCTATCAAGCGGCAAACCTGCCGCGGCGCGCAAGGGCGATTGTGCGCCATCCGCCGCGATAAACAGTTCTGCTTGCAAGACCGTCCCTTGCTCGGTCGTGAGGCAGGGCAAACTTTGAGGCTCGCTTTGGCCATCGACCGCCGGGCGATAGCTACGAAAGCGCTCAGCGAGCCAAGTCAGGCCAAAGATCTGTACCGCTTGCGTCAGCACCCGTTCGATTTCGCCCGACTCGACAATCCAGGCCAACTCAGGCAGTGCCGCCTGCCATGCGTTTAAATTGACTAGCCCCGCGCCATCGCCGTGGATTTCCATCGCTTGCACCGCCGTTAAGCGCTGCGCGTCAAGCATATCCCAGACCCCGAGCGAGGCCAAGAACCGTTGACTGGCTGGCGAGATCGCGTACACACGCGGATGAAAAATCTCGGGAGTTGCGGGCAAAAAGGTTTGCCGCGGCCCCACTAAAGTGACTGACTGACCGCTTCGTGCCAAGCCAAGCGCAGTAGCCAAGCCCACAATACCCGTGCCGCAAACAACGATGGAAGATGTCATAAAGGATTCATCGCGCACTTGGTGTGCCGGCCTGTTTAGGCCAGAGCACCCACATTTGTCCTGCCTGTTTCATACGACCGGCCTGAGCGCCCGCAGCTTCGCCGAACCCCCAATAAAAGTCGGCACGCGCAGCCCCTTTGATCGCCGTGCCAGTGTCCTGCGCAAATACTAGGCGGTTCAGCGTTTGCGTCGAGGCGGGCTGAGTCGTCGCCAAAAATACTGGCGTGCCAAGCGGTACGAAGTTTGTGTCGACTGCAATGGAGCGCTGCGCCATCAGCGGCACGCCATACGCGCCTTTAGGACCGATCTCTGGATCGGTAATGAGCTCTTCTTTAAAAAACACCAACGCAGGATTTGCGTTGAGCATTTCGGGTACGCGCTTAGGATTATTTTTAGCCCAAGCGCGGATGCTTTGCATCGACGTTTGTGACAACTGCATTTCACCTTTGTCGGCCAGCCACTTGCCAATCGACACATAGGGGTGGCCGTTATGATCGGCATAGGCCACGCGAATCGTTTGCCCGGCGCCCGGGCCCTCGTTTAGCTGGACACGGCCCGAGCCCTGAACCTGCAAAAAGAAATTGTCGACCGGATCATTGACCCACACCACGGCGGGGGGTTTGCGCCCCGAAGCTTCGAGGCCGGCGCGACTGTCGTAGGGCACCACACGATTGCCGTCGAGTTTGCCGCGCACCCGCTTACCTGCAAGCTCTGGGTACACCCTCCCCAGATCGATCGTGAGTAAATCAGCGGGCACAGTGTAAAGCGGCCACTGATAGACCCCCCCTTGTTTGCGCGAGCCAAACACCAGGGGCTCGTAATACCCTGTGACGATATTACTCGCGGGTTTGCCGTCTGCACCCTCAAGGCGCCAGGGGGTGAGCCAAGTTTGCAAAAACTTTCGTACCGACTCAGGATTGTTGGCCACTGGCGCACGCGCTGAATCCGTTGCCGCTTTACAGACCTCCTGCCAGGCCCGCGGTGTCGCCCGCGTTGGACCCGCCAAGTTCAGCGCAGTCGGGCGCATTAAGCCCGCGCAATTACGTAAAAATGTCACCCACACGCCACGCAAGTCGTCGTTTGCCCAACCGGGCATATCGCCCCACCCAGTACTGACAAACTTTGCGCTGAGGGTGCGTGCCGCACTGTCTGCGACCGTTGCACTCGTCACGGCAACCGGCG
This sequence comes from Bordetella parapertussis, assembly GCA_945872285.1. Lineage (GTDB taxonomy): Bacteria > Pseudomonadota > Gammaproteobacteria > Burkholderiales > Burkholderiaceae_B > Zwartia > Zwartia parapertussis_D. The sequence goes on along the minus strand of CAMBZR010000028.1, from coordinate 7,404 downwards.
CCTCAACGCTTGGGGCAGTGCTCACCTCAGTCAGCGGCGGTGCGCTCGAACAAGCGGCCAACAAAGCCACAACGCTGATAAGCGCTGCGCGAAGACAGACCTGTTGCGTCGTTAACCAAGCCCGCCCAAAGGCAAGCGGCGCTTTTTTTTGCAGCGCCGCTGAAACTTGCCGTCTGCCAAAAAAGACCTTATGCATCGCTAGCCACCTTGTATTTAGCGTGTTCAGACGTTGGACGGGTCACCCGAACCAGAGTTCAATGAAGCGTGCGCGGCATGGCCAGCACAAACTCAGGGATTTCGACCTCGAAAGGCACACCGTTTTCGCCCACGCAGTGATAACTGCCCCGCATCGTGCCAACCGGCGTTTTAAGAGGACAGCCACTGGTGTATTCAAAGGTTTCGCCAGGCCCTAACAGGGGTTGCTGTCCCACAACACCTAACCCCCTGACTTCTTGGGAAACCTGCTCGCTATCGCTGATGATCCAGTGCCGACTGATGACTTGAGCGGGGCGCTCGCCAGTGTTGGTGATGCGCACCGTATAAGAGAAAACGAACTGCTGTTTAGCTGGATCCGACTGATCTGGTACAAAGCGCGGCTCAACCGCCACGGTTAGCTCAAAAGGTTTCACGATGACATCCGAAGAAAACTGCAATAATGGGGCTATCTTGTTTTTTGCGTTCGCATATGATGCCAGAAATGATGACTCTTCCAACCGCACGCCTTGCACCCAGTATTTTATCCGCTGACTTCGCCAGATTGGGCGAAGAGGTTAAAAATGTTGTCGCCGCCGGTGCTGACTGGATCCACTTTGACGTCATGGATAATCATTACGTCCCAAATTTGACCATTGGTCCCATGGTGTGCGAGGCCATCCGCCCCCACGTCAATGTGCCAATCGACGTGCACTTGATGGTTGAGCCGGTTGACAGCCTGATTCCCTCTTTTGCCAAGGCCGGTGCCAACATCATCACGTTTCACCCCGAAGCCTCACGCCATGTCGATCGCAGTCTTGCGCTGATCCGCGATCAAGGCTGCCAGGCTGGCTTAGTGTTTAACCCCGCCACGCCGCTTGACTGGTTGACTCATGTCATGGACAAAGTCGACATTATTTTATTGATGTCGGTGAACCCAGGCTATGGGGGTCAAAGCTTTATCCCTGGCACGCTAGATAAGCTGCGCCAAGTGCGTATTTTGATCGACCGGCATCTGGCCGCTGGCGGCCAACCGATCGCCCTTGAAGTCGATGGCGGCGTCAAAGTCGACAATATCGGTGCCATCCGCGCTGCCGGAGCAGATACCTTCGTTGCGGGTTCGGCGATTTTTGGCCAACCCGATTACGCTGCGGTCATTCAAAACATGCGCAAACAACTCAAACTTGCTGAAACTCGCTCGGTCTAAACGTTTGAACTGAACCAACGATCCTAATCGGCTCTTTAACCTTCGTTTTGACTCTGCATCATGTCTTCACCTTCTAGCGCCGCCCGCAAACCTCTGGCCTTCGATGCTGTGTTGATTGACCTGGATGGGACCTTAATGGACACCATCCCGGATCTGGCAAACGCGGCCAATACCATGCGTCAAGAGCTTGGGCTTTCTAGCTTGCCGCAGGCCCAGATCGCGACCTTTATTGGCAAAGGAGCCAAAAATCTGGTCATGCGTATGCTGACTTTTGATGCCGACCCCGCCTCAATCTCGCCCGAACTCTTTGAGCGGGCCCGCGAGTCGTATTTTCGTAATTTGCATCGGGTCAATGGCGATCAGTCGGTGATGTTTGACGGGGTGATGCCTGGGCTTGAGTTAATGAAAAGTATGGGTCTGCGACTGGCTGTTGTGACTAATAAGGCAACTGAATTTACTTTGCCCCTGCTTGCACGTACCGGCCTGGCGCCCTATTTTCAGGCTGTGGTGTGCGGCGACACTCTGGCACACGCCAAACCCCATCCGGCCCCCATGCTGCATGCCTGTAGCTTGTTAAAAAGCGCTCCGGCGCGCAGCGTTGCCATAGGTGATTCGATTAACGATGCCCAATCGGCGCGCGCTGCCGGCTGTAGTGTTTTAGCCGTACCCTATGGCTATAACGAGGGCCAAAGCGTGCAAACGCTTGATGTCGATGCTATAGTTGACTCAATTGAGGCTGCGGCCCACTGGGTAGCCGCAAGATAAACAGCACTGAAAACCAAAATTTCAAGATGAAATCATCGAACTCGATTCAACTCGTAACTGGCGCCTCGTGGCGCTGGTGGCGTTTTTGTCTTGGGTAAGGTTTTATCAGCAGTCAGTCTCAAGGCTTAGGCCACCAGACTAAACATACAAACCAAGCCCGTCCACACATGGTCGGGCTTTTTTATTGAATTGTCTAAAAATGACTGAAATCGAATTTAAAGCCCTCGCGGCGCAAGGCTATAACCGGATCCCGCTGGTTGCTGAAACCTATGCCGATCTTGATACCCCCTTGGCGATTTATTTAAAACTCGCGCATAGCGGCACTCAAGGTGGCAAAAACTCTTGTCTGCTCGAGTCGGTGGTCGGTGGCGAGCGCTTTGGGCGCTATTCGTTTATTGGCCTGCCTGCCCGCAACGTTATCTGCGCGCGGGGCACGACCACTGAAGTGCTACGCGATGACAAGATCATAGAAACCCATCAGGGCGATCCGCTTGCCTTTATTTCGCAGTATCAGGCGCGTTTTAAAGTGGCCCTTCGCCCCGGCATGCCGCGTTTTGCGGGCGGTTTGGCAGGGTATTTTGGCTACGATACGGTTCGACACATTGAGCCCAAACTCGGCCCCGCCACCAAGCCTTATCCGGCCGGAATGGGCGCGGACCCGCCCGATATCTTGTTGTTACAAGTCGATGAGCTGGTCATCGTTGACAACTTAGCAGGGCGCATTTATTTGATGGTGTACGCCGATCCGGCTGAGCCCGAGGCCTTTAATCGCGCGCAGCAACGCCTCAAAGATTTACGGATTCGACTGCGCAAGCCAATTGAAATCCCCTACAGCCATTCAAGTGTTGTCACCACCGAACAACGGCATTTTGCCAAGGCCGACTACCTAGCTGCCGTACTACGTGCCAAAGAGTACATCGCAGCGGGCGATCTCATGCAGGTACAAGTTGGGCAAGTGATTACCAAACCGTTTAGCGATTCACCGCTCTCGTTATACCGTGCGTTGCGCAGCCTGAACCCCTCGCCCTATATGTATTACTGGAACTTCGGCGACTTTCAGGTGGTGGGTGCTTCGCCAGAAATTCTGGTGCGCCAAGAGGCTTTGCCGCTTGACGAGGAAGCACCCGCTGGCTCGACGCCCGAAACTACCATTACGATTCGCCCTTTAGCCGGTACGCGCAAACGTGGCGCGACGCCCGAACTCGATGCCGCGCTCGCTGCAGAATTACTGGCTGACCCAAAAGAGCGTGCCGAACATGTCATGCTGATTGATCTGGCGCGTAACGATGTGGGCCGGGTCGCTAAAATCGGTACCGTCAAGGTGACCGACACCATGGTGATCGAACGCTATTCACATGTCATGCATCTAGTCTCAAATGTTGCAGGCACACTTGAGTCGGGCATGAGCAACATGGACGTCTTACGCGCTTCGTTTCCGGCGGGCACCTTGACTGGCGCACCCAAAGTGCGTGCGATGCAAATGATCGACGAACTTGAGCCGGTGCGCCGTGGAATATACGGTGGCGCGGCGGGTTACCTGAGCTACGGCGGCGAGATGGATGTCGCGATTGCCATTCGCACCGGCATCATCAAAGACGGCATGCTGTATGTGCAAGCAGCAGCCGGCATCGTGGCCGACTCAGACCCTGAACTTGAATGGCAAGAAACCGAGGCAAAAGCCCGTGCAGTGTTACGCGCGGCCGAGCAAGTGCAAACCGGGCTTGATGACCCGTTTTAAGCACAACACCTTGACACGACCTGGATTCAAACCATGCTGCTGATGATTGATAACTACGACTCATTTACCTACAACCTCGTGCAATACTTTGGCGAACTGGGCCAAGATGTACGCGTGTACCGCAACGACCAAATCACGCTTAAAGAGATTGACGCACTTGCGCCTGATCACATCTGCGTGTCGCCTGGGCCGTGTTCGCCCGCCGAGGCTGGTATCTCGATTGAGGTCATCAAACACTATGCCGGTAAAAAGCCGATCCTAGGCGTGTGTCTTGGGCATCAAGCGATCGGCGCAGCCTTTGGTGGCAGGATTATTCGTGCGCAACAAATCATGCACGGCAAGACCTCAGAGATCACACATACCAATAGCGATGTTTTTAAAGACTTACCTTCACCCTACACCGTGATTCGCTATCATTCACTGGCAATCGAGCGCGCCTCAATCCCCGAGTGTCTGGCGATCACAGCGCAGACAGCCGACGGTGAAATCATGGGTGTGCGTCACAAGACCTTGCCGATTTATGGCGTACAGTTTCATCCAGAATCGATCTTAAGCGAGTATGGCCATGCGCTGTTACGCAATTTTCTTGAGCTTGATGAGCCCTCACGGAGCAACACATGATTACCCCGAACGAAGCACTACATCGCTGTATCGAGCATCGCGAGATTTTTCATGATGAGATGCTGCACTTGATGCGTATGTTGATGCGCGGCGAAATGTCGCCCGCGATTGCAGCAGCACTCTTAATGGGCCTGCGCGTTAAAAAAGAGACCGTTGGCGAAATCACCGCAGCCGCGCAAGTGATGCGCGAGTTTGCCACACCCGTGCATGTTGCCAACCCTCAGGATATGGTCGACATGTGTGGCACCGGTGGCGATGGCAGTAGCACGTTCAATATCTCAACGACCGCGATGTTCGTTGCGGCTGCGGCCGGCGTACCGATTGCCAAACACGGTGGGCGCAGCGCTTCATCATCATCTGGCAGTGCAGATGTGCTTGAAGCCTTAGGTGCCAATTTGGCGCTCACGCCTCCACAAATCGCCGAGTGCATTGAAGAGATCGGCATTGGCTTTATGTTTGCACAAGCCCATCACGGCGCCATGAAAAACATTGCGCCGGTACGCAAAGAGCTTGGTGTGCGCACCATTTTTAATATCCTTGGTCCGTTAACCAATCCCGCAGGCGCGGGCAACCAATTGATGGGAGTCTTTCATTCCGACTTGGTCGGCATACAGGTGCGCGTTTTGCAATTGCTTGGCTCTAAACACGTGATGATTGTGCATGGCAAAGATGGTTTGGATGAGGCCTCGCTAGGCGCAGGTACCCTGGTCGGCGAACTCAAAGACGGCGTGATTTCTGAGTATGAGATCCATCCAGAGGATTTTGGCCTGACCATGGTGTCAAACCGCAGCATTCGCGTGTCAAGCAAAGAAGAGTCGCGCGACCGTGTGCTTGAGGCCCTCACCAACAAGCCAAGTACGGCGCGGGATATTGTCGCGCTTAATGCGGGCTTAGCGATTTACGTTGGCAACCATGCCCCCTCTATTCAACAAGGTATCAAGATGGCGTTCGAAGCGATTGCAAGCGGTGCGGCACGCGCAAAACTCGACGCCTTTTGTGCCAAAACTAAAAAGTTTGCAGCATGAGCGATATCCTCAACAAAATTCTGGCTGTCAAAGCACAAGAGGTCAGTGCGGCGCGTGCGCTGCATAGTGAAGCCAGCCTGCTTGTCGCGGCTAAAGCACGCAACGATATTCGCGGTTTTGCGCAGGCAATTGAAACAAAAATCGAGAGCGGACACGCAGGTGTGATTGCCGAGATTAAAAAGGCTTCACCCTCAAAAGGTATATTGCGTGAAAATTTTCAACCTGCTGAAATCGCAGTCTCGTATGCCGCGCACGGCGCCGCTTGTTTGTCCGTATTAACTGACGAACAGTTTTTTCAAGGCGCTGACGACTACTTACGCCAAGCCCGTGCCGCCTGCAGCTTGCCGGTGTTGCGCAAAGATTTTATGGTTGATCCTTATCAAATCATCGCTGCGCGCGCCATGGGGGCTGACTGTATTTTGTTGATTGTGTCGGCATTGACGGCAACGCAGCTTAGCGAATTTGAAGCGTGCGCCTTTGAGCTTGGCATGGATGTGTTGGTTGAAGTCCACGACGCCCAAGAGCTTGAGATTGCGCTTGATCTGAATACTTCGTTACTCGGCATCAACAATCGTAATTTGCGAACGTTTGAAACCTCGCTTCAAACCACAATTGATTTGTTGGCGCGTATTCCGGCGAGCAAGCGCGTTATCACCGAAAGCGGCATCTTGAGCCCAGCCGATGTGCAGCGCATGCGCGCACACGACGTACAGGCCTTTTTGGTGGGTGAAGCGTTTATGCGAGCGCCCGAGCCTGGCGTTGAGTTAGCGCGGCTGTTTGCTCAAAGCTGAGCGCTGCGATCGCCTCGACTGAAACCTGACAAGGTCTGTTCTAGGCCTCGACTCAACACCATCACTTTGAACAGTTCACCCATCTCGGCTTCTGACAGCAGCTTTTGCACCGCGTCATGGGTATGTGCAAGCGCCTTTGCATCGGTTTGCTCAAGCTTGTTTAATAAGTCTGGCAAACCACTATTCAATAAAAACCTTGCCTGCGACGTGTAGCCCAGCACCTCAAGGCCTGCCCCAAACGCAGCCTCGGCGATCGCAGTGAAATCCACATGTGCGGTGATGTCTTGCAAACCTGGGGCTAAAAACACATCATCGTGTGCACGGTGTTGAATATGACACATCAACGTGCCACGCTGGCGCTGAGGATGAAAAAATTCGTGGCGTGGAAAGCCATAATCCATCAACAAGGCCGCACCTTTTGTCAGCCAAGTGCCTAGATCACGCACCCAGGCTTCGGCCTGCAGATTGATTTCAGAGCGATAGCCTGGCAGGTAGGGCATGCGCGCACGCACCGCCTGCTCAAGTGCTATGGGTGCCACGCGGTCTTGATACTGAAAACCCTCGCCCTCAGACACCACGCCGCGCTGCAACACTTGTTCGTCATGCTCTGACCAGGCAAAGAGTTCGACCGGCATCGCATCAAGCACTTCGTTGGCCAGCATACAGCCCGTGAAATGAGTAGGGGTACGCTCGAGCCAAACGACGCGTTTGCCCCAGGGCGCAAGAAGCTTCTGCTGCCTGAGTTTCAAGTCAGCAGACACTTCGAGTATGAAATAGTTGGCGGTGAACCCTTGGGAATCGAGCGCACTTAACATGCTGTGCGCCAACGCGCCGCTACCGGCACCAAACTCGAGGATGTCTGCTGAAGCAGACTGCTGCAAGACTTCAAGCACCTGTCGTGCCAGCGTGTGACCAAACAACGGCGTGAGTTGTGGCGCGGTGACGAAATCGCCGCTGATCGCGCCGCGAGGATTGCCGCTGCTATTACTGTCATTAGCGTCGCTTTGGCTTTCGCGCGGTTGCGACACCATGGTCGCTTCAGCAAGCTTGACGCTGCCCGCTGCA
>CAMBZR010000027.1 GCA_945872285.1 Bordetella parapertussis | reverse complement strand
TTATCACTTTGAAAACTTTGATAGCGATGGCTGGAATGCGTATTTCAACTCTTTACGTATGGCCGCTTGGACAGCGGTGGTGGGTACGTTGGTCGTATTTACGGGTGCTTTCGTATTGGAAAAAACACGTGGGTTTGTGTTGATTCGCCACGCCACGCATTTGATGGCCATGCTTTCTATGGCAGTGCCAGGTTTGGTATTAGGTTTGTCATACATATTCTTTTTTAATGCGCCTGGCAACCCGCTTGGTTTCATTTACGGCACGATGGCGATATTGGTACTGAACTCGGTCGCGCATTTCTATACTGTCAGCCACATTACTGCGACCACAGCGCTCAAGCAATTAGATAGTGAGTTTGAATCAGTGTCAGCGTCACTCAAGATATCGCTCGGTCGCATGTTCAAACGTGTCACGGTCCCGGTATGTTTGCCAGCGATCCTCGATATCAGTATTTATTTTTTCGTGAATGCGATGACGACTGTTTCAGCAGTGATCTTTTTGTACGGTTCGAATACAAAATTGGCGGCGGTCTCTATCGTACAAATGGATGAGGCGGGTTCCACAGCAGCTGCTGCAGCCATGGCTGTCGTGATTGTTGCCACGTCAGTCGCTGTGAAAGTCGTGCATAGTTTGCTGACTTATCAGCTACGTAAAAAAACTCAAGCATGGCGGTTACGCTGAAGTCACGAGCTAGAAGCGCAAAGCCCCGCACTGTGCGGGGCTCGTGGCATATCGAAGCGCTGCATGGCAGGTTCGAAACTTAAGTTTTGGCGGGCCAACACAGACAACATCACAAACCGTCTGAGGTGCTGAAATCTCAGGTTTTTTGCTTTTGGTCTGCGGGAGGGATACTAACCGCCATCACTCTTGCGCAATAGCAAACTCTCGAGGCCTAGTTGCTTGACCATAGCTGCATAGAATAATGACTGCTTTGTCTCTGCATATTTCCAGTCAGCGTTCATGTGTTTAAGGCTTCCCATGCTCGCCAAAAATCGTGCTGCACGACTTGAATGTGTCAAAGGCCTTTTTTAACCAATGGATTGAATTCTTTCGAAACCTGGATATGCTCTGCTTTAATTCAGGATGAACACCTGAACAACACCATGGTCGATACCTACATGGACTTCTTAGAGATGGATTTTCGAGGCAAAAGTGCGACAACGTTCACTCGATGAGCTCAGAATTAACGGTCGCGGCCGCTACCTGCCGCTCAGAGCGGGGCTGACCCACGTCATTGAAGAGGGTCAGGACGATCAAGCTGCGATCCTGCTGGTGCACGGCGCCACGGTTCCTGCATGGGAGTTCGACCGACTGATTCCGCATCTCCGGGCCGAAGGCTGGAGGACCATCCGATTCGACCTGTTCGGGCATGGGCTTTCAGACCGCCCTGCAGTCCAATATGACTTCAGCTTCTTTCTTGAACAGGCGTTAGAGGTCCTGGACGGCATTACCTCCCACCGCCCACTGACCTTGCTAGGTCATTCGTTTGGCGCGGCGCTCGCGGCTGCGATGGCAAGCCAGCGACCCGAGCGCATCGCGCGATTGGTGCTGGTCGCGCCGCTCCTGGACTTCATGGCGAACTCCTTCTGGGGCCAAGTCTTCTCGCTGCCTGGCATTGGCGGTCTGATGATGCGCCGTGTCGGCCTTCCGGTACTGGAGCGTCGCCGCGCACGCAGGTACCAAGCCATTGGGGCCGAAGATTTGACCTCGCGCTTCGTCAGCGAGGCGCGTGCGCCAGGATACGCCGATGCCTTGGCCTCCATGTTTGCAAACCGAACGCTGGGCCAGCAGAGGGAGCACTACCAACGCCTGCAATCGAGCACGCATGAGATTTTTGTGGTGGCGGGCAGCGCCGACCGAGTCGTTCCCCTGCGTGATGTGGCCGAAGTTCGCTCCCTGTTGCCAATGCATGAGTACCGGCAGATTGAGAATGCGGAACACAATCTACTACTGACCCACCCCGCGCTGGTGACATCGGTACTTCCGCCGCCTCATCCGGGGACTAGATGAGAAAGATCGCTCAACGCGGATGCGGACGGCGACATTTCAAGATAGATGTGACGGGTCTGTATTCGGCCCACGTGCCATCGCCAAGTCGTCGACTCGGATGTGGCTGCGTGCTGGATGTGCGTGAAATGCAGAGGGCAGGGATAACTCGCGACTCAAACAAATCGCGTGCATTGGAGAAAACTTCTTTTTGAATCGCTTCGTGCGGTCTACCGAGCACAGGCTACGGGGCGACAACACAACTCTCAGGCGCATCGACTGCTGCCTTTAAATCTCTACCTTCGAAGCGTTGAGACTTTCTAAGTTTAGGCACGGCCTTCTTATCCCCTTTGGTATGACTAACCTGTTAGCCACCAAGATGCCTGAGTTCTAAGAAAGGCAGACGGTTGCCGTCATAAATTAGCAATATAATTCTATTATTCTAAATATATAGAAATATTTATTCGAATCATGGAAGAAAAAGACGCAATTGCCGCACTCGCCGCGCTAGCGCAGCCAAGCCGATTACGCATCTTTCGCCAACTCGTTGAGGTAGGCAAGTCGGGCTTGACCCCCGGAGCGCTTGCTGAAGGCTTGGACATACCGCCAGCAACCTTGTCTTTTCATCTGAAAGAACTGCTCAATGCTGGGCTACTTGAGCAAACGCGAGAGGGCCGAAGCCTAATCTACAGCACCCGTATCAATCATATGGCTGGCCTGATCGACTACTTGACTGAAAATTGCTGCCAGGGTGAGCCCTGCCTTGTTTTGAAGACAACGTGCAATGGTTGAGGGAGCAACGATGAGAGAGCTAATACAACCTACCCTGCGTCAACACGCGTAAATACTGATGGAGCTATAAATGACTACAAAAATTTATAACGTATTGTTTATCTGCACCGGCAACTCGGCGCGCAGCATCATGGCTGAAGCGATTCTTAACAACCTTGGCCGCGGCCGGTTCATTGCCTACAGCGCCGGCAGCCACGCCTCTGGAACAATAAATCCTTACGCGTTAGAGCTAATTAAAAGTAATCACCTGCCCCATGAACACTTACGAAGCAAGAGTTGGGATGAGTTTTCTCAGCCAGAGGCACCTGAACTTGATTTTGTTTTCACGGTTTGCGATAAAGCAGCTGGAGAAGTTTGCCCTCTCTGGCCGGGCCAACCCATGAGTGCACACTGGGGCGTCGAAGAGCCATCCGCCGTTGATGGCACTGAGGAGGAAAAGAGGAAAGCGTTTTCTACCGCGTTCCGAATATTGCACCGCCGTCTTTCTTTGTTCACCTCTTTACCAATTGATAAGCTTGATAGTCTTTCGTTAAAGCGCGAATTGGACACAATTGGCACCGTTAAAATTGAAGAGGCATAGCGCACAATGGTGACTACAGCCAATACCAGAGCCAAGAAAACCGTCGGCGACACGATGAGCACTTTTGAAAGATTTCTAACTATTTGGGTCTTTCTCTGCATAGTCGCGGGTATTGCGCTGGGTCAGCTTTTTCCAAACGTGTTTCAGTCGATCGCCCAAATCGAAATTGCACAGGTCAATCTACCGGTGGGGTTGTTGATTTGGGTGATGATCATTCCGATGCTTGTAAAGGTGGACTTTTCGTCCTTAAGCGAAGTGCGTCGGCATAGCCGGGGTATCGGCGTCACGCTCTTTGTGAACTGGCTCGTCAAGCCCTTCTCTATGGCATTTCTGGGCTGGCTGTTCATCCGTCATTTATTCGCCGACCTTTTGCCGCCTGATCAACTCGATAGCTACATCGCTGGCTTGATTCTCTTGGCTGCAGCTCCCTGCACCGCAATGGTGTTTGTTTGGAGTCGGCTCACAGGTGGGGATCCATTATTTACGCTTTCACAAGTCGCGCTAAACGATTCAATAATGGTTGTTGCGTTTGCACCGCTCGTTGCCCTCTTGCTTGGTATCTCTGCCATCACGGTGCCTTGGGACACACTTTTGACTTCGGTTGTTCTTTATATTGTGGTGCCGGTGATTCTGGCTCAGCTTTGGCGTAAGGCCTTACTCAAAAAAGGCGAGGCTGTCTTTAATGCAGCATTGGAAACGATCGGACCTTGGTCAATCGCTGCCTTATTAGCCACTTTAGTATTGCTGTTTGCGTTCCAGGGCGAGGCGATTCTTAAACAACCACTAGTGATTGCGCTTCTCGCCGTACCCATCCTGATACAAGTTGTTTTTAACTCAGCACTGGCGTATTGGCTAAACCGTGTACTTGGCGAAAAACACAACGTAGCGTGTCCATCTGCGTTGATTGGTGCCTCTAATTTCTTCGAGCTTGCCGTCGCAGCAGCGATTAGCTTGTTTGGCTTACATTCGGGTGCCGCCCTGGCAACCGTCGTGGGTGTGCTTATAGAAGTTCCCATCATGCTGTTGGTGGTTTATGTAGTGAACAATTCTAAGCAATGGTATGAAAGAGCTTGATTTGCTTGGCCTGTTGGCCCACGGCTCAGTGTGCCACCGGCACCAACAAACAAGATAATTAATAGTGAAAATTTGAAAAATTACACTTCAAGATGTTTCAGGCAATTTTGAGTAAACCGCAAAATCTAAAAGGCATCATCCCTTAGCGTACCTAATCCCAGGCATCGCTTACCGCAGCATGTTTGCCAGCACACTCAGAATACTGAATCACCAATTTCGGATAGCTCTTCATCAACTCATCCCAGGACGCCGATGTAAAACTATCGACCGCCGGGCAAGGGCTGGCCAGATTTGCCGGAATTGGCGGTCGAGATGGCAGCGTTGAGCTCGCGCAGTCAGTCAGAATCAATAAGGACCGTTCGTGGCATTACGCGACTTCTCCACAAACCACATCTCACCACTAACTTTAATTGCCCAAGGTACACAGCTTTATCGCCAAAATGACCAGCGACGAACCTCTGAACCGACGCCCAAAAAGTCATGAGGTTTTGAGACAAACGGGGTTTGAGACCACTTTTACGGGTCGCGACCACGGGTCGCAGTCAAGAGGTAGTAACGCAAAGCCCCGCACTGTGCGGGGCTCGTGGCATATCGAATCTCTGCGTAGCAGGTTCGAGCTTTAAGTTTTGGCGGAGAGGGTGGGATTCGAACCCACGGTGGATTTGCACCCACGCCTGATTTCGAGTCAGGTACATTCGACCACTCTGCCACCTCTCCGGTGCGTGCAATTGGGGGATCAATCGCGGGTATGGCGGCTTTGCGCCAAACCTTGGTCAAGCCTGCGATTCTAGCAGAAACAGGGACTTATTAGATTTACACATCGCACCCCGCCCGCCTCGTGAAAAAGCCCAAAAGCCCAAACAAGCCGCTAAACTCAGCTTCACCTAAGCACCCCATTTCTTGAGACCCTCGCTATGCTTTTTGTACTTTCTCCCGCAAAAAAATTGGATTACGACTCGACGCTGGCGACCGAACTCCACACTCAACCCTTGTTTGTCAAAGAAGCCGCGCAGTTGATTAAGGTGCTTAAAACGCGATCCGAAACTGACGTTGCGTCTTTGATGGATTTGAGTGATGCGTTGGCGCAACTGAACGTTGAGCGCTATGCCGCCTGGAAAACGACCTTTACGCAAAAAAATGCCCGTCAGGCTGTCTTGGCGTTTAACGGTGACGTGTACGAGGGCTTAAACGCGGCCACGCTAAAAGAAAAGGATTTGCGATGGGCGCAAGAGCACGTGGCGATCTTGAGTGGCCTATATGGCGTGCTTCGGCCGCTTGATCTTATGCAAGCCTACCGACTTGAAATGGGTACTAAGCTTGAGAATCCAGGCGGGGCAAATCTTTATGCCTTTTGGAAAACCACCATTGCCCCGTATTTAAACGAACGCTTAGCCAAAGAAAAAGCACCGGTGCTGGTGAACTTAGCCTCTGAAGAATATTTCAAAGCGGTCGATCTTAAAACCTTGAAGGCCCGAATTGTTCAGTGTGTATTTCAGGATGGTAAAAACGATGTTTACAAAGTGGTGAGCTTTCATGCAAAACGTGCGCGCGGCTTGATGGCGCGCTTTGCGATTGAGCAACGCGTAACCAAGCCCGAAGATTTAAAAAAGTTTAATACTGAGGGCTATGCTTTTATTGCGACCTTGTCGACCGAAGACAAACTCGTGTTTCGGCGTGCGGGTTAAACGATGCGCTATAACGAGGTAGAGGCTTACCCCCGCGTTGCGCTTGTGTGGCGAGCGCGCATGACAAGCGCGTAGATAACTGGTTGGCGCCTGCTAAACGAACAACCGTGTATCAAACGAATCGCGTGCGTAAGAGAACACTTCTTTTTGAATCACTTCGGGTGGTAAGCCGAACACAGATTGGATAGCATCCGCGTAGACGGCCAGGGCATCGACCGTTACCTTCAAATCACGACCTTCAAAAAGTTGAGATTTTTTCAAGCCGGGCCACTGACTCACGATTCCCTTTGCTTTGACCAACCCGCCGGCCGCCAAAATACATGAACCCCAGCCGTGATCTGTGCCTAAGGTTCCGTTGACGCCTGCCGTTCTGCCAAATTCGGTCACTGTCAGGACCAAGCTCTGCGCCCACTTTGCACCAATGCCCTCGCGATAACCTCTGATGGCATCGTCAATTTGTTTGAGCTTCGTGGCGTTGACCCCTTCTGCTGCGCCTTGCCCGGCATGCGTATCGAAACCGTTAAAGTCCAATACACCGACTACCGGCCCGCCAGGCAACTGCATTTTTTGTGCGGCTTCTTTGGCCAGGCTATAGGCGGTCCTGCGTTGTTGATTCGGTTCGGGCGTCCCGTCCGCCGCCAGCCGTATGTTGTCTGACTCGATCAGGCGGGCAGCATAGGGTTTGAGTTCTGGGACGTTAGCCCAAAGCTGGCTCACGAGTTCATAGGTTGCTTTGGGCGGTGCCTGCATCCAGCTCGGGTATTGGGTCTCTGACGCAGCATCGCCTCGTAAGATGAGTGGCATGGGGATCGAAATTGCCACACCGCCCTTAGATTTCGCTGCCTGCATCGCTCGACCAAGCCAGCCTGAGGCCGAGGCATAGGGCTTCATGATGCCGCTTTGCATGATGTCTTGCCCCTCGAAGTGCGAGCGCCCCTTATACCCAAAACCTGTGGCGTGAATCGCATTGGCTTGCCCAGCAACCATGAGTTCTGCAAACGTCGGTAGGGCAGGGTGGATGCCAAAAAATGGATTGCCGAGTAATAAATTCGAGGGTAGTAACTCAGAACGCAAGGACCCAATATCAGGATCCGCAAAAGGCGGAATGGCGGCAAGGCCGTCCATGCCTCCGCGTAGCATGATGACTAGCAAGCGCTTGGCTTGAGAGTGTTGAGCCGAGCTGGCCCATGGCGTGGCACCTGCAAGCGTCAGGCTGGCTGAAAACTTAATAAATTCTCTGCGATGCATAGCGTCTAGCCCCAAAGAATTTCGGGTGAAGTCAAGTACACGGCCCACAGGCTTCGAAGCGACTGATCGGGCAAGCGTCGCGCTTGTTTGAGCGTCTTGAAGATTGCACTTTGCTCGCCATGCTGTCGAATCACAACCTCGTTGAGCTGATCGCCTTGACTGACCAGTCGAGGCGCAAACTGAAAGGCGTAGCGAATTCTTCGATCAAGCATTTCTTTTGAAAGCCAGTCGCGATCGTAAAGCGACCAACCATTCGGTTGCGGACAATTGTGAATCGCTTGACCAAGCTCTGACAGTAACTCGTGTGGCCTTTCACCTTTCGTGTTTTTTTGGGGCAACACAACGGGCAACGCCGCGCCTGTGACGCGATAGATGGTCCATAGCCAGGTCTCGGGATTTGAAAATTTACGCGAACCAGTGCCAGCCGCCGCGACTTCTGCAATGACGGCTTTGTGCACCGTTGGAAGATGGCCATCTGATTTTTGAAAGACGGCACTCAAACGGTTGATGAGCTCAGTGGAGGGCGTATCTGTAATGAACGCCGTTACTAATTTTGTACTGATGTGGCGCGCAGTTGCCGGATGGTGGGCTAGGTCGTCCATTAACTTCAGTAATTTGTCGCGATTGGCATATGCACCACCATATTGTTGACCCAAAACACTTTGACTCAAGGGCTCATGCTTGTTGTCATCGAAATAGCTGCCATAAGGCCCCGTTACGGATTGATTGCGTTGCCGACGCCTCACACCCCATCCCGTCAAAATCATTGCGGCGGCGATCACGTCGTTTTGGGTGTAGCCCGCGGCGGGGCTCACGGTAAATAATTCAAGCAACTCGCGCCCAAGATTTTCGTTAAACGAATCTTTGAGCTTGCCTTTGGTTCTGGCGGGCGAATTTGGCCCAATCGACTTCGCATTGTCGAGGTAGAGCACCATCGCCGGATGCGTCACCGCTTCTCGAAGCATCTCGCCAAAGTACCCTGACATGTGCCCCCGTAGCATGCGCGTATAGGGGCCTATCGCGGTGTTGATATTGTTGACGGCCGGAGAAACCGTAAAGTGATTGGTCCAAAAGTGCCAAAAACGTTCAAATACCGGGGCAGGCCCGTTCACTGCCATTGCGCCACGGGCCAAGACTTCTTTCCAGGGCTCTAGACGCCAATAGGGGTAAAGGACCTGCTCATACCGAAATTGCTCGGCCTCTGAGGGCGGCAACGCTTTGGCTTTTTCGTTGCTGCGCAGGCGCGCTTGATTGTGTTGAAATAATGCCTCGGCGACCTCTTCTTGGGTTTGCAAAAGCTTTAAGTCCTCGGGTAGACTCTGCAGTAAGTTGCCTTGTCTGTCAGCAAGAAACTGCACTCGAGGTCCTAAGTTCAGTTGCTCTTGTGCCCAACCAACTGGATCGCGAGGAGGCGTCTCGTCAGGTGCGAAACCAAAGCCAAGTTGGCGAGCCAAACGAGCTGCATCAATCGTATTCACGCTTAACTCTTAGGTAACTGAGCGACAAAAAATCATATCATTGACCAGCCGTGGCTGACAACAATTGATTGCCCAGTAAGCGCGTTGGTTTCAAAACCCGCTAAAAACGCAACCGTGTTTGCGATGTCGGCTGTGGTGGTGAATTCGCCGTCTACTGTTTCGTTCAAAAAAACTTTCTTGATGACGTCTTCTTCACTCATCTTGAATACAGCTGCTTGTTCAGGGATTTGCTTATCCACCAAGGGCGTGCGAACAAAGCCTGGGCATACAACATTGGTACGCACACCGCGCGGACCGCCTTCTTTGGCGATGGCACGCGCTAGGCCTAACAAACCATGTTTGGCCGTGATGTAGGCAGACTTCAATTTTGAAGCCTGATGCGAATGCACTGAACCCATATAAATAATTGAGCCACCACGACCGCTGTCATACATGTGTTTGATCGCGGCCTTGGTGGTTAAGAAAGCACCGTCTACATGGATCGCCATGATTTTTTTCCAGTCGGCGTACGGGAAATCTTCAATCGGATGAATGATTTGAATACCGGCGTTTGAAACCAAAATATCGATGCTGCCAAATTCTGTGACCGCGCGGTTAACCCCCGCGTTGACAGCCTCTTCATTGGTGACATCCATGACGACACTCATGGCGCGACCGCCCGCTTTGATAATTTCAGCGACGACTAACTCAGAGGCTGTTGGGTTGAGGTCGGCGACCACGACTGCGGCACCCTGGCGCGCTAAGGTCAGTGCGCATTCACGGCCGATGCCGCTTGCTGCGCCAGTAATTAAGGCAACTTTGTTTTGAACTGACATGTGAGGCTCCTAAAGGGTGAATCAAAAGTAATTTTACGGACTAAGAATGACTAGAATTGGTGGGCACAGGGACTGTTTCTGTTACCCCAGACCTTACCCGTGCTTTATCGTAAATCACATCAATTTCGGCATTAATCAACACGATCGAGCGTTGTAATTGCTTGAGCGGGTAGGTTAAATCCGGAAACGTGCCATCGAGTAAGGATTTTGGGAGGGATGGAGTAGGGTGCTCGGGCGCTGGTAATAGTTGGGGGAGCAGGGCATTCAAAAACTCGGTACTCGCCTCAGGAATTTTTGGTGAATTGATCAGCACGGTCGCCACAGCCGATATTTGCGAAGATAGCATGTGATTTTGCATCACGATATTATTGAGTTCGATCACGTGCCACTGTCGTGATTTCGGCTCTAACATCATGCGATAAAACGCCTCGGCGAAGTTGGCGAGTGCTACATGTACGTTTTTTCGGGCTAAGCGCAGATTGAAGTCAGCGCGTTTAACTTCGAGCGCCGAGGCGCGGCCTTCGCGCGCTTGTATTTGAGCCAACGCGGCGCTCAGGTATTCGCGATTGGCCGAAATCGCGGCACGCATCAACGAGGGCATAAACTGCGCCTCCCACCAGGGCAGCACATAGCTGCAGGCAAACGCGATGACCGAACCCAAGAGGGTATCAAGCGCGCGATCAGCGATGATTGTTGTGGCGCCCGGGTCAAGAAAATTAAACGCGAGCAGCACGGCGTTGGTATTGAATATCGAGGCCACCAGGTAATTGATCTGCAGCAGGCTGCCGCCGATGATCGTTGAAAGTACCATCGCGGCAAACAACCACGTCTCGTGCTGGGTGGTGTACAAAAGAGCAAAGGCAAGCCCACAGCCTACCAAGGTGCCTAGCAGTCGCCAGCCGTTGCGTTGGCGGGTTAGTGCAAAGCCGGGTTTCATGATGATGAGTACGGTTAGCAAAATCCAATAGCCTTGGCGAGCCAGCGCAGGGATCAGTGCCGAGAGCGCAAGCGCGAGCCCCGCTGCAAGTGTGACGCGCAACGCGTAGCGGCAAAAAGGTGAATCAAGACGTAAATTGCTTGTGATCAGACGTGGCCGAAACTGTTGACGCGATAAAAATTGCATTAAAGAGCGATCGATTTTGACGGCGTCAAGCAGCTGTGCGTGGCTGTCGCGCCGTGTCGCCAAAATCATACGATCGATTATTTTTGCGCTATTACGTAAGCGCCGCAAAATTTCGATGCATAAGGAATAGAGCTCAGGGTCACGCTGCGCTAAACCCTCGGTTTGCATTTGTTGAATTTCAAACTCAAGTGCGCGCAACTCTGCTTTGACGCTACTGCGTTGCGTGGCAGTGTTTTCGCGTGCTACGGCAAGCGCGATGCGCTCAAGATCACTCGCCATTTTGTGCAGGGCGTCGCGCATGAACAGCAGGGTGTCTGAGCCCTTAAGTTTTTGCCGTAAAAAAGCGTAGTCGGTGCGGGTTGCGACTAACAGGTCAAGAAGCGCAATCATTTCAACAAACAAATTCCAAAGCATGACGCGGTTTGAATCGTTCTGCGCCTTTGGGGTCGCCAGGCCGCGCAACACCATGTCACGTGCGGCCTGATGTTTATCTGTCATGTCGGACTGGCAAACGATCAGCTTGCGGTAGTTTTCTTCAAGATCGCGATCAAGGTCGTACATATCCGCGCGCCGTGCGATGTAGTCGGCGGTGGCAAACAGAGCGACCGACAGAGCTTGCTCTTTTTCGCGTAATTGCATGACTCGGCTGACCGAGTAACTGAAGAAGGTATAGAACAGCCCGCCACCCAACGAAGTCAGCGCGTGTACCCAGACCTCCTGGGTCGACAGCGAGTTATGCAGCGTGACTGTCATGAGTAACAAACACGCAAAGCCGATTTGCCCGCCTTTTTTGCCATAGACGGCCAACATTGAGAAGGCAAAACATTGAGCCATCACAATGACCCAGATTAAGAGCGGGTGCGAAGACGCTAACCCGGTCAGCGCGACAGTCAGGGTGCTTAAAAGTGTGCCCCCCAACATCTCACGCGCCCGATGTTCGTGCGGGCCTGGCTGATCAATAAAGGCGACGCACAATGCACCGAAGGTTGCGATCAGGCCGGTGGCATACCAGCCAAAGACCCCACCTAGCAATGCGATTGGCAGCAAAATCCCGGCCGCACGCCTGACACCACTATAAAAGTGGTGGCTGAACAAAAAGCGTTGCAAGGGGCCGTAGCTTAAATTCATGACTCAGGAGGGACTTGGTAAATTGTGCAGCACAGCAACAGGCAATCGACTGCCTCTTTGACTTTACTCTAACGAACCTGCAGCACAGTGACAGCGAACGACTTGAATAATTGTCAGCTGTAGCGGCATAACCTCATTTTTCGCAAAATCTCAGCCAATTCAAAGGCCTTGAGGGTATCGCAATTTGCGCTGCGGCGCACAACGGGTTACAGTTATCGGCTCGCACCTTAAAGCTCACCGCTTTTTTGTGCAATGGCTTTTAGTTTGGGTTACCGCCCAGATGGTCTTGCCATCTAAACTTTTGCTGCTTTCCCTGCCACAAGCTGCGGCAAGCGCTTCCGTTTCGATACAGTGCACCCCTGTTGGGTGCGTGCATAGCCTGATGGCGAATGCGCGGCAGATTGGCAAGGTGTCCGGGTGGCTAGGCTCCGTGAGTCTAAAAGCGTCGGATCATGTTGCTGAATATGTTGCGGTTCAGCGTTTCTCTAGACGAGGATGCAATCAGATGGGCGATGCCGGTAATGAAAGGAATGAACTCATGGAACTCAATGGCGCAGACATCGTCGTGCGTTGCTTGGCTGACGAAGGCGTAGAACACGTTTTTGGTTACCCTGGTGGCGCGGTCTTATACATCTACGACGCAATCTACAAGCAAGACAAATTTCAACATATTCTGGTGCGACACGAGCAAGCTGCCGTGCACGCTGCCGATGCGTATTCGCGATCCTCAAATAAAGTTGGCGTGTGCTTGGTCACCAGTGGCCCTGGCGTCACCAACGCAGTGACTGGTATCGCAACCGCCTATATGGATTCGATTCCAATGGTGATCATCAGCGGTCAGGTGCCCACGCACGCGATCGGTGAAGATGCTTTTCAAGAATGCGATACCGTAGGGATCACACGCCCTTGCGTGAAGCACAACTTTTTAGTGCGCGATATTAAAGATCTGGCCGACACCATGCGTAAGGCGTTTTATATCGCCCGTACCGGTCGTCCGGGTCCTGTGCTAGTGGATATCCCCAAAGACATCACTGCCGCGCATTGCAAGTACACCGCCGCCAAAGGCGAGCCTGTGCTGCGTTCTTACACACCGGTGGTCAAAGGCCATCAAGGGCAGATCAAAAAAGCGGTACAGATGCTGTTGCAAGCTGAGCGCCCAATGATTTATAGCGGTGGTGGCGCGATTCTGTCTGACGCGTCGGCCGAACTGTATGACTTTGTGAAGTTGCTCGGGGCACCTTGCACCAACACCTTGATGGGGTTGGGGGCGTTTCCGTTTTCAGATCAGCAGTTTGTTGGCATGCCTGGCATGCATGGCACCTACGAAGCCAATATGGCAATGCAACACTGCGATGTGTTGATTGCGGTGGGTGCTCGGTTTGACGATCGTGTGATCGGCAACCCAAAGCACTTTGCGCAAAACGCACGCAAGATCATTCATATTGACATCGATCCTTCTTCGATTTCAAAGCGCGTCAAGGTTGATGTGCCGATTGTGGGCAACATTAAAGACGTGTTGGTGGATTTGATTGCGCAATATAAAACTGCTGCAGCTGAAACTCGCCAAAACACGGATGCCCTAGCAAAATGGTGGCAACAGGTGCAAATTTGGCGTGGCAAAGATTGTATGAAATTTGCCGATTCAACTGAGGTAATTAAACCCCAGTCGGTCGTGCAAAAGCTTTGGGAAGTCACCGAAGGCGATGCTTACGTGACCTCTGACGTGGGCCAGCATCAAATGTGGGCCGCGCAATATTACGGCTTTAACAAGCCGCGCCGCTGGATTAACTCGGGCGGTTTAGGCACGATGGGCGTGGGCTTGCCCTATGCGATGGGCGTTCAAATGGCGAACCCGGGCGCAACGGTGGCATGCATCACGGGCGAAGGCTCGATTCAGATGAATATCCAAGAGTTGTCGACCTGCCGTCAATATCACCTGACGCCTAAGATTTTATGCTTGAACAATCGCTATTTAGGAATGGTTCGGCAATGGCAGCAAATTGATTATTCGTCTCGCTACGCCGAGACGTATATGGATGCCTTGCCAGATTTTGTGAAACTCGCTGAAGCCTATGGGCATGTGGGTATGCGTATCGAAAAGCCCTCGGATGTTGATGGCGCGATGCGCGAAGCCTTCAAGCTAAAAGATCGCTTGGTGTTTATGGATTTCATTACAGACCGTGAAGAAAACGTTTGGCCGATGGTCAAGGCGGGCAAAGGCCTGACCGAGATGTTGCTCGGTTCTGAAGATCTATAACGGAGACCACCATGAAACACGTTATTTCTGTTCTGATGGAAAACGCACCCGGCGCCTTGTCGCGCGTGGTGGGTCTCTTTTCTGCGCGTGGTTACAACATTGAAACTCTTACTGTTGCGCCTACCGAAGACTCGACCTTGTCGCGTCTGACTCTGGTGACGATGGGGTCTGATGATGTGATTGAGCAAATCACCAAGCATTTGAACCGGCTGGTGGATGTGATCAAGGTTGTTGATCTGACCGAGGGCCCCCATATCGAACGCGAATTGATGCTGATCAAGGTGCGTGCGGTGGGTAAAGAGCGCGAAGAGATGAAACGGATGGCGGATATTTTTCGCGGCCGTATCATTGATGTCACTGACAAGGCTTACACCATTGAACTCACGGGCAACCAAGAGAAGGTGCAGGCGTTTATCGATGCGCTGGATCGCAGCGCAATCCTTGAAACGGTTCGTACTGGCGTTTCAGGAATTGGCCGTGGAGAGCGCATCCTCAAGCTTTGATCGGTGCTTGTCTCGCGTTTAAGCGAAACCGATTTATTTTTCTGATTATTTGCATTCAACTTAAAAAATCTGGAGCCCAGAATGAAGGTTTACTACGATAAAGATTGTGATTTGTCCCTGATCAAAGGCAAGACTGTTGCCATCATTGGTTACGGTTCGCAGGGTCATGCGCACGCTTTGAACCTGCATGAGTCGGGTGTCAAGGTTGTAGTGGGTTTACGTAAAGATGGCGCGTCGTGGGCCAAAGCGGCCAACGCTGGCCTTAAAGTCGCTGAAGTGGCTGAGGCGGTGAAAGCTGCCGACTTGGTCATGATGCTCTTGCCCGACGAAAACATCGGTCGGGTCTATCGTGAAAGCGTCCATGGCAACATCAAGGTTGGCGCTGCGCTAGCGTTTGCTCACGGCTTTAACGTGCATTACGGTCAGGTCGTGCCCCGAGCTGATATTGACGTGGTGATGATCGCGCCTAAAGCGCCAGGCCACACAGTACGTAATACCTATTCACAAGGCGGCGGCGTACCTTCGTTGGTGGCTGTGCATCAAGACAACTCGGGTTCGGCGCGTGATGTCGCTTTGTCGTACGCTTGCGCGATCGGCAGCGGTCGTGCTGGTGTGATCGAAACAAATTTCCGCGAAGAAACTGAAACCGACTTGTTCGGCGAACAGGCTGTCTTGTGTGGCGGAACGGTCGAACTCATCAAGGCAGGTTTCGATACCCTGGTTGAAGCCGGCTACGCTCCTGAAATGGCTTACTTCGAGTGCTTGCACGAGTTAAAGCTGATTGTCGACCTAATTTATGAAGGCGGTATCGCCAACATGAACTACTCAATCTCTAACAACGCCGAATTCGGCGAGTACGAGACGGGTCCTAAGATTGTCACTGAGGCCACTCGCGATGCAATGCGTTTGGCGCTCAAAGACATTCAGACCGGCGAGTACGCTAAGCGCTTCATTCTTGAAAACCAAGCCGGCGCGCCCGGACTGATTTCACGCCGTCGTATGAACGCTGAATCGCAGATCGAAGTGGTTGGCGCTCAATTGCGTGCGATGATGCCTTGGATTGCAGCCAACAAACTGGTCGACAAGACCAAGAACTAGGTCAGGCTTCAGTCAGTTTGAAACACGCCCTTCGGGGCGTGTTTTTTTGAGTTAAGCTTGCGACATGATGAACACACCACACTATCCTCACCCCATAATTGCCCGCGAGGGTTGGCCTTTTTTAGCGGGTTCGACTCTAGTCGCCGTGCTCGTCAGCTTTTATTCGCTGAGTGGATCGATTTTTTTTTGGGTGATTGCGGCCTTTGTGTTGCAGTTTTTTCGCGACCCAGCGCGCTCGGGTTCCACTGAGCCTTTGGCAGTGCTTTCGCCTGCAGATGGGCGCATCGTTGTGGTGGAACAAACGCAAGATCCGTATGGTGAGCGTCAGGCCTTAAAAATTAGTGTCTTTATGAACGTGTTTAACGTGCATAGCAATCGCAGTCCTGTCGACGGCGAAGTCCTTAAAACCGAATACTTCGCAGGCAAATTTTTTAATGCCTCGCTCGATAAAGCCTCGCTCGAAAACGAGCGCAATGCCATGGTGTTGCGCACGCCCGCCGGCCACGTTGTGACGGCGGTGCAGGTAGCAGGTTTGGTGGCTAAGCGCATTCTCTGCTACACCAAGGCGGGCAACACCTTGGCGCGTGGACAGCGCTATGGTTTTATTCGCTTTGGTTCACGCGTTGATGTTTATTTACCACTTGGTTCGCGCGCAAGAGTCGCAATTGGTGATAAGGTCAGTGCAACGAGCACCGTTCTGGCTGATCTGCCAGCCCAAACTACCTGAGTGTCACGATGCCTAATAGCCCTTTGCGCGATCCGGATCTTCGCCACCGCAGCATTTATTTGCTGCCCAACGCCTTCACGACCGCAGCGTTGTTTGCGGGCTTTTATGCGGTGGTACAAGCGATGAACGGTAGGTTTGAAATGGCGGCGATTGCCATCTTTGTCGCGATGGTGCTTGATGGAATGGACGGCCGGGTGGCAAGGCTCACCAATACGACGTCTGCGTTTGGCGAGCAATACGACTCGCTCTCGGATATGACTTCGTTTGGCGTGGCGCCAGCCTTAGTCATGTATGAATGGATGTTGCATGATCTGGGCCGCTGGGGCTGGCTTGCGGCGTTTGTGTATGTTTGCGGAGCAGCCCTGCGCTTGGCTCGCTTTAACACCAACATTGCGGTGGTCGACAAACGGTTTTTTCAGGGGTTGCCCAGTCCCGCGGCCGGCGCGCTGATTGCGGGTTTTGTTTGGCTGGTGGTCGACAATCGTTTGCAAGTGCCACACGAGTTTTTAGCCTGGACTGCCTTTGCAATCACCTTGTATTGCGGGATCGTGATGGTGTCTAATCTGCCGTTCTATAGTGGTAAGTCGTTTGCGCTAGGCCGCAGCGTGCCCTTTTGGGTGATTTTGGTCTTTGTCGCAGGTTTTGTTTTTATTTCAAGTAACCCGCCAGTGATTTTGTTTGGCCTGTTTGTGATTTATGGCTTGTCGGGCTGGGGCGTTTGGCTGTGGCGTTGGCGCCGCCATGCTAAGCAAGTCGCGTTGCGTTCAGGCACAGAATAGTTCAGCTAAAAGGGTTGGCGTGCCACGCGTTCAGCGGTCGTTTCTTAAGTACATCGGATCTGGCCCAGGGTGATGACGATTCGCCTGCTTGCCATCCGCCCCCATATACACATACATCAACGAGTACCAAACCGAAAATTGTCTGTAGCGATAGCCCCAGACGCGTTCGTTGCCCTTGGCGATTCCCTCAATGTTTGCAGGTGGGCCAAATTCGCACAAGACTTGTTCGTCAGACCATTTACCAGTGGATAAAACTTCAAAATGCGCATCGGTCAGTAGCTGTTTGATTTCGATAATCGTGCCGTCTTTGTTCGTGTCTGTGCCCCAGGCGTAATGTCCGAGCGGTTGTTGGGTCCAGATGAGTCGTTCGGTTCCATCGTCTTTGCGACAGACCGTTATTGGCGGCCCAAATTGCTTAATGACCTCTGCGACGGGGGTGCCTGGCTTGACCGACTGAAGCTGGGCGCAACCCGCAAGTGTCAAGGTCAGAATAAGCGTTGTGAGAGCCAGTCTTTGCATAAAATAAGCTTTGCTTAGTTAGGGTGGTGGGCACAGAGGGTCATCACCGCTAGTTGAAACAACGAGCCATCACAGTAGGTTGCTGCAACAAGCCCCGCGTCTAGACGGCGCCAATTACGCTATAATTATAGGGCTTTACCTTTGGTATTCGGTTTAAGTCGTTTAGTTATAACAAAAAAACCAAAAACCATTGTTTGTTTTTTCTTTCACTCACGTTAGGGCACCTCGGCCTTAACGCTTGTCATCTGAGGCTTAAAAATGTCTGTTGCTGATATTAAAAAATCCGACATCGTCGCGCAGTATCAACGCGCGCAAGGCGATACCGGCTCTCCTGAAGTTCAAGTGGCTCTGCTGACAGCTCGTATCAATGAACTGACAGGTCACTTCAAAGCACATATTAAAGACCACCACTCACGCCGCGGCCTTCTGCGTATGGTTAGCCGTCGCCGTAAGCTCCTCGATTATCTCAAGGGCCGCAATCCAGATTCATATCGCTCGCTGATCGAAAAACTCGGTCTGCGTAAGTGATCAAAATCCATGGGGCAGTCTCCCCGTGAAGCAACCGTGGTCGCTGCGGCATTTTTGTCGCACTGCCCGCGGTTTTTCATTTGTAAGGAATAAATGTCATGTTCAATAAAGTGACCAAATCTTTTCAGTATGGCCAACACACCGTTGTGCTTGAAACCGGCGAAATTGCTCGCCAGTCTTCAGGTGCAGTGTTAGTCACTGTCGAAGACACCGTCGTACTCGCAACTGTTGTTGCAAAAAAAGAAGCTAAGTCAGGTCAGGATTTTTTCCCGCTCACGGTCGATTACATCGAAAAAACCTATGCTGCGGGCAAAATCCCCGGTGGTTTTTTCAAACGCGAAGGCAAGCCTTCTGAAAAAGAAACACTGACCTCGCGTTTAATCGATCGTCCGTTGCGTCCTTTGTTTCCTGAGGGCTTCTACAACGAAGTTCAGGTCATCATTCATGTGTTGTCTTGCAACCCTGAAATCGATCCTGATATCCCTGCCATGATCGGTGCCTCTGCGGCGTTGGCAATCTCAGGTATCCCGTTTAACGGTCCGATTGGCGCTGCACGCGTCGGTTATATCGACGGTCAGTATCTGGTTAACCCAACCGCCTCGCAGCTCAAAACCTCGCAAATGGATTTGATCGTTGCTGGTACCGAAGCCGCCGTGCTGATGGTTGAGTCTGAAGCCCAACAGCTTTCAGAAGAAATCATGCTGGGTGGCATTGTGTTTGGTCATACCCAAATGCAAGCGGTGATTAGCGCCATTCACGAACTCGTGCGTGACGCTGGCAAGCCGGACTGGGATTGGAAACCTGCAGCTAAAAACGAAACGTTGATTACAACCGTCGCGGCTGCCGCACAAGGCCCGTTAAACGCCGCCTACCAAACTCGTCAAAAGCAAGAGCGTACCAACCAGCTGCGTCAGGTTTATTCTGATGTGCATGCCAAACTTGCTGAAGAAGCAGCTGCGCAAGGTACTCCAAAGCATGATGGCGTTGTGGTTGACAACATCCTGTTTGACCTCGAAGCCCGCATTGTGCGTAGCCAGATTCTGTCAGGCGAGCCACGCATCGATGGTCGCGACACACGCACTGTGCGCCCCATCAGTATCCGTATGGGCGTGTTGCCACGTGTACACGGCAGCGCCTTGTTTACGCGCGGCGAAACCCAAGCATTGGTGATCGCAACGCTGGGCACCAAGCAAAATGAACAGATTATCGATGCCCTGATGGGCGAGTATCGTGATCGTTTCCTGATGCACTACAACATGCCTCCGTTCGCCACTGGCGAAACCGGTCGTGTGGGCACACCTAAGCGTCGCGAGATTGGCCATGGTCGTTTGGCTAAGCGTTCGCTCGTACCTTTGTTGCCTAACGCGGCTGATTTTCAATACACCATTCGTCTGGTGTCAGAAATCACTGAGTCAAATGGTTCGTCGTCAATGGCTTCGGTCTGCGGCGGCTCACTGGCCATGTTAGACGCTGGCGTGCCGGTTAAAGATTTGGTTGCTGGTGTGGCAATGGGCTTGATTCTTGATGCAGGCAAATTTGCCGTGCTGACAGATATCTTAGGTGATGAAGATCACCTGGGCGATATGGATTTCAAAGTGGCCGGTACCGAACAAGGTATTACTGCTTTGCAAATGGATATCAAGATCCAAGGCATCACCAAAGAAATCATGCAAGTTGCGTTGGCGCAAGCCCGTGATGGACGTTTGCATATTCTGGCAAAAATGCGCGAAGCCACTCAGGGTGCGCGTACTGAACTGTCAGCGTTTGCACCACGCATGCTCACCATGAAAATCAATCCTGAAAAGATTCGTGATGTGATCGGTAAAGGCGGCGCGACCATTCGTGCGTTGACCGAAGAAACCGGTTGCCAGATCGATATTTCAGATGATGGCACCATTGTTGTATCGAGCGCCGATCTTGATCGTGCCCACGAAGCGCAGCGTCGTATCTCTGAACTCACTGCAGAAGTTGAAGTGGGTCAGGTCTACGACGGTAGCGTGTTGCGTCTGTTAGATTTCGGCGCCATTGTTCAGGTCTTGCCTGGTCGTGATGGTTTGCTGCATATCTCTGAGATCGCTAACTACCGCATCGCTAACATCAACGACGTCCTGAAAGTTGGTCAACCCCTGCGCGTCAAAGTGATCGAGGCCGACGACAAAGGTCGTCTGCGTCTGTCAGTGAAAGCCATTGGTGGTATCGAGCAACAAACTGAAGGTGGTGCTCCGGCAGCAACTGAGGTACCTGCTGCTGCCCTCGAAGCACCGGCTGCACCACAAGCTCCTCAGGCGTAAGTGGTAAGGCTTAAGTGCTTATAAAGGCTTAAGTCCCAAAGCACTCAGTATTTCGTATCAAACCCCCGCTCGCACCTCGGTGCTGGCGGGGGTTTTTCTTTGAGAATCTCAGCTAGATCAAATCATTCACGGCGATTAAGTCGTACGAGTCATCTGCACCATCCGTTCGTAGCAACCCGCTAGTCTAAACAAGCGATCGCGTTTTAGCATCGCTACAACGGGCTCAGGCTGGCGTCTGCCTGTTGAAAAAAGCTCTTCAACCGTGGCGTCGATATGCTGCTGTAATTGAGATGATTGGGTAGCCCACCACTGCGATAACAAACGATCAGGGTCGATCAAACCGAGTTGCTGTTTACGTAGCTCAGAGCGGCTAAAGTCTTTGAGGTTCCAGGTCAACACGCTAATCGGCTGCGCCACCTGCCTACTAACGCCTGCAATACCTGTTGCTGCCACGTGTTTGTCTTTACGATCGGTGTGTCGAAGGTCTACCTCAAACTCGGTGACATCCCCCATGTTTGAGTGTGGAAATTGCTCTTGCATGAGCTGCCATTCGTTCTCTAAAAGCTCTGGCTCAATCGGCCATAGGCGTGCGGCGTTACGCTGCCATTCTTGGCCGATCTTGTCTGTCCAAAGTGGTACTAATAGGCCGGCTTTAGCGAGGTTGAGCAAAAGGGGCCGCAAGAGCCCAGACATCAAAATACAGGCGTCAAGCACTAAGCCGGGTGCATTGTGCAAAGATGCTGGCACAGCGAGCGCACCGTCGGTCGCAAGTTGGGCTGATGCTGAGTGTGTTGAGTGCATCCCACTATTCTAAAGCTAGCACCGCTGCGCGTACGATTGCGGCAGCATCCACACCAAAATATTCACGTAAGGCAGCACGGGTATCGCTGCGACCAAAGCCGTCTGTGCCGAGTGTTAAGTAACGGCGATCAGCGGGCAAGTAAGCGCGGACAGACTCTGGCAGGGCGTGCACATAATCGGTGGCTGCGACGATTGGCCCTTGGCTTGTGCCTAGCTGCGTATAGATGAAAGGTACGCCTGCGGTAGCAGAGCCCGCTAAGCGTGCGCCTTGGCAGGCCAGGCCGTCGCGCGCGAGTTCGCTCCAGCTGGTCACGCTGTAGACGTAGGCAGTCACGCCTCGATCGGCGAGTTGCCGGGCTGCTTTGATCACTTCTGTCAGGATTGCACCTGACCCCAAGAGTGTGACCGTTGGGGGCGGGGCGTTGCCCGTCGCAGTCGCAGCTACAACACCAGCGGACGTCGCGTCGGCTTTATTCTTGAGCGAGCTCTTTGAATTGGCAGGAACTGAGCCGTTTACCTGTGCCTCAAATATCTCAAACAAATAGCACCCTCGAATCACTTGCTCATGCATCGCTGCGGGCAAGCTTGGTTGCGCGTAGTTTTCGTTCATCAGCGTGATGTAATAAAACACATCACGTTGCTCGATCATCATGTCTTGAATGCCTTGATTCACGATCACGGCCATCTCACCTGCGAAGGCAGGGTCGTAAGCTTTGCAGTTGGGGATGGTTGCGGCATGAAGGTGGCTTGAGCCGTCTTGGTGTTGCAAGCCTTCGCCGCCTAACGTCGTGCGCCCAGAGGTCGCACCCAACAAGAAGCCGCGTGGGCGCTGATCGGCTGCGGCCCAGATCTGGTCGCCGACACGTTGAAAGCCAAACATCGAGTAGTAAATATAAAATGGCAACATCGCCAAGCCGTGCACACTGTAGCTGGTGGCGGCGGCTGTCCAGCTCGCAATGGCACCAGCTTCTGAAATGCCTTCTTCGAGGATTTGGCCGTCAAGCGCTTCGCGGTAGCTCAAGACTGAACCAATGTCTTCAGGTGCGTAGCGCTGGCCCACGCTTGAATAAATGCCCACTTGCTTGAACAAGTTGGCCATGCCAAAGGTGCGAGCCTCGTCGGCCACGATGGGCACAATGCGCGGGCCCAGGGCAGAATCCTTGAGTAGATTGCCCAGCATGCGCACAAAGGCCATGGTGGTGCTCATCTCTTTGCCCTCGGCGTTCAGTGCGAAGCCGCTGTACTGTTCGATCGCGGGCACAGGCACGATATCGCTCGCGGTGTTGCGCTTGGGCAAATAGCCGCCTAAGGTTGCACGGCGATTTTGCAAATATTGCATTTCGGCGCTGTCGGGGGCGGGTTTATAAAACGCTAGCGAGGTGGCGTCTTGATCAGACAGGGGAAGGTTAAAGCGATTACGGAATTCAAGCAGATCGGTATCGTCAAATTTCTTTTGACTATGCGTGGTCATTTTGCCCTGACCAGCGCTGCCCATTCCGTAGCCTTTTTTGGTGTGCGCCAAAATGACCGTAGGCTGGCCCACGTGATTGGCGGCCGAAGCATAAGCGGCGTGAATCTTGACCAAGTCATGTCCGCCGCGTTTTAAACGATCAATCTGATCATCGGTCATGCCTTGCGCAAGTTTGGCCAGTTCTTCGTTTTGCCCAAAAAATGTGTCACGATTAAAACGACCATCTTTAGCGGCGAAGGTTTGCATTTGCCCGTCAACGGTGTTGGCAAAGGCTCGGGCTAACGCGCCGGTGACATCGCGGGCAAACAGGCCGTCCCAATCGCTACCCCAAACGAGTTTGATGACGTTCCAGCCCGCGCCGGTAAAGAGTTTTTCAAGTTCATCAATGATGCGACCGTTACCGCGCACCGGGCCATCTAAGCGTTGCAGATTGCAGTTGACTACCCAGACCAGATTATCGAGGCCTTCGCGGGCGGCCAGCGTTAAGGCGCTCATGGATTCGGGCTCATCCATTTCACCGTCACCAAACACGCCCCAGACTTTGCGCGCCGAGCAATCAAGCAGGTTGCGATGGCTGAGGTAACGCATGAAGCGCGCGTGATAGATCGAACTGATCGGCCCAATCCCCATCGAGCCCGTTGGAAACTGCCAAAAATCGGGCATCAACCAGGGGTGTGGGTAGCTCGATAGCCCCACTGCACCATGTTCGGCCGCGCGGATTTCTTGGCGATAGTTTAGTAAGTCTTGTTCGGTTAACCGGCCTTCAAGGTAAGCGCGTGCATACACACCGGGTGCGCTATGCGGTTGAAAAAATACGAGGTCGCCGCGATGCTGATCGGGACCTGTGCCTTGCCGCGCTTCAAAAAAGTGGTTAAAGCCGGTTTCGAACAAGTCGGCGGCGCTGGCATAGCTGGCGATATGGCCACCTAGCTCGCCATAGGCTTGGTTGGCCCGCACCACCATGGCCAGCGCGTTCCAGCGCATGATCGAGGCCAGGCGCTCTTCAATAGCCAGGTCGCCCGGAAACACCGGCTGTTGATCGACCGAAATCGTATTGACATAAGGCGTGCTCAGTTCGGGTCGCCAGCCGATTTTTGCGGTGTGCGCGGTGCGAACAAGCTCATCTAACAAAAAACGAGCGCGCTCAGGGCCTTCGGCCGCCACGACTGCCAGCAAGGCTTCGCGCCATTCACTGGTTTCTTGAGTATCGGTGTCAGTCGTCGTGAGCAGGGCGTTCAGACGGGGATCGATCGAGGCGTTCATAGGCGCTTGAGGTTTTCTAAGAGTCATTATTCGGCAATACCACCATTCTAGAGATAACTACGCAGCATGAGGTGCTTTAAATGTAGGTAAAAACATCTATTTAAAGCATAAAACTCTGTATTATTATTATTAATCAAAATAAAAGTTTGATAATATTGACTTATGAAGCTAGATACGATTGATCTAAAAATTCTACAAGAGTTACAACTCGATGGGGCACTCTCGAATATTGAGTTGGCCAAGCGAGTTCATTTAAGTCCCTCGCCCTGCCTGGCTCGCGTGCGCGCACTTGAAAGTGCTGGCGTCATCGATCGTTATGTTGCTCTGGCCAACGCGGCTGCGCTCGGTCTTGGGCTTAACGTCTTTATCAACATCAGCCTGACCAGTCAAAATAAAGAATCGTTAGCCCACTTCGAACAACGTATTTGTGAACACGATGAAGTGATGGAGTGTTATCTCATGACGGGCGATAGCGACTATTTAATTCGCATTGCTGTTGCCGACATTGGCGCTCTCGAAAAATTTATTCTCGAACAACTCACTCCGATCCCAGGCATTGAAAAAATTCGTTCAAGTTTTGCGTTAAAACAAGTACGTTATAAAACAGCCTTGCCGTTACCGGCGGCGCAGCGTTAAGTCTCAGCATTGAGGTATGCTGTCACATACAATAATGATATGAATTGACATCAATACAGGAAAATCAAACATGAGTAGTCAAGCAGCCCCAAATGATAGTCAGACACACGCTTGGCAAGACGATATTTTTAATGTCTTGAAAAAAGGTGGAATTAAACAGGTGTCTTATGTGCCCGATGCCGGTCATGCTCATGTGATTCGACGCATTCACGCTGATCCCGATATGCGTGGCATTGTCTTGACCACAGAAGAAGAAGGCGTCGCGATTGCGGCGGGCGCTTGGTTAGGTGGCGATCGCCATGCGCTGTTAATGCAAAGTAGCGGTGTGGGTAACTGTATCAACATGATGTCTTTGCTCGAAAGCTGCCGGTTTCCGTTTTTGACGCTCGTCACCATGCGTGGTGAGTATGCTGAGTTCAATCCATGGCAAGGTCCGATGAGCAAAGCGACCCAAGGCGTGATGGAGCTCATGGGCATCAAGGTTTATCGTGTGAGCAAGCCTGACGAAGTCGAGGATGTCGTCAGTGCAGCCCTAGATTCGGTATTTGAAGCGGGCGAGCGTGTTGCGATTTTGCTGTCGCAAAGTTTGATTGGTCGCAAAAAATGGGTGCGCAATTAAGCGCTCGCGGATCATTTCAATCTCAACACGATAACTCTCCACAATAGGAAACATCATGAGCAACATTCAAGCTTTTTCTGGCACGATCGAGCGTCGCGCTTTTGTCAAAGAACTCATCAGTCTGTGCCCCGAGGCGCTGGTGGTTGGTGGCCTGGGTTCATCAACTTACGATATGTTCGCAGCAGGCGATCGCGATCAAAACTTTTATCTGTGGGGTGCCATGGGTGGCGCGGCCGCGATTGGTCTTGGCCTTGCCTTGGCGCAACCAAATAAATCAGTTTTGGTGATCACCGGCGACGGCGAGCAGTTGATGGGCATGGGTGCGTTGGCAACGATCAACGCCCAGCAGCCCAAAAATCTCACAATAGTCGTACTTGATAACGGTCATTTTGGTGAAACCGGCATGCAATATAGCCATAGCAGCCTAGGCACAGACCTCACAGCAGTATCAAAGGCGTGCGGGATTGCGAATTCGTTCAAAGTCAAAGATCCAAGCGAGGTCAAAACGATTCAACAAAACGTGTTGGCGCGCGCGGGTGTGGCTTTTGCACAGGTCTATGTCAAAGCCGATGATTTGCCCCGCGCTTTGCCTTCACGTGACGGCGTACACATCAAAAATCGGTTTCGCAAGACGCTGGGTTTGACGCCGTTCTAACGGTTGTCTTTAAGCGTTTTTACCTCTCACCGGAAAATATTTCATGACAAATAACTTTAAAAAATGGTCAGCGGCTTGTTTGGCGACGCTGATGGGGATTTTTCCGGCGGTTAGTTCGGCGGCCTGGCCAGATGATCAGACCATCGAACTTGTAGTGGGGTTTGCGCCTGGCGGTGGTACGGATTTAATGGCACGCGCCTTGGTGCCTTTTGTTGAAAAAAAACTGGGTGGCAAGGCACGTATCGTTGTGGTCAATAAGCCGGGGGCGGGTGGTGAGATTTCATCAGCGTATATTGCCCGCTCTAAACCAGACGGCTACACAATCGGTTTTATTAACGTGCCTGGGTTTGTATTTATCCCGATGTACAAGCAATCTTCATACCAAACCGATGATCTAAAAATTATTGCGCGTATCGTAGACGACCCTGCGGTGTTAGTGGCGCGTAAGGATTCAAAATATAAAACACTGCCAGAATTGTTAGCGGCCCTTAAAAAAGATCCCGGTTCTTTATCGTTTGCGACCAGCGGTCGCGGTACGAGTGGGCATCAGGCTTTGCTCAAGATCGAGCAGGCCGCTGGGGTAAAAGGTACGGATATTTCTTTTAAAGGTGCGGGCGATTTTAAAAGTGCTGTGATTGGCGGACACGTTGATTATGCCTTTACTAGCGTGGGTGAGTTTTTAACCGGCTATGGCGATTCGGCCACTGCGGTGGCAATGCTTGTCGTGAATCCCACGCGCGTCGGAATCATCAAAGATGTACCCTCAATCAAAGAGCTTGGCATTGATGTACGCGTCAGTTCTGAACGAGGGATCGCCGGACCCAAAACTCTGCCACAAGAGATCGCAGACCGCTTGCAGCAAGCCCTTAAGGCAACACTCGAAGACCCAGAGTTTTTGAAGACAATCAAAAACGACGCGCCATTGGTGGCGTTTATGCCAGGCCCAGAGTGGACCAAATCGCTTGAACGTATTCGCGACGAACTCAAGCCGTTTATTAGTAAAATGAATGATTAACGCAGTTTAGGGCAGCTGTCCTATGACCAACCTGTTGCGTGAAGTGGCGCGTAGTGCCTGAATGAGTCAGGCACTTGATTGTCGAGCATGTTTTATGTGTCAGGCGCAATTTTTTTTCTAGATGTCAAAGATGAATAATCCTCAAACTCGTAAGTTACGCGACGCGCTTTGCGCGCTCGTGCTGTTGAGTGCTTCAAATGTGTGGGCGCAATACCCCGAAAAAGCGATACGGTTTGTCGTGCCCTTTGCTCCGGGCGGCACGTCTGAAATCGTCGCGCGCTCGGTTGCGAGCAGCCTGACCACACAGTTGGGTCAATCGGTTTACGTTGAAAATAGACCAGGTGCTGCCGGTAATATCGCGATGGTTGAAGTCAAGCGTGCTGCGCCTGACGGCTACACGCTGATTCTCGGACATGTGGGTACGCTTGCGGTGAACCCGACGCTCTTCGGAGCAAAGCTTCCCTACGATTCGGTGAAGGATTTTGTAGCGATTTCTTTGATCGCCAAAGTGCCAAACGTGATTGCCGTGAGTCAACGCTCGGGGTTTAAAACGCTTGCGGATATGGTTGCCGCGGCCAAAGCCAAGCCTGGCTCAATCAATTATGGGTCGGCGGGCAATGGCAGTGCAGGCCATTTGGCGATGGAATACTTCGCCTCTGAGGCGGGTATCGAATTAACTCACGTACCTTACAAAGGATCGGGCCCCATGCTGACCGATCTGATCGGCGGGCAAACGCAGGCGACGTTTAATGGTTTGCCTTCGTTGGTGGCGCAGATTAAAGGGGGTGCCTTGGTGCCCTTGGCGGTGGGCTCAGGTGCCCGTGCTGCTTCACTGCCCGAAGTGCCAACCATCGCAGAAAGTGGTTACTCAGGCTTTGAAACTTCGCAATGGTACGGGCTGATGGCGCCTGCGGGCACGCCCGAGGCGATTATCAAGCGCTTGCAAAGCGAAGTTGCGCTTGCACTGAAATCGCCCGAGGGTACCAAACGCATGCGTGAGGATGGTGCGTTGCTGGTCGGCGATACCCCGCAAGAATTTACCGCCTTCATTGCTCAAGAGCGCGCACGCTGGGGCGAGGTCGTCAAAAAAGCAAAAATTAACGTCGATTAGGGCGAACCCGCTAGCGTAAATACCCTGTTGCAGTGCAAAATAGGGGGTGAGTAATTACTTTGTAATCACCCTAGCGGTACTGTCTTTAATTTTGGCCTGCCTCAGGCTTAAAAGCAGTGCTATCCAGAAATCTACCGGAGTCTAAACATGTTTCGTCAAACCCTTAAGCACGGGCTGGTTGCGCTTGCGACAGTCGTGATTGGTAGCACAGCAGTTGCACAAGATTTAACAGGCACGCTTAAAAAAATTAAAGACACCAACACGATTACTGTTGGTCATCGTGATGCGTCGTTACCTTTTTCATACTTCGACGATCAGCAAAAAGTGATTGGTTACGCAGTTGATATTTG
Source organism: Bordetella parapertussis (assembly GCA_945872285.1). Lineage (GTDB taxonomy): Bacteria > Pseudomonadota > Gammaproteobacteria > Burkholderiales > Burkholderiaceae_B > Zwartia > Zwartia parapertussis_D. Next base: position 8,624 of record CAMBZR010000027.1, on the reverse strand, counting down.
CATGTATATCGTCAATGAAATCAAAAAAGAACTTAAGTTACCCAATTTGCAAGTCAAGTTGGCTCCGGTCACTTCGGCAACCCGCATCCCTTTGATTGCCAATGGCACGATTGATCTTGAGTGCGGTTCAACCACCAACAATGCTGAGCGTCAAAAGCAAGTTGCGTTTGGTCCCACCTATTACCTGACTGCCACCCGTTTTGTTTACAAAAAGAGTTCGGGTATCACTAACGTGGCAAGCTTGAAGGGCAAAACTGTTGTGTCGACTGCAGGCTCAACCAATCTCAAGCAAATCTCTGAGGCCAATACAAAGCAAAATCTGGGTTTGACAATCTTGGCAGCTAAAGATCACCCTGAAGCCTTTTTGATGGTTGAAACGGGTCGTGCTGTTGCGTTTGTGATGGATGACATTTTGTTGGCAGGTCTGGTTGCAGGCTCTAAAAAGCCAAGTGACTTCGCGATTTCGAGCGACACACTTTCAGATCCCGAGCCCTATGGCTTCATGATGCCACGTGACGATGCACCGTTTAACAAGATGGCAACCGCTGCCGCAAGTAAACTTTACAAGTCGGCCGAGATGCCAGCCTTGTATTCAAAGTGGTTTGATAAGGCCGTACCACCTAAAAGCTTAGTCTTGAATCAACCAATGACCGACAAAATGAAGAAAGCGTTGGCCAACCCAACTAACAATCCAGATCCTGCTAGCTATTGATAGGATCGCAGCATGAATTACAAGTGGAACTGGGGCATTTTGTTTGAGGTGTCGCCTGAAGGCAAGGGCAACTATCTCGAGATGCTGCTTTCCGGTCTGGTGTGGACGCTGACCACAGCGTTTTTTGCTTGGATGATTGCGCTCTTGCTGGGCGTGACAATTGGTGTGCTGCGCACCTTGCCAAGTCGCACCGGTCGCCTTGTCGGCAATGCGTACGTTGAGGTCTTTCGCAACATACCGTTGCTGGTGCAACTGTTCCTTTGGTATTTCGTTGTGCCCGAGCTAGTCCCCGAGCGTTTCGGTGACTGGCTCAAGCAATTGCCTAACGCCGCGTTTTATAACGGGGTGTTAGGAGTAGGTTTGTTTATGTCGGCGCGTGTCGCCGAGCAGGTTCGTGCTGGGATTGAGTCGTTGCCAGTGGGGCAGCGAATGGCGAGCACTGCGCTAGGCATGACCACCGCGCAAACGTATCGCTACGTGTTAATGCCCATGGTATTGCGGATTATTTTCCCACCACTGACCTCTGAATTATTGAACACCATTAAAAATACTTCGGTTGCCTTGACGATCGGGCTCATGGAGCTCACCGCGCGTGCGCGTTCGATGCAAGAATTTTCGTTTCAAGTGTTTGAGGCTTTTACTGTGGCGACCTTGTTGTATCTGTTGACGAATATGATTGTCACGATACTGATGCGTCGTCTTGAAAAGTCGATCGCCGTGCCAGGCTACTTGGGCACGTCGGCGAACGTGGTTGTTCACTAAAGGCGCGCCATGTTTAGTCAGTTTGATTTTGATGTGATCGCGCGCAGCTGGCCTTATCTGTTTAAAGACGGCATGTCGTTCACCTTGATGTTGACCGGTCTGGCAACAGGGGCTGGCATCGTCTTAGGCACGATACTGGCGCTGATGCGCTTATCAAACTTTGTGGTGCTGCAACGCATCGCCACGACCTATGTCAATATTGTTCGTTCGCTACCGTTAGTCTTGGTGATCTTTTGGTTTTATTTTTTGCTGCCCTACATCGGGCAGTGGGTGTTGGGCTCTGAACGGCCGATGGCTGTTGGGGCATTCATGTCGGCGCTGGTAACCTTTTCATTGTTTGAAGCGGCTTACTTTTCAGAAATTATGCGGGCGGGTATTCAAGCGGTGCCGAGCGGTCAGTTTGCTGCGGCTCAGGCGCTTGGTATGCGTTATCACCAAGTGATGGGTTATATCGTGCTGCCTCAGGCCTTCCGGGCGATGACACCTCTGTTGTTGACCCAGTCAATTATTTTGTTTCAAGACACTTCTCTGGTCTACGTGTTGTCGTTAACCGACTTCTTAGGTGCAGCCAGCAAAGTGGCTCAGCGCGATGGCCGCTTGGTCGAGATGTATATCTTCGCGGCGCTGGTGTACTTTATGATTTCGTTTGGCGCTTCGATGCTGGTCAAGCGTTTGCAGGCAAAGATCGCAGTGCGTTGATTATTTAGCTAAATCAAACCAAGGCGAAGCGCGGTCGTGGCTCGCGGCAATCTTAACCACCATGCCTTTTGTTAACTGCAAGGGCTGATCAAAACGATAAATTGTTCGTTGCCACGCTGTCGTTGAGCGAATATCAGTTGGGGGGTTTTCCCAGGTGGTGGTGGCATCAAGCTCGATGCGAATCCATTGCACCACGCCGTAACAAAGGCCCTTTGCTGTGGCGGTAAGTTCTAAAATCTTGTCCTCGGTAGGATATGAATCCTGCTTCATAAAGTCAAAACGAAACGCATCAACCGGCGCGCTCATTGGTACGAGTGCAATATCTTCGCGATAGAACGGGATTTTTTTCGAAGCAATGGCGTTGAAGCCCGATAGGTCAAAGCCATGGCTATTTTCAACCCGCAGATATTTACCAGCCGCTTCGCCGCCCATTAAAGCGATCATGATGCTGGCCGCATGCGGCACAATGAGAGCGTCTGATTTTAGCAAGCGCTTTTTTGCGTCTTCAATCGCCGGTAGTACATGTTCACCAATGATGGCGCTATCAAAAATCTCGTGAATCAGTACATCGGCTTTTTCAGGTAAGTCTTTGCCCAGCTCAACGTCGTACGATATTTTTGACAGGATCGTGACGGTGTCTGCAAAGCCATTGGTCTTAACAATTGTGGTGGCGGTTTTTGCGACTAAGGGCTCGGCCTCGCAGGCAACGACTTGCGTGGCGCCAAGCTTGGCTGCCATCATCGACAACAAGCCCGAACCCGCACCAATCTCTAACACGAGTTTTCCGGGCTTCACTGCTGTTTTGATGCCCTCGTAGTAGGCATCATTGCGGTGTGCCTCGTTCATCATGGGCACGTGCCACAGTGGCACCATCTTGCTGGTGGCCCAAGCCGAACCGAGCTTGGCGACTAACAGATTGGGCGAGACTTCAAGAGCCTTGTTAAACAGCTCGAGTGCTTCGGTGCCGCGATTCAGTGCGACTAATAAGCCAGAGGCGTTTTTAAGAGCTTGCTCGTGATCAGGCTTGATCGCTAAGGCGGCGCGGTAATCGGCTAAGGCTTCTTGCGCGTGGCCCATGGCATCTAAAATCTCAGCGCGGGCAAGCAGAGCGGGCAGTAAGTTTTGAGCAATGCTCAATGCTTTGGTCAATGACTCTAAGGCTTGTGGTGCTTGTTTAAGCGCTTGTTGGGCTAAGCCCATGCCAAGGTATGAGGCTGCGTTAGGCTCGCATTGGTTGGCGTTTTTATATTGATGGATCGCCGCGGTGTAATCGCCCGCAGCCTTCAAGGCGTCTGCCTTAATCAACCAGGATCGAAACGAGGTGGGTGTGATCTTAATGGCCCGTTCGGCTACGGCAATGGCTTGTTGGTATTGGCCAAGTTGCTGATGACATTCAGCAAGATTGACCCAGCCTTCAATCGCATTTGGCTGTGCTTTGGTGTAAGTGGTGTAGGCCTCGACGGCGGCGTCAAGGTGTTGCAATTCTCGTTCGCAGACGGCCAGATTAAAGAGTGCATCGCCATCGTTTGGCCGCAAGGCAAGTACGGCCTGGTAGCCTGCTTTTGCTTGCGCAAAGTTTCCAAGCACCACGTACATCAAGGCTAATAGCCGTTTGGGCTCAAGGTTAGTCGGCTCGGCCGCGCAAAGTTGAGCACAGGCTTGAATTGCCTCAGAACGTTGGCCTTGCTTAAAGGCATTTTTAATCGAATCGATGGTTTTCATTATTCTCGGTCGCAAACACGCGGTACGCACGGCAAAGCAAAATTATAGGTGCAAACCTATTGGTTGTTCACAGGGGAGGTTTAGGACTTGTTTCGAGGCCTCGCCTCAAAATCGTTTTCAGGGCTGCCTTGTTAGCGCGAGCAGATAATAGCTAATAAAATCAAAGCGTTTTCGGCTCTGATCCGTGTCACAATGCAGGGACTGAGCAGAGCGGCTATGACTCGAACTTAAGTACTAGGAACCTTTATGTCAGAACAAATGATTGCGATTGAAGATGTCTCTAAATGGTATGGCAGCTTCAATGTCTTGAAGCACTGCACCACCCAGGTCAATCGTGGCGAAGTGGTGGTCGTTTGCGGACCGTCGGGCTCGGGTAAATCGACCCTCATCAAATGCGTCAATGCGCTTGAACCGTTTCAGCAAGGCAAGCTCACGATTAATGGTGTGGCGCTACATGATCCTAAAACCGATCTGCCCAAGCTGCGCAGTCAGGTCGGCATGGTGTTTCAACATTTTGAATTGTTTCCGCACCTGAGTGTCACTGAAAACCTGACCTTGGCACAAATCAAGGTGTTGGGTCGCAGCCCCGCAGAGGCTTTAGAACGCGGCTTGAAGATGCTGGATCGCGTTGACCTGACCGCACACAAAGATAAGCATCCGGGCCAGTTGTCTGGCGGTCAGCAGCAACGCGTGGCCATCGCGCGTGCGCTCAGTATGGATCCTGTGGTGATGTTGTTTGATGAACCGACCTCCGCGCTCGACCCAGAAATGGTGGGTGAAGTATTGGATGTGATGGTCACCTTAGCCAAAGAAGGCATGACCATGATGGTGGTGACACACGAAATGGGCTTTGCCCGCAAAGTCGCTCATCGCGTGGTTTTCATGGATGAGGGCGAGATCGTTGAAGATGCCACTAAAGAGGCTTTCTTTACTCAAGCAAAGAGCGAGCGTGCGCAGCAATTTTTGTCGAAGATTTTGCAGCACTAATTTTTGTTGCGTCATGACCATGTCATCAGGGTGTTGCATGCTGTTCGTTATGTACCTTGAGATAGGCGCCGCATGAAAGAGTATTACGCCGCACGTGCAAAAGAATACGACCAAATTTACGCCAAGCCCGAGCGTCAAGCTGATTTACGGTTGATTGAACAATGGCTGCCTGCAAGATTTGAAGGTGCACGGGTACTTGAGATTGCGGCTGGTACCGGTTACTGGACTCAATTCATTGCACCAGTTGCTGCCAGTGTATTGGGCTTAGACGCTTCAGCTGAAACATTACAAATCGCACAGACCAGGTCCAACAATGCACGTGCTCAGTGGCTGGTGGGTGATGCCTATGTGTTGCCTGCCGTAGTCGAACCGTATGATGCGGCTTTTGCAGGCTTTTGGTTTTCGCACGTACCACTCGCGCGTCAAAAAGAGTTTTTGTTGGGTTTGAACAAAGCCCTTAAATCAGGCGCACGTGTGGTGATGCTTGATAACTTGTATGTCGAGGGCAACAGCACGCCACTGACAGAGCCTGATTCAGAGGGCAACACGTATCAAATCCGCAAGTTAGCAGATGGCTCAAGCCACCGCGTGCTTAAAAATTATCCAAATGAATTTGATCTGTGCGAGTTAGTCGCATCGTTTGGGGTGCAACCCGCGTATACGACCTGGCAGTACTACTGGGCATTTGAATACACGCTGCGCTGACGAGCGCGTGTTGGGCTGATGCTAGGCTCTGGCTGTTGCAGCCTTTTTCTTGACCGCCACATTGCGAATCGCCCACACTGCGGCGGCTGCGGCGATTAAGAGGCCACCGCCGATTAAGGGCCGGCTGGCTAACCAAGCAACTGCGATTGTGACAAGCGTAATGGGTATGGATAAGCCCAGAGCAACTAAAAAGGTGCCGATGCCCACTAAACTTTCTAAGAAAGGCAAAAAGGCGACCAGCATTGTGAGCGGGCCCATGATGAGGATGAAGCCAAGCAGTAACAACAGAAAGCCACCAATGCGACAAGCCCAAGTAATCATTTTTTCAGTCGAGGCTTGATCGGCGAAGAGCTTTTGCGCAGTAACCACGCCAGATTCAATCAGCGCAATCTTGTAGTCATTTTTTGTGTCGTGATAGGTGGTCAAGGTGTTGTTGTTTTGTTGCGCAGCGATTGAATAGGTTTGCGCTGCAATCGCGCGATAGGTGACACGTACGTCGCCTAGTACGGGTTGATCTGGGTTTGCACCTTTGTAAAGAACACTGCCCTGAACTCTGTAGCCTGTAGGTGCCTGGGTGAGCGTTTCAACTGCTTCAAAGTTAGTCAAGTCTTGCACTAAACTTTTGTCTAAGGTAAAAGCCCCGATTTTGACTGGGTTTGCATCGAATGTTTGCGACTTTAACGGCATTGCAGGATTTTGATGCCCTGCCGGAACCTTAAACTGTGCCGAGTTGGTTGCGGTTTCAGCCCAGTCTAACGAGTAGGTGTACGTTTTTTGTGTCGTTTGCGAGCCTCCGACATTATTGATTTTTGTCTCGGTTTCTTTTTCTAACCACTGGTACATCTCAACTTTACGTTGCAAGCGCACTAGGCCGGTGGCCGAGAGTTTGTTCCACGGATCAACCGCTGGGGTGGCCCCACTCACTGTGCCATTGAGATAAACCAATTTTGAATTATTTTGTTGGTTAACTGTGTCAGCACTGACTTCGACAATCGTACTCAAGCCTCTTTTTAAACCCGTGGCAGCTGTGACGGCACGACCTTCGTTCCAAGAGAGTAAAAAAATCGCACAGGGTAAAAGAATCATACCGATCAGCACGCCCACAAGGCTTGAGCCGATGCGGCTCAACCAACCTGTTGTTGTTGTCTCAGTGATGCTGTTGTTGAGGTCCGCCATGATGTCTTGTTTTTAGCCTGAGGCTTGTTTCTGATTTCAACCGGGTTGTTCATTCGCTCGCTTACTGAGCAGCGCGCAGGTCAGTCATTTTTTGCGTCTGCGGTTTTTTAGCTTCGACATCAAACGTGATGAGCTTTTTGTCAATGTCTAAGCCGATAAGTATTTTGCGAATTGGGTCATAGAGCATGAGCCCACCTTGATCCGTCAATTGATATTTTGTGCCGTCTTTCAGCGTGAGTTCCCACACGTCTTGGTGCCCGGTAACGTCTTCGATAAAGCTAAATTTGCCGGTACTATAGGTAATTTCGATGACGTTATCTGCGTTGATCGCACTAGATGCCTCATCAATGTTGACCGCTTTTCGTGTTGTACCGTGAGTGGAGATCAGTCTTAAGGCGACTGGGTCAATCGCAAATTTCAACCCATAGCCCTCAAGAGCAATACTTTTTTCGGTATTTTCTGTCTCTTTCAAAATGACGCTATAACCGCTGTCGGTTGGCGTGTAATTCCAGTAAATGCCTTTCGCACCGCGCATCGCAGTAAAGGTTCCTTCGCTTGTCTTGATTGTTTTGGTCGCAGACTTTGCAACAGCAGGTGCTGTTTGTGCTGCAGGCGGTTGCGCTGCAGCTGCGGGGGTTGGTGCAGCGACAGGGGCCGTAGCGGGTGCAGCCGCAGCTGGGTTGGCTGAGGGCGTGACGTCTTTGCTCTGTGACCAAGCGCCACTCGTTGGGAGTGTGATGAGCGCAGACAACAATAAAATACGGCGAATGTTCATGGCAAAAAACCTCAATAGCATTGATTGAAATAAACTAAAAAGGCTACTAAATTGAATTGTCAGAGTCAAGACCTATCGCAGAATGTCCCTATGCAGCTTGAACTACAAGCCAAGTCACCTAACTTTTAGCTAGAAACTTTCAAGTCTTCAGTGTCATACAAATGACAAGCCACCACACCCAGCCCATTTTTTAATAACTCAGGCGATCGCATAGAGCACTCGGCAGTTGCTTGGGGGCAACGCGGATGAAACGTGCACCCTGACGGGGGGTGCAGAGGATCGGGAAACGAGAGCCCAAGGCCAAGGTCAGGTAGGCCTAGGCCTGGCTCTGGCGTGAGCACAGACGCGAGTAAGGCTTGCGTATACGGATGGCGAGGGTTTTTAAAAAGCTCTGCCGTGGGCGCGAGCTCAACCACGCGACCAAGATACATAACGGCCACTTGCGTGGCGATGTGCTCAACTACGGCTAAGTTGTGACTGATAAACACATAGGTCAGATTAAATTCTTTGCGCAAGTCTAAAAGCAGATTCAAGATCTGCGCTTGCACTGAAACATCTAAGGCTGAAGTAGGCTCATCGCACACCACGATCTCTGGGTGCATCACTAGGGCACGAGCAATCGCAACCCGTTGGCGTTGCCCGCCCGATAATTGCCCAGGCGTGTTGTCAGCATAGCGCGCAGGTAAGCCCACGCGTTCAAGCATTTCAAGAGCTTTATTGCGACGCTCGGCTTTGCTTCCAAGACCCGCCACATCTAACGGAAACGCAACAATCGAAGCAATGGTACGCCTCGGATTCAGTGACGAATACGGATCTTGAAAAATCGGCTGAACACGTTTGGCTAGCTCGCGCCGATCAATCTTGCTTAGGTCTTGTCCGTCAAACGACACGCGACCGAAGCTCGGTGGCGTCAACCCTAACAGCATACGGGCAAGCGTCGATTTGCCGCAGCCTGACTCGCCCACAATCCCCAAGACATCGCCTCGGTTAACTGAAAGGTTGATACCGTTGACGGCGTGCAGCGTTTGATTGGGTTTGAACAAACCCGCACGCACCTTGAAGCTGCGTTGCAAATCGTGGGTTTGG